>NZ_NASY01000041.1:0-189981 GCF_002075365.1 Anoxybacillus sp. UARK-01 | reverse complement strand
TTCGTGTATCGATATACCATCCTACCATCTTGCGAGTATATAAATCCATGATACTGGCTAAATACAACCAGCCTTCATCGGTAGAAATGTACGTAATATCTGCCATCCATACTTCATTCGGAGCCGTTGCTTGGAAGTTTTGTTTCAATAGATTGTCATATACGTTGTAAGGATGGTTACTGTTCGTAGTGGCTTTGAATTTACGGACGGTAATGGATCTCAAGCCTTCTTCCCTCATGATGCGAGCGACCGTCTTTTGAGACACTCGAATCCCTTGTTTGCCTAGTTCTTGCGTAATTTTCGGGCTTCCGTAAATCTTACGGGACTTTAGATACTCATTTCGAATCTGTTGAGTGAGTTGTTCTTTTCGTTTTTTCTGTTTACTTTTCGGACGCTTGAGCCAGTCGTAATACCCACTTCTTGAAACACCGAGCACTTGACACATCTTCACCACGCGAAATTCGTTTCGGTGTTGAAAAATGAATGCGTAAATTACTTCTGGTTTCTGGTGAAGATGCCTAACGCCTTTTTTAGGATCGCTAATTCCTCCTCCAACTCTTGATTACGACGGCGTAACTCAATGATTTCTTGATTTTGTGGCTTGATGTTGCCTGAACCCACAAAACTCTTTCCGTTGCTTTCTTTGTATTCTTTCACCCAACGGTGAAGAGTGTTGTAAGCCAAACCTAACTCTTTTGCCACTTGGGCGATGGACTTGTCCCCCTCCAAGCATAACTCAACCGCTTGAATCTTGTACTCTTTGTCAAATGTTCTCTTTTTCATGATTGGACACCTCGAACCTATTGGAATTAAGTTTATTATCATCTCCCTGTTCTCCATGTCCACTTTTTAGACTAACATCATACCCTCTTTATCACTCACATCAGGAGTTTTGGATGAATTACAATAGCCTAGAGACTTTCATGAAAAATTTAGGCACTAAAAAAATTGATAACCTTCAGGTAAATGTTGAAGCTTTTCAGTCCGAAATCATTGTTACATTTAGTTATAGATAAGAGGAGAAGAAATGGGTCAAATTCATACAATAAACGAGGAATCGAAAAGCAGAATTGTTATCTAACTTTCCCATCATATATGATCCCTAATTGGTTAATTTTCTTTTATAAACTAAAATCCATGTTTTAAAAAATAAACTTGACAGGAGCAAATAAGCTTCCTGTCTTATTTATTTAGGAATGGCCAAATCGTGCTTAATCCATAATTAAAAGTAGTATGCATAAACGACATGATTTTTATTTATGTTATTTTACAAATCAACGGGAATAATACCACATATGAGAAATCTGTTTCTGTGCATAATAATACATACACGAAACAAAGAATGGTGGAGGGATACAACATATGAACCAGGAGATTGACAATGTAAGCAAACAAACACCCAATTATATAAGGCTAACTGCCCCAGAGATTGCTGCCCTTTGGTCGCAATATCAAAGTGACACAATGGCCATTTGTGTTTACAAATACATGTTGAATATTGTGAAGGATGCATCTATTCGTCCTATTCTAGAGTTTGCCTTTAAATTAGCAGAGAGCCACATAACAAAAGTAAAGGACTATTTAAGTCAAGATGAGTTCCCGATTCCTCACGGATTTAATGAGGCCGATATCAATCTGAGTGCTCCTAGGCTGTTTTCAGACGAAATTTGTTTAACTTACACGTACTTGATGGCGGTTAACGGGATGGCTTTGTATGCTGGTGCCATCGCCACAGCGATACGTAAAGATGTAAGGGATTACTTTATTCAATGTGAAGATGAATCGATGGAACTCTTTAATCAGTCCATCGATCTACTATTGCAAAAAGGATTTGTATCAAGGCCCCCATACATCTATCCTCGTAAAGAGGTGGAGTTTATTGAAAGTAAACGTTTTATGGGAAGCTTTCTAGGAGGAAAAAGGCCGCTCAGCTGTATAGAGATTAGCCATGTATATTGGGATTTGAAAAAAATTCAGCTAAGCAAAGCCTTTACGATGGCTTTCGCTCAAGTAGCTCAATCCAAAGAAGTCAGCAAACATTTATGGAGAGGGGTAGAAATTTACACGAAACAAGTTGAAGTCATGGAATCCATCTTATCTCAAGAACAGCTCTCTACTCCAAAATCAGAGGAAGCGGAAATTACAAATTCTACCGTTGCCCCTTTTTCTGATCGCTTGATGATGTATCATAAGACCCTTTTTGGTTCTACTACCTTGTCTCTGTATGGAACAGCGATAGGATCTTGCCAGCGCGCGGACTTATCCCTTCATTATGCAAGGTTCATGGCGGAACTTGCGCAGTATATGAAGGATGCGTTTAGTTTGATGATTAAAAACAAATGGGTGGAACAGCCACCAATGGCGGAGGATAGAGAAGCACTTGCCACAGAACAATAATAAAAGAAGAGGAATGTGATGTGATTTCAAAAAAGCAAAAGTCACCAAATTAACCATCGCGTGATTACTTTTCAAGACGTTCACCATTAGCAGTTGATGTTTTTTAGCTTCGTTTATATTTTTAGCCATGCGGAGGTTCCCTTCAAATAGGCAGAAGGGAACTATAATTGTATTTAAAGGGAGATGCTAAAGAAGCAAAAAGTTTGATAAACAAATTAGAACATGAATGAAGTTATATGAATGGTCAAAGTGTATATCATGTCGAAAAAGATATCTTAACAAAAATTAAGATTAAAATAATGACATAATGCTTACAAATTTAACGAAAATGAAAATAAGGAGGGATTTTTAATATAGAGGATTGCTGCAAGTTAAGGAAATTTACAAGCAAGGAATTGCGGCAGGACAAGCAACGTTGAAACGACAGTACCGTCATTAGAAAAATGGGAATCGACTATTGCCGCAAATTTATGTGTAGTCGCTGAAGACGAAGAAAGACATTAAAGGCTGGTGTAAAAGTAAGGTATCAGATCGCTGAGAGGTGAGTGCGTATGTTCGAGATGTGAGCCGGGGAAAGGGAGTTGGAAAACAACTTCTTAAGACGAAATAATAATTCTTGTTCCTTTTTACCTTCCTTGCCACTTACCGTCTTGACAAGAAATAACAGACAGAATATTATAAAAATGACTTCGTTGTTGGTGTTTTAATCTGAGGGCAATGCTTGTTTTCATTGATTGGAGATGGAAACACAACCCCGTCGTATCTTTATTGATATGACGGGGTTTTTTATATATTAGGAGGTGAGGTCATCCTTAGCAACTCTACCATTTTAAAAGCTATTATTAAGTATAAGGAGGATCATTGCATGAACAGATGGCTTTCGGTGGTTTTGAGCATGTCACTTGTATTCAGTGCATTTTTTTGGGTTTCTGATACACAGAAAGTTACCGTTGAAGCAGCTGGAAATCTTAATAAGGTAAACTTTACATCGGATATTGTTTATCAAATTGTGGTAGACCGCTTTGTGGATGGAAATACATCTAATAATCCAAGTGGATCCTTATTTAGCTCAGGATGTACGAATTTACGCAAGTATTGCGGTGGTGATTGGCAAGGTATTATTAACAAAATTAACGATGGATATTTAACAGAAATGGGTGTAACAGCGATATGGATATCCCAACCAGTGGAAAATGTATTTGCTGTTATGAACGATGCCGATGGCTCTACATCATACCACGGTTATTGGGCACGTGACTTTAAAAAGACGAACCCCTTCTTCGGTACCCTAAGTGATTTCCAACGCTTAGTCGATGCCGCACATGCTAAAGGAATAAAAGTAATCATTGACTTTGCACCGAATCATACTTCTCCTGCTTCAGAAACTAATCCTTCTTATATGGAAAATGGTCGTCTTTATGATAACGGTACGTTAATTGGTGGTTACACAAATGATACCAATAGTTATTTCCATCACAATGGCGGAACGACGTTTTCAAACTTAGAGGATGGTATTTATCGGAATTTGTTTGATTTGGCAGACTTTAATCATCAAAATCAATTTATTGATAAATATTTAAAAGATGCGATAAAATTGTGGCTCGATATGGGGATTGACGGTATCCGCATGGATGCGGTTAAGCACATGCCATTCGGCTGGCAAAAATCGTTCATGGATGAGGTTTATGACTATCGTCCTGTCTTTACATTTGGGGAATGGTTTTTGTCGGAAAATGAAGTTGATTCCAATAATCACTTCTTCGCGAATGAAAGTGGAATGAGTTTACTTGATTTTCGTTTCGGACAAAAGCTTCGCCAAGTATTGCGCAATAACAGCGATGATTGGTATGGATTTAACCAAATGATTCAAGATACAGCATCGGCATACGATGAGGTTATCGATCAAGTAACATTCATAGACAATCATGATATGGATCGGTTTATGGTTGACGAGGGAGATCCACGCAAGGTTGATATAGCGCTCGCCGTTTTATTGACATCCCGTGGTGTGCCGAATATTTATTATGGTACGGAACAATATATGACTGGAAACGGTGATCCTAATAACCGTAAAATGATGACTTCATTTAATAAAAATACCCGTGCTTATCAAGTAATTCAGAAACTATCTTCCCTTCGACGAAGCAATCCGGCGCTCTCTTATGGTGATACAGAACAGAGATGGATTAATAGTGATGTATACATTTATGAGAGACAGTTTGGAAAAGATGTTGTATTAGTCGCTGTTAATCGCAGTTTAAGCAAAAGCTATTCGATTACTGGCCTATTTACAGCATTACCATCAGGAACCTATACGGATCAGCTTGGCGCTCTTTTAGACGGAAATACAATTCAAGTCGGTTCAAATGGAGCAGTTAACGCATTTGACTTAGGACCAGGGGAAGTTGGTGTATGGACATATAGTGCAGCAGAAAGTGTGCCAATTATTGGTCATATTGGACCGATGATGGGGCAGGTCGGTCACAAATTAACCATTGACGGTGAAGGATTCGGAACAAATGTTGGTACCGTGAAATTCGGAAACACAGTCGCATCCGTAGTGTCTTGGTCTAACAATCAAATCACTGTAACTGTACCGAATATACCTGCAGGAAAATATAACATTACCGTCCAAACATCCGGAGGGCAAGTGAGCGCTGCCTATGATAATTTTGAAGTATTAACGAATGACCAAGTATCTGTTCGTTTTGTTGTAAACAACGCCAACACAAACTGGGGAGAAAACGTTTATCTTGTCGGTAATGTGCATGAACTTGGCAATTGGAATACAAGCAAAGCAATTGGTCCATTATTTAACCAAGTTATTTACTCCTATCCTACATGGTATGTTGATGTCAGCGTACCAGAAGGAAAGACAATTGAGTTTAAGTTTATTAAAAAAGACGGAAGTGGCAATGTTATTTGGGAAAGCGGTTCCAATCACGTTTATACTACACCTACGAGTACAACAGGAACCGTAAATGTAAACTGGCAGTATTAATTAAGAAAGATAATACAATCCTTTGTCCGAAGAATAGCTGAAGCTTCCTTGTATCCTCACAAACATATAAGCAGTAAGGATATCAAAATCCCCTTTAGGCTAACTAAAGGGGAGGTCTTTTATCTTTGTTTCTCTTTTTCATTGGGATAAAACTCATGAAACATCTTCATCAGTAACTCATCGAGATCGAGATTATTTATGTAAACATTAGCAAATGCGTTCTTATTTGTCTATATACAAGATAGTAAAATATGTAAAATTCAGAAACTAAAAAGAACAAAACACGCTGTTGCTTATAAAGAAAGGGAAGTTAAGTAGCGAATAACTACTCTTATATTTTTAGATTTTAGTTTACATAATATAAATTATAGGAAGTTATACGAGAATTATCTCAAATATGAAGTAAACTCATTAAATTGAGACAAAAAAGAAAAATGAAACGTGCAGCGGCTTTCCATGATGATTTCTACACGGATCCACTGCACGTCAATGTCTTTTACGCTGTTGATGTATGGATGCGTTTGAAGCATTGCGATTCAATCCTTCCAAGAGAATTAAGCAATATCGATACTGTGGTAGCGCACACCTTTATATTGAACACGAACGGAAGCCTGTTTTTCTTTTTCGTATGCTGCTAAAAGTTTTTTTGCTTTTAAAAACGCTTCCATCATGCCAGCTGCATGAATTGTTTCTTCCCACATCGATCCCTTCGGATGATCTGTATAAAAAACAAATACATACTGTTTCAATAATCTCACCTCCTATCTACTATTATAGAGAAAATCTGTGTCCATTAAAACTAATAAACTGTTACAGTTGTGTTAACTTTTTATCAACCATTTTTACATTAAAGCATTTTTCCTAATGGAGACTGCTCGTTAATGAACGGTTGAATTTCATACACAGAAATCGGAAAGTAAGGGATTCCATATGCATAGGCGGTCAATTCATACAATTGATAAAAAAGCACAAGAGCCTTATCTGAGATATAAAAGTCTTGATTTGAAGATATCTCCTTAAAAGGCGGATTTAAAAGAAAAATATCCCGCTCTTTAATTTGTTTTGCTACGATACTTGATAAGGTCTTAACATAATCGGCTTGAGGTAAAAATAACTCATGAAGGGAATATTTCTTGCCTGTTTTCGTATCAAAGGTCAGACCTTTTACAACGGTCATTCCATGAGCTCCTCCTGAATAAGCATAGTTGCTCATAGTTAAGCTTAACACGCCTCTTTCGTTCGTTTTCAACTCATAGCTTCCTGTGATCTCCGTTAGCGGATTTTGATAAAATCCTTGCTGAACCATTAATTTTTTCATTAACGACGTAATTTCATAATTGATTTTGTGCTCTGCCTCTTTATTTGGCAATCCGTATACAATCGGATAATATAACTCCATTCGCTTTTGTTTTACATGTGCAGTCCGAATTTGGACAGGTATATCTACAACCATATGTGGTTTCCTCCCTTTCCATTATTTGAAAAAAACGATCTCTTCCGCTCCAAGCTTTTCGTGTTGTGCTACTTCCCTGTTTTCCACCATATTCAATCGCAATAAAAAACGTGTAGCGAAAGCGCCACACGTTAAAAAAGTTGCTGAGATCTTTTCACTCTCAGTTGTGTTGGTTTTTATATTGTTCCACAGCTTCTGTATAGCGGGCCATTACTTCATCCTTTGACCACGATAATTGCTGGCATAAATAATCGATCACCAACGCATCATCCGCTATGCCTGCAGCAAAGCTTCGTTTCATCCATCGTTCCGCTTCTTCAAACGTAGAAAAAGAAACCGCAGGCACTAAAGCAGCTCCCCATACCTTCCATTTTTTCTGCTCATCGCAAAAAGCAGCCAAAAGCCACTGATCTTGATGATTTTTAAAGAAGATTCCCGCAGCATGTTCCTTCTGATTGAAACGGTTTTGTTCAGCATCAAGATAAACCGGAGGAAGCTGAAAAGCAGGTGCGGCAAAGCGCAGAAACGCATCCGCATCGGCTGAACAGCCTGAAGCTTTTGGATGGCCGCCTCCGCCAAATCTTTGGGCAAATTCTGCGACGTTCACCTCATCATGGATAGTGCGAAAGCCGATATGCTTTGTTCCCGGATTGACCATCGCAATCATATCTAGATGAGGAAGTCGTTTAGATAAAGCATTTCCTAATTCTGATATATACTGTTCTGCAAAAACAATCCCGACACAACGACCTTCAATCCATGTTTGAACGATTTGCTTTTGTTTAAGGCGAATATAGCGTTGGATTTTCTTTTCTTCGATTTGCAGCACAAACGCTTCTAAATCAGTAAACGCAAACGATGACTCCTTTTGTTGTAGTCGTTCGAGCATTTGCCTAACAAACTCATCAATGCCAAGCATAGATAATAAATCATTTAAATGCTTCGCCTGCACATTGTTATTTTCATCCCATTCCCACGTGTCATATTGACGGACAAGTTCAACGAATTCATCCAATATTTCTTTTCTTTCTAATTTTTGTTCCCGGATGAGATATTCATAAAACAAAGAAGTAGCACATGTCTTCTTTCCGCATTCATCTACAGGTACTACCCATCCCCATGGATGTCGATTAAAATGAAGAGCCGTGATGTGATGATCAATCATTTGTACATGCTTGCCGGTTTTAAATCGGTGGTCCAGCATTTCTTCTATCTCATGATTGACAGCTAAATCGGTGATCCATACAAATGCGGAATCATGCTGACGATTCTCAAGAAAACTCCTTACCCGTTCGTTCAAATTTCGATACGAACAGTAGGAAACATCAACCTCGCTTCCAAAGGCAAGAGTAGCTAATAAACCGCAACCTACCCCATCTAAATCGCTGTCAGTAAATAATTTCATCATCAGCGAAACATCCCCCTTATCTTCTTTATTTATACCAAGCTTTTATGCAGTAATTTTTTCAATAGAGGGAACAGAATGTCTGGCAGCTGTTCAACATTCGAGACGATGATGCAATGTTTTCCGTAAATATTCTGGATCGTTCGCTGCTGTTCTTCCGTAATTTCTCCATTTGCTAAAAATACATTCAGCACTTCAATTCCTCTTTTTCGTGCCTCAAGCACTGCTTCATGAGTGTCGATAATGCCGTTTTGTTCATAGTGATATGCCGCCGGCTCTCCATCTGAAAACACTAATAAAAATTTTTGTTTCTCCGTACGCCGCAGCAGCTGCTCTGTCATAAGCCGGATGGCAAAACCGTCGCGATTATCCTCTTGAGGCTCAAGCTGAAGAATTTCTGGTCCTGTCTGTTTCTTTAACGATTCGGAAAAGGAGATCATCGTTTGGAAATAATTCGGTTGCTTCGTTTCCATCGCTTCGTTGGAATCTTCCCAAAAGCCGACAACTTCGTGGAACACCCGCACGGATTTTAGTGATTCATGAAATAAAATAATTCCCCGCTTCGTTTCCTCCATCTTATCGTACATGGAGGCGGAACAGTCGACTAAAAGGGTAAAGACCGCGTCCAGTTCCGGAGAAGGGGTTCGCTTTTTATAAAAAAGGCGCGGCTGCTCATCTGTCCAAAGCCGGAGAAGCTTTTTATGCAAGCGGCCAAAGTGCAGATCGGTTCGTGGCAATGCTTGCTTATGCTCTAATGTTTTTTCTATCATTTTTTTCAACTTTTTTTGATAAGCGATAATCTCAAGCTTCTTTTTCTCATATTCTTCCTGTTCTTGGACAGAAGGAGAATGCGGAGTGAGAAAGATCGCTTCCGCATGCCGGTTTTCTTTGCCATAAGCTTCACCGCCGCCGGATTGTCGGACATCCTGCTTCCTCTCAAGGCTGATTGGTCTTGTGTACTCATTCCGGCTGCTTTTTTGCGCAGAGCCTTGAACCATTCCTAACGCCAGGTCACCATCTTCTCCCGGCCGGCCGCCTTTTCCTAACAAATGGGTCCGAGATCCTTGTTCCAATTCAAACTGCAAAAAGCTTTTTGTCATATCGCTCGTTTCGCGGTGCCACGTCGGCAGCTCTTGATCGTGAATGTTTTCATCCCCGCTTTTTTGCTTATCAAGCACATCGCAGTTGTTTAAACGGCTGCTTCGTTTAAGATCTGCCAATGTCATATGTGCTTCTTCTTGATTATACGCACGCTGCGGCAAATAAAAATACGTGTTTAACATATCATGTTCCAACACATCCTCTAGTGCTTCCGTGAGCAACAAAACGAGACGAGCGATGTCTTTCGTGGAAGAAGCATCAAACAGATGGCCGATCGTCTGCCGAATCCATGGGATCATTGGATCGATGCGTTCATGGATGAACGGTACATCCTCAAGCGGGGATGCAGATGTCAAAAGCAAGTACAGCACTGCAAAAAGAGCATCCGTATAGACGCTCTTTGTCAGGTTGGCTTGCGCTTGGCTTTGAAAGTAGCGGCGATACACATCTCGGCGAGTATCAAACCACTTTTTCGTACCGGGTCGCTCTTTTTTGCAAAGCTCCTCTAGCCGCAAGTCTTCAGCCAGCATCAATAGTTGCTTCGCAAAGCTGGGCATCGATAATCGATTGGCTTTTTGGATAAAGGCTGTCACTGCGTCGATATCAGTATAATAAAGGGTTCCGATGGCGCGAAGGCATACATCCGTTTTTAAGCCATGCAGCTTTTCTGTTTCCGGCCGATTATCCCAAAAATAGCTCACATACAGCTTTCGAGCTGGGAAGTCAACATATGATTGAAAGCCGAACTCAACTTCCCACTCACTTTGTTTTGTCAGCGTCTTCGCTAAATCGGACAGCTGCATGAATAAAAAGGAATCGATTTTTTTATCGTTAAATTGAATGAACCGTTTCATTTTTACACCCTCACTCAAAGAGAGTTTCTGCGATGTTTCTTACAGCCGCCTTTTCACGCTCGTCCTCAAGCTTATCGATAATGGCCCGTTCAATGGCTCTGAGCGGCGGCAAATAGACCGCTAAATCACACGCATCGATTAAAGCGCGGATCGAAGCGGCTTCTTCGGAAATTTGTCCATTTCTTACTTGAGCGATTAAATCAGACGATAGAGTAACAAAACGATGGATTAAAGCCTCGTCTTTCAAAAGGCTCTGTGTCTGTAACACATTTTTCAATGCACCACCTTGAACATATGGAACATCGATGACAACAAAACGGTTTTTCAACGCTTCATTAAGCGGAACCGTTCCCACATATCCTTCATTGATCGCCGCAATGACGCCAAATGTTTTTTCTGCCTTTACTACCTCTCCAGTAAACGGGTTCGTAATCATTTTTCGGTAATCAAGCACGCCATTTAAAATAGGGAGCGTTTCTGGTTTAGCCATATTAATTTCATCAATATACAATAAATGCCCCTTTTTCATCGCTTGGATCACTGGACCAGGAATAAACTCGATCGCTGTTTTTCCATCATGTTCATTAATCGTCTTAAAACCAAGAAGCGCTTCTGCATCCAAGTCCACCGAACAATTCACACTATGCATCGGCTGGCTGAATAAGTGGGACAGCGTCTCGGCAAGTTTTGTTTTTCCAGCCCCTGTGGGACCTTTTAGCAACACGTTTTTCCCGAGTGCCAAAGCAATGATCGCATCATACACAATCGTTTCATTTTCGGCTGTATAGCCGCCTTTTCCAATGAGATACGCATCTTTCTCACGAGCAAACTGCTCGTTTCGCTCTCGAATCATTTGCTCAATCATGGGAGGCAATGATAGAACGTTCATGGTGTCCGTCGCCCTTTCTTTATAAATACATACGATATCATTCTACTAAATGCTAAGCCTAGATGCAAAGAAACTGTAAGTATCACATAAACACATTATGTAAACAATTAGTGATATGGAGGAGAACAAGTCCTCCTCTCAACTAAAATTATCTTGAATGGCTTTGCGAATCAATGCCTCACAGCGGTCTAATTCGGCTTTTAATTGCCGCTTGTATAGCTTTGCTTTCTCATATCCTCCATCAGCAAAACGGTAATACACTACCTCTTGATACTTCATTCCTTCTTTTTTTTGTTTCATTTGCTTCAAAATTCCGTCCTCAATTAAATCATGAAGCGCTTTATATACTTCGGAGTGGTTCGGCTTATATCCATACGGTTTAAATTCTTGGCGCAGAACATCTAATATTTTGAGGCCATAAAGGCGTTCCTGCTCAGTTAATGTAATTAAGTACAGCTTTAAAAAGGCTCGCTGCTTCAGCAAAAACCCGCTTGACGTCCGCTTTTCCCGCATTTGCCTTCCTCCTTTCGCTTTTCAGGGTTGTATTTATATTCATTCCATTTTGTTTACAGAAATCCTGCTTTTTTCTTATGTTTTTATTTAGAACATAGTTTATTTTAACATAAAATAAAACGGAACGCCTCGATCATGGGGACGTTCCATTATTGGTCAATATCAAGAAAATACAATGGTTTTATTTTCATGGATGATGACTCTGTCTTCTAAATGCCATTTCAAGGCTCTGGCAAGGACCGTTTTTTCAATAATGCGTCCAACCCGTTTTAAATCGTCTGGATGATAGCGATGATCCACTCTCGCCACATCTTGTTCAATAATCGGCCCTTCATCTAGGTCATCTGTCACATAATGAGAAGTGGCTCCGATCAGTTTCACTCCTCTTCTGTAAGCTTGTTCATATGGTCTGGCGCCAATAAAGGCCGGTAAAAATGAATGATGGATGTTAATAATTTGAAACGGGAATTCCGCTACAAAGGCTGGTGATAAAATTTGCATATAACGGGCAAGGACAATCGTATCTACCTTATGTTCCTTCAATAACGCGATTTGCTTTCTTTCCGCTTCGTTTTTTCCTTCCTTCGTCACGGGTATGTAATAGTAAGGAATCCCGAGAGCTTCCACGCTCTCGCGCATATGTTCATGGTTGCTTATCACAAAAGCGATATCGGCCAGCAGTTCTCCTGCCTCCCATTCCCATAACAGCTCGAGCAAACAATGCTCTTCTTTTGAAACAAAAATGGCCATTTTTTTTAAATCGTTATGTAAACTTAAACGCCACTTCATTTCAAATGTCTCGGCAATTTTTGCAAATTCCTTTTCCATTTCTGCTTTCTTTGCCGTCATATCCGGGCAGTCAAATTCAATCCGCAAGAAAAAGGTGCCTCCCTGTGGATCGGTCGAATACTGGCTTGATTCGACAATATTGGCTCCTTGCTCATATAAAAAGCTCGTCACCGCCGCTACGATGCCCAGCTGATCTGGGCAAGCAATCAATAAACGGGCACGATTTTGATAGTTTTGCAGAAATGTCTGCAAACGACGTTCTCGAAAAATATGCATAAAAAAATCCCCCTCTTTTTTCATTTCTTCTCATCATACAAAAAAACAGTTGGCATGCCAACTGTTTTTACTGAAATAACGATACATATTCGCCATAGCCCTCTTTTTCCAAATCCTCTTTTGGAATAAACCGCAGCGCTGCTGAGTTGATGCAATAGCGCAGTCCAGTTGGCGCCGGCCCGTCATTAAACACATGCCCCAAATGCGAATCGGCTCCGCGGCTGCGCACTTCGGTCCGAATCATGCCGTGGCTTACATCTAGCTCCGTTTGGATATTTTCCGGACGAAGCGGTTGCGTAAAACTTGGCCACCCGCAACCTGAATCAAATTGGTCAAGCGTGCTAAATAACGGCTCTCCCGATACGATATCGACGTAAATCCCTTCGCGTTGGTTATTCCAGTAAGGATTATCAAACGGAGGCTCTGTCGCGTTGCGCTGTGTCACCTCGAACTGAAGCGGCGTCAGTTTTTTTCTTAGCATTTCCTCTCTTTTTTCATCACGCCAATGCTTTTTCAAAAACGCATCTCGGCCGGAACCGATCCGATAAAGCTTATAACGAAGCGGATTTTTTTTATGATAGTTTTGATGGTAATCTTCCGCCGGATAAAATATAGAAGCAGGCAAAATTTGCGTCACAATCGGTTTCGAAAACCGGCCGCTCGCTTCCAGCTCCCGTTTGGATTGCTCGGCTAATTGACGCTGTTGCTCATTATGATAAAAAATGGCCGTACGGTAGGATTCCCCTCGATCGTGAAATTGCCCGCCAGCATCCGTTGGGTCGATTTGCTGCCAATAAATATCCAGCAGTTTTTGATAAGGGAAAATAGCAGGATCAAATGTAATTTGGACAGCTTCGTAATGCCCTGTCGTATGCGTACACACTTCTTCATATGTAGGATTTTCTTTATGACCGCCTGTGTATCCAGATACGACCTTCATAATCCCCGGCTGCTCCTCAAACGGAGACACCATGCACCAAAAGCAGCCGCCAGCAAATGTAGCAAGCTCATATTCCATGTGGACCATCCTCCTTTATTTTTATCATACCAAAATAGGCAGCTTCCTTAAACAAAGAAGCTGCCTTAAACGTCACGCTATTTTGTTAAATCGCCGGCTGGACCGAAAAATTCGTAGTGAATCCTATCATCTGCTATGCCCCATTGTTTCAGTGCATGATAGACGGTTTTCATAAATGGGACGGGTCCGCATACATAAAAGTCGGCATGAGAATCTGGAACCATGGATTGGATCAGTGTCAAATCAACGAATCCTTCCTTCACAAAGTAAGGATTTTCGCGATCATGATTTTCAGGCGTTTGATAGCAAATTCCATATGAAAACGATGGATGCTCCTTCGCTAGGCGTGCAAGGTGAGCATCAAACGCGTGAACACGGCCATTGACAGCAGCATGAATGAACGTTACACATCGCTGTGGCTGTTTCGCTACTAATGTATTCGCCATGCTCAATAGCGGGGTCATGCCGACACCTCCGCTGATCAATACAACCGGTGTTTCTTTTGTCAAATCAAGGGTAAAATCGCCAGCTGGCGCGCTCAGCTCAAGCACGTCGCCTTCCTTCACCAAATCATGCAAATAATGAGACACAATGCCAGCCGGCTGAGCATCCGTTCCTGCTTCCCTCTTGACACTAATGCGGTAATATCCTGTTCCTGGGGCGTCAGACAAACTGTATTGGCGAATATGTGTATACTCTTCTCCAGGAATATGGACTTTCACGCTCACATATTGTCCCGGCAAAAAATCGCTAATGCCCCCGCCGTCTTCCGGTGCAAGATAGAAAGAGGTAATCACTGAACTTTCTTTGACTTTCTTTTGTACGACGAATCTTCGAAAATCCTTCCATCCCCCTGCTTTCATCGCCGCTTCATCATACAGTTGCTCTTCCACTTGAATGAAAACATTGGCGATCACTCTATAAGCCTCTTTCCACGCCTCGATGATCTCATCCGTCGCAGCATCTCCTAACACATCTTTAATTGCCAGCAATAAATGTTTCCCAACAATCGGATAATGCTCTTTTTTTACTCCTAAGCTGCGATGTTTATGGCCAATTTGCTTGACAACTGGCAAGATGGCTTCTAAGCGATCGATATGCTTGGCTGCCGCATAAACAGAAGCAGCGAGCGCTTTTTGCTGACGCCCTTGCTGTTGATGAGCATGGTTAAAGATGTTTAATAGCTCTGGATGATTGGAGAACATCAACTGATAAAATCGTTTCGTAATTTGCTCTCCGTATTTCTCCAACACTGGAACGGTTGATTGAATGATACGGATTGTTTTTTCATCTAGTAAGGAAGCTGTTTGATTCATCGTTCTTTCCCCTCCGCAAAAACATGTATTTTATATACATCTTTATTGAACCATAGGATTTTAGATAAAAGCAATATTTCAAATACATCTTTAACAAAATGTTCATATTCTTCTTTCGTTCAAAAAAAGAAAGCAAGTATGGTAAAATGACAATACGAAAAGTATTTAAAGGTGTGTGAAATCTTATGCAATTAACCAACTATACGGAATATGCCCTGCGCGTTCTGCTGTTTTTGGGAACACTTGAACCCGGGGATAAAACGAATATTAAAGAAATTTCCAAAGCCTACGCGATCTCTGAACATCATTTAAGCAAAATTGTATACGAATTAGGAAAGCATGGATGGATTGAAACCATTCGCGGGCGCAATGGAGGCATTCGCCTTGCCAAAAAACCGGAGGAGATTCGGCTAGGTGCGGTTGTTCGCCAAACGGAGGATAATTTATCACTCGTCGAGTGTTTTGCGGCTCATGGCAATCATTGCGTCATTACTCCTGCTTGCCAACTAAAGCACGTTCTTCACGAAGCATTAGAAGCGTTTTTGCATGTACTGGATTCTTATACATTAGCCGATCTCCTTGCCAATAAGCAACAGCTCCATCAAATATTTCATCGGCTTCCGTAATGCAAATCATAAAGCTTAGCCTTTCATCTCTTCTCGCATGTTTCCGCACCAAAAACCAGTTTCGCTTCCATTGAATTCATTTTTCCTCTCGATTCATGTAAGCCGTTCTGTCCTTATGCACAGACGGCTTTTGATATTTTTGTTGCATTTACGACATACTATGAAAAATACGTGCCTCATACATAAAATAGAGGATCGAAAAAAAGGAGGAGAACGATGAACAAAAAAGGGACTCTATGGCTAATCACACTGCTTGCAGCAACGATGCTTACAAGCTGCAGCGGCGATCAAGAAAAGCAGCAGAAACAAAACCAATCAACAGATTCGACAGGAGGCGGCATGCACTCCTCTGATCATGGACAGTAGCTCTTTATTTCATGTTTTGATATTTGTCACATGAGGCAAAATGTATTACTATTAGAAAGGTGTGAAAAAAACGGAATATGCTTGAAGGAGGTTGCAATGAAGAAACATCTACACGATTCACTACCGCCTTATTTAAAAGTCGAAAATGAAGAGCTGTGGCTTACGGAGGATGATCGCGAAAATTTAAAAATCAGCTATCGCATAAAAGAAGTGATTTTTTCTCAGCAATCGGCTTTTCAGCACGTCATGATTTTGGACTCATACGATTTTGGGCGAATGCTTGTGCTTGATGGTGTTGTACAAACGACATCGATTGACGGACATATTTACAATGAAATGATTTCCCATATTCCGCTACAGCTTCATCCAGCTGCTAAAAAAGTGCTGATTATCGGCGGCGGCGACTGCGGCGCTGCAAAAGAAGCGGCCAAATATCAGCAGCTTGAGCAAATTGATATGGTAGAAATTGATGAAGTCGTCGTGCAGTCCTGCAAGGAGCATCTGCCGGCTGTTTCCGGAAACCTTTCTGATCCGCGCGTCCGCTTTATTTATACGGACGGAGTTGCGTTTGTCAAAGAGCGTACGAAAGAATATGATGTCATTATCGTTGATTCATCTGATCCAGTAGGACCGGCTGAGGCGCTATTTTCCCGCGATTTCTACGCTAGCATCCGTCAAGCTCTTAAAGACGATGGGCTGATGGTTTGTCAAAGCCAATCACCTATTTTCCACTTAGACATCTTAAAACAAACACACACCAATATTCGTCAGTTATTTCCGCACGCTGCTGTGTATACAGCGACAGTGCCAACCTATCCAGGCGGACTATGGAGCTTTACGATCGGCTCTAACATTCCGCTTTCACTTCCGGAAAGCGCCGCGCTGCCAACTGATACAAAATATGTAAACGAAGCGGTGCTAAAGCAATGCTTTCAACTTCCTGAGTTTATGCGAAAAGCACTTTAATTTTAATAGAAGCCGCCTTCCTACTATTTTAGGAAGGCGGCTTTTGTTTTGTTACCTCGGTCTTTATACTATTCTCTGACTAGTAGCAAGCTAGTTTTTCTGCTGTGTCCGTACCGCAGCAAGCATGTTTTTTCTATTTCTCTTCTTTTTCCTACGAACGTTATTTCAGCGCACGTATTGCCAGCATGGAAAGGGTGATATCATCAGCCGGCGGGTTATGCAGGCCGGCACGGACATCGCGGTAATAACGCTGTAAGGAATTCGTTGCAAATAAGCTTTGAGCGCCGACAATGCGCATCGACCAATCGACTATACGAACGGCCGCATTCGTAGCCACATATTTCACAGCCGCCAGCTCCTCTTTCATCTCCGGTCGTTTGGCCGGATCGCGATCCCACCTATCAGCGACCGCATACATAAAATGACGCGCTGTCATTAGTTCAAGGTCGATTTCAGCGATTTTCCGCTGCACTTCCGGCACTTCAGCAATCGGATGAGGAAGGCTATTAGGCTTGTATGCTTTTGCAAAATCAACGGCGTCGTTGCGAGCTGCTATCGCAATTCCTAAATAGCATGCCGGGATATGAAGTAGCCAGCCTTGCGCTTGCGCTTTCGCTTTTGTTTTCGGTGTACGAAGAATCTCGACAAGCGCTTCTTCTTCAACCTCGACACGATCTAAAATTAAGTCGTCGCTTCTGGTCCCCCGCATTCCAAGGGTGTTCCATGTTTCTTCGATTTTAAGACCACACGCCGTCTTAGGAATGAGAAAATGACCGACTTCCCCCGTCTCTTTGATGGTGGCTGAGACAATAAAATAATCGAGCGCAGGAGCCAGCGATGTAAATGTCTTCCGTCCCGAAATCCGCCAGCCGTCTTTTCGTCTTTCAGCCGTTGTCTCCGGTTTTCCGCCACGTGCCGGACTTCCTGTTGCCGCTTCTGAGTGGGCACTGTTCAGCAACACCTTTTTTTCAACAATTTCCTGACAAAGTCGAGCAAAGATCGATGGCGGCCACCTATCTTCTTCAGCTAAACTCATGACAATGCCTAAGTGCCAGCCAAGCGACAATGCTGTAGCCCCATCGCCTTGGGCCAGCATTTCTTGTACTAGTAAAAACTCGTATAATGAACTACCTTCTCCGCCATATTTTTTCGGTACCGTCAGTGCAAGCAATCCAGCTTCTTTTAACTCAGCAAAATTATCAAAGGGAAACGCCGCCTGCTCATCATGCCAAGCTGCGCGCGTCCGAAACTGCTCGGATAGCTGCCGCGCCTGTTCGTACAGCATTTGTTCCCGTTCGGTGCGGAGAAATAAATGGTATAGATGATTCATCTCGGTTTCTCCTTCTTAAATAATATAGGTTTCTATGTTTTATTGTACCTGTTCTCCAATCGGAATGGAAACCATATGCCATTAACATGTGCCTAGAGTTCTATTCATTCCAGCTTCAAGTTGTAGAATCGATCCATCTAAAAAGTAAAAAGATGGCGGACATGACGATCGTCTTCACGATGATAAAATTCATTTTTTGCTTCATCATATTCATATGCCGTTTTCAAGCTTTCCTTATGCTGTACAATGTAGCGAATCGCACGAATGATTTGATACATATCATGATTCGTCATAATGGGATGCAAGGAGATGCGCACCCATCCTGGTTTGGCTAACAAATTTCCTTCCTCTATGCTTTTGACCATGCTTGCAGATTGTTTTTGATCGATCCCAAGCAAATAATGGCCATACGGCCCAGCACATGAACAGCCTCCACGTGCTTGTATGCCGAAATAATCATTAAGAAGTTTAACAACTAAATTATAATGCAAGTCTTCGATAATAAAGGAAATGATCCCGAGCCGATCCTCCCGCTCTCCTTCCAGCACATGCACGCTAGGAATGCTTTTTAATGAAGGCAAAAGCAGTCTTATTAACTCCTGTTCTCTTTTTCTGATTGCCTCTATCCCCATTTTTTCCTTCAATTTGATGGCTAGCGCCGCTCGAATCGCTTGCAAAAACGGCGGGGTGCCTCCATCCTCTCGCTCTTCAATATTTGTCACATATTGATATTCTCCCCATGGATTCGTCCATAGCACCGTTCCTCCTCCCGGATGATCTGGAATGCGATTTTGATATAAGCGCCCATCAAAAACTAATATCCCCGCGCTTCCGGGCCCGCCTAAAAACTTATGGGGCGAAAAGTAAATGGCGTCTAATTTTTGCAGCGGATCATCGGGATGCATATTGATCGAGACATATGGAGCTGAAGCGGCAAAATCAACAAAGCAAAGCCCGCCATGCTCATGCATCATTTTGGCAAGGGTGTAATAAGGGGTTTGCAGCCCGGTCACATTGGAGCATGCAGTGAAAGCGCCAATTTTTAAAGAACGGTCCTTATATTGGTGTAATAGCGCTTGCAAATGATGGACATCTACCTCTCCTGTGGCGGTCGGGCGAATCGTGATGACTTCGCCAATTGTCTCCATCCACGACAACAAATTGGAGTGATGCTCCATATGGGTAACAAAAATAACAGGTACTTTACTTTTGGGCAATTCGATATAGGGACGAAACCGCTCCGGTATACGCAAGCCGAGAAGGCGCTGAAGCTTGTTCACGGCGCTTGTCGTTCCTGCTCCTTCTAATAAAAGGACATCATGGGGACCCGCATTGACATGTCTTTTCATCACATCTTTTGCGTACTGGTATGCTAAGGTCATTTTAGTGCCTGTAATATTCGACTCTGTATGGGTATTGGCGACATATGGGCCTATTTCCTCCATGATTTTACGTTCGATTGGCGCATATAAGCGGCCGCTTGCTGTCCAATCGGCATAAATCATTCTCTGCTGACCAAATGGAGTGGCAAAGGAAAACTCCGCTCCGATCGTCGCTTGACGAAATGGCTGAAAGTAAGTTTCTAATTCTCCGTGGGAAGTAAACCGTTGACTGCCGATCACTGCCTTAATTTCCATAAGCATACTCCCCCTTCCGTTGCGTTTATGATACAGTATGTATAAACAGAAAAAGGGGTTCATAAAAACAAGCTGCCTAATAATAGGCAGCTTGTTATGATTTCAAGTGGTTTTCGATATCAGACACGCTATATTGTTCGAGCTGGCTGCGCAAATCCTCTGGAATTAGCTCGCTTTTTTGCGTCGCAAAATTAAAATAAACACCGACTACCTCTCCAAGCGCAATTAATGTTTGATTGCTCGCATCTACAATGCGATGAACAAGCGTAAAACTTTTATTTCCGATTTTGGATACATTCGTTTCCACCTTGAGCGTTTGGCCAAAATACGCTTGGTTGATAAAATCGCATTTAGCAGAGGCGACGATAAACTTCCATTCGTGAGGATCGGCAGAGCCAAAGCCGAGCTGCTCAAATAAGCGAATTCTCGCTTCCTCTAAATATACAAAATAATTCGTATTGTTGACATGGCCAAGCGCATCTGTTTCTCCAAAACGAACGGTGATATGAGTAATATGCGTAGCCATTTTTCTCCCCCTTTCCCCTATAAAGGCTTATCCATATGCTTTCCTTCATCATAGCGGAAATTTTTGTCTTTGGCAATTATTGTTTGAAAATATTTTTTGATTATTTAGAACATCGTTTAAGAATATAGGGATAAGCTGATAGCTTTTATATTCCCCGAAGCATAAGGGAATGGATCTTTTGTTTTCATTTTTGAACAATAGATCAGTAAATAGAAAGCATTTTTATAAAATAAAATCGTCTTTTCCTATCTATTTATGGAGCGATTGATTCTGCTAATCAGGGCAAAAACCAAGCGGCGGCCAAATAGCTGAGTAATGAAAGAACACCACACACAAGCGAAATTTTTAATTTATATTTGGCATATTCCATTAAATCCAAATCCATAATGGAAGAAGTTGTTATCGTTGTATCGCCCAGCGGTGAAGCAAAAGCGCCGAATGTGCCGCTAGCAAATACAGCACCTACGGTCATCGGAAGCGAAGCGCCCGTCGCTGCGGCCAGTGTGACACCGAGCGGCATAAACAGACCCCATGTTCCCCAAGATGTGCCGATAAAATAAGAAATAAACGAACCAAGCGCGAACATCATCGCCGGAACCATTTCTTTTGGCAGTATTCCGCCAAAAGTGGAAGCAATATAGTGCGAAAAGCCCAACTGCTCCGCCGTGGCAGACAGGGCCCATACAAGAATAAGCATACCGATCGGAGCCATTAGCTCATTTCCCCCCTCAAAAAGATGATAAATTAATTCATCCAGCTTTTGGCGGCGGAATAAATAAAATAACATGGTCACAATAATGGTCACAAATAGTGACACCACCATCACAAATGTTGCGTCCGCTGCGGTAAAGGCGGCGATCAGGTTGTCAGCTCCCCGCTTTGTGCCATCATACCAAAAGAAAAAAAGCGTGAAGGAAAGGACAAGGAGAAGCGGAAAAAATAAGTGCAGCGGCTCTCCCACTACTAAAGCGAGCTCTTTTTTCAGACCGAGACGATGGAAATAATTCTGTTCGTCTCCTTTTTCCTTTTCTTCTTGGCCGATGCCGATATTTTTAAAAGTAGTCACCACTCCGATCAATAGCGCAATAATGGCAAAAAAATTATAAGGCAAGCTCGCAAGAAAGAGAGAAAACGCATTTTCTTCCATTTGGTTTTGCTTGAGCGCCCCATCTACAACCGATGTCATAAAACCGACAAAAGCCGTTGCCGCTGGAAGCAACACAATGATAGGCTCCGTCGAGACATCAATCATATACGCCATTTTTCGTTTATCGATATGAAACTTGTCGAGCAACGATTTCATAACAGGACCGATCAGCATGATACGAAACATCGGTGTAAAAAACGTAAAGGGAATGGTAAGCCAAATAAACCATAGCAAGCGGCGCCGAGAATGGATTTTTTTGCTGATCCATTGCACAAATCCTTTCATTCCGCCGGTAATCTGCATCATTCCGACTAAGGCGCCAAATAAATAAAGAAAAGCAAGCACCTGGATATGACTCATTTCCGTTGCGGCCTGCAGCGTTGTCTGAACGGCTTGCTCAATCGCTAAAAGGAAATGTTGTTCTAGAAAAAATGCTCCGATCAACAAACCGGCAACGAGTCCCGGCAGAATTTCTCGAAGCCAAATAGCAAGCGGGATGACAATGAGAAACGGCAATAATGAAACCCATGTTCCTTCCAATTTGATATTCACCATCCTTATGTTAGAAGGATAGCCATAAATGCTTTAAACTATTACTCCATTTATTGATTATTTAGCACATAGTTTTATTAAATTGTATTACCGAAAAAAACCGCACGTGCTTATGGAAGCAGGTGCGGGTGATGAGTACGCCGGGCAAAATCAACAAACCGAAATTTATCGAGTCGATGTCTTGACTCAGTAAACTGAAATAAGCTCGCATCTTCTAAGTAGACAAAATTTTTCACAACGACTACATGTTCATAGCCGTTTAAATCCAAATATTTTTGATCCTCAGCTGTCACTCGGTCAACAAACATTTCTTTTTTGGCAAAGCTAATGCGAAGCTTTAGTTCGTTTTCCACATATTCATAAATTGAATTTTCACAAATGTCGCGAGTCAATATTGGAACAAATTTTTGGCAAAGAAAGTCCTTGTCTAAAATAATTTTCTCTCCTTCAATTTCCCGAGCACGAATCACTTTCCATACTTTTTCCTTATTTTCGGTTTCCAATTGCCGTTTAATATATTCATCAGGCTCAATCAGTTCCAGTTCATGTACGATCGTTCTTGCCGGCTTGTTCATTTTTTGCGCCAATTCCTTAAAGCTGACAAGTCCAGAGACAGGAAAGTCATATTTCCCGACATCTAATACGATGGAACCCTTTCCTTTTATTTTTTGAATATAGCCATGCTCTGACAAAAGATTGAGCGCTTTGCGAATGGTTTCGCGCGATGTTCGATATTGCTGGGACAGTTCATTTTCAGAAGGCAGCTTTTCGTTCGGTTGAAAAGCGCCTTTGCGAATCTGAAGCAAAAGATCGTTGTAAATCGCTAAAAATTTATTTTCCTTCATGGTCATCACCGAATTGTATTGTATCATTTTGTTAAATGATACACAATCGCCTCATATGGACGCAACATAATTTCTTGTACATGCTCAGAGGAGTCATTATAGTTGGAAAGCAAGATGCGGCTTGTATATCCGCTTATATCTAACTCGTCTGGCAAAATAAAGGTCGCTTGGCCGCCAAAAAAGTTGGCTACTACCAGCAGCTTTTCGCCATCTCCATTGCGCGCATAAGCAAAAATTCGCGGATGATCCTCTAGCAATAACTGATAGTTTCCTGTTGTAATAATCTCATAGTTTTTTCGCAATTCAATCAAACGCTTGTAATGATAGAAAATCGATGTCGGATCCTCTAATGCATTTTTTACATTAATTTCTTTAAAATTCGGTGCGACAGAAATCCAAGGAGTTCCAGTTGTAAATCCCGCATGCGGACTATCGTCCCATTGCATCGGTGTCCGTGAATTATCCCGCGATTTGCATTTTAAAATTTCAAGTACTTCTGCTTCTGTTTTTCCTTGCTCCAGTAAAATTTTATACATATTTAAGGTTTCCACATCGCGGTATTCTTCAATTCTCTCGAACTTCGGGTTGGTCATGCCGATTTCTTCACCTTGATAGATGTAAGGGGTTCCTTGCATCATATGAATAACGGTCGCCAGCATCTTCGCTGATTCTTTATGATAGACTTGATCATCACCATAGCGCGACACGATTCTCGGCTGGTCATGATTACACCAGAAGAGGGCATTCCAGCCTCCTCCTTTATTCATTTCCACCTGCCAAGTAGATAAAATTTGTTTTAAAGCCAGAAAATCGAATGGAGCCGCCGCCCATTTCTCACCATTTGGGTAGTCTACCTTTAAATGGTGAAAGTTAAATGTCATATTCAATTCGTTTCGCGCTGGATTGGTATATTGAATACAATGATCAATGGTGGTCGATGACATCTCCCCCACCGTCATAATATCATATTTTGCAAACACTTCCCGATTCATTTCCTGCAAAAACTCATGAATGCGCGGACCGTCTGTATAAAATCGGCGGCCGTCCCCCAACGGCAAGGATTCATCATCATCGAGAAAACGTTGATCTTTCGAAATCAAATTAATGACATCCAAGCGAAAACCGTCGACGCCCTTTTGAAACCAAAAATGCATCATTTCATAAATCGTTTTACGCAGTTCTTCATTTTCCCAATTCAAGTCCGCCTGAGTGACGTCAAACAAGTGCAGATAATATTGCCCCGTTTTCTCATCATACTCCCAAGCCGATCCGCCAAATTTGGACGTCCAGTTTGTTGGAGGGCTGCCGTCTGGTTTAGGATCCTTCCAAATATAAAAATGACGGTAGCGGTTTTCTTTTGACGAACGCGCCTGCTGAAACCACTCATGATCGGTTGAGGTGTGGTTGACGACCATATCCATAATCACTTTGATACCGCGTTGATGAGCTTCAGCAAGCAGACGCTCGAAGTCTGCCATTGTTCCATAATCTTGATGGACACTAAAATAATCACTAATATCATAGCCATTATCTCGCTGTGGCGAAGCATAAATAGGCGTCAGCCAAATGACGTCAATCCCTAATGTCTTTAAATAGTCTAATTTTTCGATAATCCCTTGCAAATCTCCTATTCCATTTCCCGTCGTATCTTTAAAGCTCTTCGGATAAATTTGATAAACAACGGATTTTTTCCACCATGGTTGCTTCAATGAATATCACCTCGTTTATAATTTTGCGACTATCGGGAAAAACGATACCATTGGCGGTCATTCACCAATGGTATGAATCTTTAGTTATTTATATTGATTATTTAGAACACAGTTCTATTAATTATAGTCTTTGTGAATTTTTCCCAACACAAACGTTAGAACAAATGGCAGCACAATCGCGATCGCCATTCCAATGAAAAACGGCGCCCATTTTTGCGGAACGATTGATAAGAAACCAGGAAGACCGCCCACGCCGATGGAAGCTGCGATCACTTTATTGAGCGTGATGAACATTCCGCCAACCGCGGCTCCAATCATCGCTGAAATAAATGGATAACGGAAGCGTAAATTCACTCCAAACATGGCCGGTTCCGTGATTCCTAAATAAGCTGAAACAGCAGATGTGAATGATAACCCTTTCAGTTTCTCATCTTTTGCTAAAAACATCATCGCTAACGCTGCTGAACCTTGAGCGATATTCGAAAGAGCAAGAATCGGCCATAAAAATGTTCCGCCCGTGTTGGTGATCAGCTGCAAATCAACCGGCAAGAACGTATGATGCATCCCCGTGACCACAAGAGGGGCATATAACGCTCCATATAGAAGCCCGCCAATCGCGGGAACATTATGAAACACGGAAACAAATACACTCGTAATTCCGTTGCCGATGGCAAATGTAATCGGCCCGATCGCGATAAACGCTAAAAATCCGGTAAAAAGCAACGAAAGCGGGGCAACTAGCAGCAATTGAAACGCATCAGGAATTCGTTTGCGCAAAAACAGTTCTGTTTTTGCCAGCACGTACGATGCCACTAACACAGGCAATACTTGCCCTTGGTATCCTACCTTTTGAACATCCAATCCAAACAGATTCCATACAGGAATTTTCCCTTCTTCTTTCGCTGCTCCCCATCCCCATGCGTTTAACAAATCTGGATGAACGAGCATTAAGCCAAGCACAATACCAAGCAATGGACTGCCGCCAAATTTCGTTACCGCTGACCAGCCGATTAAACCTGGCAGAAAGACGAACGCCGTGTTGGCAATTAAGTTAATGATGCTAGCAAAATCGGCCCACTCTTTATGCACTTCCACAAACGATTTATTTTCGTAAAAAATCCCTTGGCCTGTTAGAATGTTATTAATCCCCATTAATAAACCTGCTGTTACAATCGCCGGCAAAATTGGAATAAAGATATCCGCTAATGTTTTAATCGCGCGCTGAAGCGGATTTAGCTTCGCTTCCGCTGCATCTTTAATCTCTTGCTTTGTCGCGCGGCCAATACCCGTCAACTCCACCATTTCGTTGTACACTTTATCAACGAGCCCTTGTCCAATTACGACTTGAAACTGGCCGTTTGCCGAAAAGGAACCTTTGACGAGATCAATACTTTCTAAAGTCTCTTTATCTACTTTGCTCTCATCCTTTAATGCAAATCTTAAGCGGGTGACACAATGTGTTGCCGCCACAATATTCTCTTTTCCTCCAACAGACTCTACAATCTTTTCGACTGATTGTTTGCTGATGCTCATGATGATCCCTCCGTAACCGTTTACAAAATAAATGCTACTTTGCTACGACAAATAATAACGAATCCGTTCCTGCCTGCACGTTTTCAAGCGGCTTCTTTTCAAGTGATTGAATAGCATCCATATTGGTAATGACAATCGGTGTGATCGTGCTTGCCGCCTTTTCCTTAACCAACTCCAGGTCAAACGTCAATAAGCGGTCGCCTGCCTTGACTTTGTCGCCGACTTTCACATGTCCAACAAACCCTTCCCCATTCATCATGACGGTGTCTAAGCCAACGTGGATTAATAGCTCCAACCCTGCATCTGAACGAATGCCAATCGCATGCTTTGTATGGAAAAATTGAATCACTTCCCCATTAACCGGCGAAACGACAATCCCCTCTGCAGGATCAATCGCTACTCCATCCCCCATAAGCTTTTGGGAAAACGTTGGGTCAGGAACTTGTTCGATCTCGACTATTTTTCCAGTTAAAGGCGCTACGAGCGTTTCTTCTTTTTTGCGAAACCATTTTTTTAACATCATGAACTCTCCTTTTAACCGCTTTCAAAACTTGTATATACAAGATGTTTTTATTTTAATCTGTATATACAAGTTCGTCAATAAAAAAATCGCCTGTATATCATCATGTTCGTTCTCTTTTCACGATATGATTCATCTGCGCAAGACATAGAGTATTTTTTAAGATAAAGGTGCTTATAGACATCAAGTCCGGATTCATTTTCGGCGGCCGGACGGTTGAATAACCAATCGCTTCTTCTTAAAGCCCTTACAGGAGCAGAAAAAAGAATATGATTCAAGTCTTTATCATGCATACATGATAAAAAAGCAAATCATTGAACCTTTTCCAACCGCCCATATCCAGAGATCATTCGTTTCATCTTTAAAGAGACGTTTATGTACTCTCTCATTCTCACATCGTTCGAATAACAAAATCGATAGAATAGAGCGATTTAGTGAGGGGGATCCAAGAAACTCAACCTACATCTATATATTTTTTATAAAAGTTCAAATATTCAGACTGAACAAGCAACAAAAATCCCTCTTTATTTATTTCACACGAAACAGGCATGTTCTTGTGACCATTACCCGCAGCAGCGCGCTTTGTCCTGCGACGCATGTTGGCCGTGAAGCAATTTTCGTAATCTCTGCCTGCTCATGATTGGTGATAATAACTGGCGTTAGAAGGCTAGCCGCTCTTTTTTTGATCGTTTTTAAATGAAATGATAGCAGCAAATCCCCTCTTTTCACCATTTCTCCCCTTTTAACATGGACGGTGAAACCTTCTCCGTTCAACAGCACCGTCTCCAGCCCTACATGAATCAAAATCTCTACTCCTTTGTTCGATAAAATTCCAATGGCATGTTTGGAACGAAAAATATTAGCCACTCTGCCATCCACTGGAGCAACGACTTGTCCATCGTTTGGCATAATCGCGATGCCGTCTCCTAAAAATTTATGCGAAAACGTGGGATTCGGTACCTCTTCCAGCGGTATAATCCGACCATTCAATGGTGCGAAAATAATCTCTTCCTCTTGCCAAGGTATCATTATGGTTCACCCTTTCATTCATATAAAAATGAACATGTATATACATGCACTTTCTTTAGGCATCATTTTAACCTGTATATACAAGGCAGTCAATCCTATTTTTATTCGGAACGAAAAACGAAAAAACAAAAAAAGCAAGCCACAAAAAGACTTGCTGTTGATGATGATAAAGCCGTGTACACACTAATAAAGCGATTGGCCCATGTTGCGGCACGATGTCTCGCGGGCTTTCTAAGAGCCTTTCTATTTTTTATTTTCGCCAAAAAGTTGGACAGTCTGCCTTATCCTTGACATTAAAATCCCCCCTCCTAACATGAGGATGGGGGCACACGCCTATTGATTGCTAATCGCTCTGGCGAAGTGTCACATATCGCTTAAGTTCGCGAATCATGATTTCCTCCTGTTCATGTGACAGGTGCAGCTGCAATCCATAAAAGTAACCTCTAAAGTCCCTCTTTTGCCACACGATGATTCCTAATAAATTGAATTCGACATCGTTAAGTATAAATGTCACTTGAATACAGACATCCCGCGGGCGCGGAGGAATGTCAAATACCGTGCGGATCTTCATCCCCTTTGGACTGATATCGTAAATTTCAACAGCTCCTTTTTCGCTGTCCATCTCTTTTCCATCAATATAAGCGATGCGGAATGTGCCCAAAAGCGGCTGTCCGAATTGATAGCGAAAGGCTTCGTTTCGCTTAAATCGCATCGTCGTTCCCCCTCCCGCTCATCCTTCGTCTATCGATTCCATGTCCATTTCTAGCTATCTGTCAGCTTCCGTGATGGAAATCGGTGAGCCACATTTCTTTAACATCTCCTGCTTCTTCATGATCCACGACAAATTTCCCGCTATTATATCGATCAACCAGCTTCAGCTGCGACAGATCAATCACTTCTATTTCTCCTTTTTCCGTCCGCACCACCATTTGGCTTGGGTCGCTTTCCACTATGGCCGCCGCCGCAATTCGGTGAGGGTTCGTTTTTAATTCACGAATCATCACCAATCCCCGCTTAGCGCGCGAAGATTTTTCAAATTCGCCAAGCCCCATCTTTTTCACTGCTCCCCGTTGCGTAGCGATGACAATTTTGGCTTGCTCCGGTGAAAAAATAGGCTGTGCTGCGACAACAAAGTCGTTTTCTTTTAATTGAATGCCCTTCACCCCTGCCGCTCGGACACCGACCGGATTCACTTCCTCTTCGCTAAACCATAGCCCATATCCTTGGTGAGTCACAAGAAAAAGATCTTGATGTCCGTCCGTCATGTAAACATGGACAACCTCATCATGCTCTTTTAAATTCAACGCAACTAACGGTCGGCCATAACGCTGCACTTTATATTGTTGGATCGGCGTTCGTTTGACCATCCCTTGCTTGGTGACAAACATCAAATCATGCGGCTGCTCAAAATCCTGAACGGAAACCGCTGCGACCAGCTCGTCCTCCCGATCAAGCGGGACCATATGGGAAATATGCTGACCAAGCTCCTTCCAACGAATATCCGGCAGCTCATGAACAGGACAATATATATAACTTCCCTGTCGTGTAAACAAAAGCAGCACATCCGTTGTATTCATCTCAAACTGCGCCAGCAGCCGATCGGATTCCTTCATGCCAAAATCCTGTCCATTAGAGGCTGTATATGAGCGAAGGCTCGTTCGTTTCACATATCCTTCTTTTGTGACAGTAACGATGACATCTTCCGCCGGAATCATAACTTCCAAATTAATTTTAATTTCTTCAATTTCCTCTTGAATGGCGGTTCTTCGTTCATCAGCATATGTCTTTTTTAATTTTCTTAATTCCGCTTTAATGACGGACAACAGTTTTTTTTCACTGGCCAAAATCGCGCTTAGCTCGCTGATTTTTTTCTCCAGCTCTTCCGCCTCTTGCTTTAGGGCCGTAATATCGGTGTTAGTCAAACGATAAAGCTGAAGGGACACAATTGCTTCTGCCTGAGCTTCCGTGAACGCGTATTGAGCCATTAACCGGTCTTTTGCCTCCCGCTTATCCTTCGAAGCCCGGATTGTCGCGATGATCTCATCCAAAATGGATAATGCTTTCATCAATCCTTCGACGATGTGCTGGCGATCATGGGCTTTTTTCAGCTCATATCGCGAACGATTGGTAACCACTTCCTTTTGATGCTCAATGTAGGCATCCAGCAGCTCAAGCAAGCTCAGCAACTTCGGACGACGGTTATGAATGGCAACCATATTAAAATTATACGGCACCTGTAAATCCGTATTTTTATATAAATAGTTTAAAATTCCTTCCGCATCTGCCTCTTTCTTTAATTCAACGACAATGCGAAGGCCCGTGCGGTCCGTTTCGTCACGAACATCGGCAATTCCATCAAGCTTTCGGTCAAAACGGAGCTCATCCATTTTTTTGACTAAATTGGCCTTGTTTACTTCATAAGGCAGCTCTGTAATGATAATTTGCTGCTTGCCGCCCTTTGCAGCTTCAATCGTTGCTGTTCCCCGGATCATAATTTTTCCTTTTCCGGTTTCATACGCTTTTTTGATTCCTTCTCTTCCTTGAATGATTCCTCCCGTCGGAAAATCCGGACCGTGAAGAACGGTCATGATCTCATCCACTGTACAATTTGGCTTATCAATTCGCATAATGACAGCATCAATCACTTCTCCTAAATGATGGGGAGGAATTTCAGTAGCATATCCTGCCGAGATTCCGGTCGAACCGTTCACTAATAAATTCGGAAACATCGCCGGCAGAACGACCGGTTCCTCGCTTGTGTCGTCAAAGTTAGGGACAAACTCTACCGTTTGTTTTTCAATATCTCGCAGCAACTCTACGGCAATCGCAGAGAGGCGTGCTTCCGTATAACGCATCGCTGCCGGAGGGTCCCCGTCGATGCTGCCGTTATTTCCGTGCATTTCAATCAAAATGTTGCGCAGCTTCCAATCTTGACTCATTCGTACCATTGCTTCATAAACAGACGAATCCCCATGTGGATGGAAGTTGCCAATCACGTTGCCGACCGTCTTCGCCGCTTTGCGGAAGCCCTTATCCGCTGTATTGCCGTCGACATACATAGCATACAAGATGCGGCGCTGCACCGGCTTAAGTCCATCGCGAGCATCAGGCAGCGCGCGCTCCTGAATAATATATTTACTGTATCGTCCAAAGCGGTCGCCCAACACATCCTCCAATGGCAAATCCAATAACCGTTCCTTCATCTGACTCCCTCCTCTGCTGCTACGACATGTTCGTTATCTAAAATGTTCAGATCTTCTTCTAAGCCAAATTGGACATTCGCTTCAATCCATTTGCGCCGCGGTTCGACTTTATCTCCCATCAGCGTTGTGACGCGCCGCTCCGCTCTGGCAGCATCATCAATTCGCACGCGAATCAGCGTACGCGTTTCTGGATTCATCGTCGTTTCCCATAGCTGGTCAGCGTTCATTTCGCCAAGACCTTTATAGCGTTGAATCGTGTAGCCTTTGCCGAATTTTTTCACCGCTTCTTTTAATTGCTCATCCGTCCAAGCATATTCTATGATTTCTTTTCTTCCCGCTCCTTTGCTAATTTTATAGAGCGGCGGAAGCGCGATATACACCTTGCCTGCTTCAATTAGCGGCCGCATATAGCGGTAGAAAAATGTAAGAAGCAGCACTTGAATATGGGCGCCGTCGGTGTCGGCATCGGTCATAATAATCACCTTATCGTAGTTGATATCAGCCAAGGAAAAATCGGCTCCCACGCCGCCGCCGATCGCGTGAATGATCGTGTTGATTTCTTCATTTTTAAAAATATCAGCCAGCTTCGCTTTTTCTGTGTTAATGACCTTCCCCCTGAGAGGCAGCACAGCTTGGAAGCGGCGATCTCGCCCTTGCTTCGCGGAGCCGCCTGCCGAATCCCCTTCGACTAAATACAGCTCATTTTTGTTCGGATTGCGCGACTGGGCCGGCGTCAGCTTGCCGCTTAATACCGCTTCTTTTCCTTTTTTCTTTTTTCCGCTTCGCGCTTCCTCGCGTGCCTTGCGCGCTGCTTCTCGCGCTTGGTAAGCCTTTATCGCTTTTTTGACGAGCATCGCACTGATATCCGGATTTTCCTGTAAAAAATAAGTTAAATGCTCGGCGACGATCGCATCGACGGCTGAACGAGCCTCACTCGTTCCAAGCTTCCCCTTTGTCTGGCCTTCAAACTGCAATAAATGCTCTGGGATTCTTACAGAAACAATCGCTGAAAGTCCCTCGCGAATATCGGAACCTTCTAGATTTTTATCTTTTTCTTTTAATAAGCCGGTTTTGCGAGCGTATTCATTAAACACGCGGGTCATGGCTGTTTTGGCGCCCGCTTCATGCGTTCCGCCATCCTTTGTGCGGACGTTATTAACAAATGAAAGCACGTTCTCCGAGTAGCCGTCATTAAATTGAAACGCAAACTCCACCTCGATGCCAGTTTGCTGCCCTTCAAAATACACGACTGGATGCAGAGCATCCTTTTCCTCGTTGAGATAAGCAACAAACGCTTCAATTCCGTTTTCATAATGAAATTTCTCTTTTGCGCCGGTCCGCTCATCGACTAGTTCAATTTTCAGCCCTTTTAATAAAAAGGCCGATTCTCTTAGCCGTTCGCTGAGTGTTTCATAATTGAACGACGTCGTGCTAAAGATGCTGGAGTCCGGCTTAAATTGGATCATCGTCCCCGTTTTCGATGTCGTTCCGATTTTCTCCAATGTCGTCACGGGCGTTCCACCGTTTTCAAACCGCTGCCGATAGATAAATCCATCGCGATGAATCGTGACAACAAGCCACTCCGATAAAGCGTTGACGACCGAGGCCCCGACTCCATGCAAACCGCCACTTGTTTTATACCCGCCTTGTCCGAATTTGCCGCCTGCATGCAAGACGGTTAAAATCACTTCCGGAGTCGGCTTGCCAAGCTTATGCATGCCCGTCGGCATTCCCCGGCCTTCGTCAAGCACCGTGATGCTATTATCTTTATGTATTTTGACGAGAATATAGTTTCCGTACCCCGCCAACGCTTCATCAACGGAGTTATCGACAATTTCATATACAAGATGATGCAGGCCGCGGCTGTCGGTGCTGCCGATATACATTCCCGGACGTTTTCTCACCGCTTCAAGCCCTTCAAGCACTTGGATCGCATCATCGTTATATTCATATCGTTGCTGATTTGTCACGAACATACCCCTTTCAAAAACAAGAACGTTTGTTTCTGTTTTATTGTAGCATAAATTTGCAAAACGTCTATGCCTATTTTACCGCTTTCAGCCGAACACGCAAAATTTTTGTCGAAAATGGAAATGACCATCTTTCACAACTAAAGATGGCCGTTTTGATTCCATTCAATTCTTTTTCGTTAAAGCATGTTCTACTTTAATGCAGCGATCCATCACAACTGTATATCCTTTTTCTTTGAGAAATTCATAGGCTTCCTCATTGGCTACACCCAGCTGCCCCCAAAACACATCGGCATCGATTTGTGCAAATTCACGGGCAATTTCCGGCAAATGCTCTGAACGGCGAAACACGTTCACAATATCCACATGCCCGTCAATGTCCTTTAATGATTTAACAGCCGGAATCCCTTCCCATTCATCAATGGTTGGATTGACAGGAATAATCTCATATCCTGCTTCTTTCATCGCTTGAGCGATCATATATGACGTGCGTTCTGGATTATTGGACAGACCTACAACAGCAATGCGCTTTGCTTTTTGCAACATATCGCCGATTTCTTCGCGGCTTGGATTCACGATTGGCATATGTGTTCCCCTTTCGTCTCGTGTCTTGTGTGTACTAATTTCGGCATTGGTCAAAGGAATCCTGCTAGCTCGGACATTTTTCTTTTGGCCTCTTTTCATCGGAACTTCTATCATCCATTGTCGCCGGCGAACGAAAAAAATATTCTCAAGGGATTCAGCCGCAAAAACTCGATATAAGCCTATCATCCATTCCATCGTTTTCTGTTTTCATAACATTTTGTTGCGTATCCGTTCTGCTATTCGTCAAGTCTTCGGTCATTCTATTTGCATCATCCGCTGATTATGGTAAGTTATTAATAAATGATGAAAGGGGCTATTTCTATGAACTTTCAGTTACAAGAAGCCATTGAATTACTGCAGCGCACGCCGAAAACATTGGAGAATTTTCTATCCGGATTATCCGCTGGATGGTTACAATGCTGCGAGGGAGAAGGCACATGGAATGCGACAGAAGTTATCGAGCATCTGATAGAAGCTGAGAAAACGAATTGGATTCCAAGGCTTGAAATCATTCTTCAAGAACACGGAGATAAAACCTTTCCCGTTTTCGACCGATTCAGCCATTTAAAAGAACACTCAGGAGAGACCATCGAAGAAAAGCTGCGTTTATTTCAAGAGTTGCGTGAACAAAATCTCGCCAAGCTAAACCATCTCATCGGCCCAGAAACCGATTTTGAATGGACCGGGATTCATCCAGCTTTTGGTCCTGTAAAGCTGAGAGAACTGCTGTCTACTTGGGCTGTCCATGATTTGACCCACATCGCCCAAATTGTCAGAGTGATGGCCAAAAGATACAAGGAAGATGTCGGACCTTGGATCGAATATTTAGGCATCTTAAAAAAATAGCAAGCCGCGCTTAGCTGAAATAAAATCAAAGATTCGTTTTGTTACGGCTCTGCTTTTCGCCGCAGAAGCGTGTTGTCGGATCACAAAAATCGATGCTTGTTTTCATTTCGCGCCAGCTAATGATCTCATGGATGTACTATATTTATGCTATGCTGTCATTTTGAGACATCATCTGGCTATCTCCTCTATCATACGGATTCACTCCAGCCGTTTGTATCTGCAAGCAGCTGAATTCACAATACCCTGACGCTCGGCGAAAAGCAACAGGCAGCCGCAAAAGCGGTCAAAGGCTCTTTTTCATCACGATCCGGTCAGCGCGGACGGTGTAGCCGTTTTTTCGATAAAACGCTGCCGCCGCTCCGTAAGCGGATGTTAACAAATAGATGCTTTTGACGTGTTGCTTCTGTAGTTCCTCCTCAAGAACTTGCAGCAGTTGAGAGCCATATCCTTTCCCTTGGGCTTTCTGATCGATGCACAACTCCGCCAGATAAAACGCCATCCCCTGATCGCTCGCTTTGCTGTGGCCAGCGATAAAACCAAGGATCGCTTCACGCTGTTTGCATACAAATCCGGTAAACTTAGGCGTATGCAATAAATCGGTGAGCCGCTCTCGGGCCGCCTCATACGTCCAATTCTCATTCCAAGGCTCACGATGAAACACTCTTATATACAGTTCGATACATTCCTGTAAATGTTCAAATGTCATTGGCGCCACAATTTCTTCCATTTACATGTCTCCTTTCTTTGATAGAGAGCGAACATCCAAATTTTCACATTCAATAAAAGCAGCGCTTATGATACCTTTTTTAATTTCGTTAAATCCAATCTTGGGTTTGCTCCATAGTAAAAGGGGCCGAATAAAACTTCATCATGTCTTGATCAAAAAAAATGCTATGTAAAGCGAACAGATCGCTATCGGTAAATGGTCTCCATATCAATCGTGGTGTTTCCAGAATCACCCCGTTCCTCCCCTTTCTTGCTACATAAGTTTTGCTTCAGTAACAGATGATAAAACCGATTCGTTTTATTGTTCTCTTGCTAGATGAATCGTTACTCGCTCACATAGAAACCCGTGTTGGCTTCTCAAGTTGTAGAAATAGAAACATATAGAAACAATTTTCTATTCTTAACTACATGATGTATTACATTCATTATCATAAGAAACTGTCCAAAAAGCCCTATAAGCATATAACCGTTGTTTTTATCTGCTTGTTATTTTACTAAATTCCAGAAAACAGAGAGAATCAAACTTTTTCCTCTATCTTCCCTTTACAAAATTCGCAGCATCGCCCCGATTCTCCTGCTTTTTTGTCGCAATTTGCGCTTGCCGGGGAAATAGAACATTTCCTCTTTCGCTTTCCATATATTGTGTCATATGATCTATGCAACGATCCAGAAATAAATGGTAGTATAGAAAATATACCCATGGTGTTCGTTGGATCCATTTTTTAGATTAACAGATTAAGAAGGGATCATGTTGGGCACACTTTTTTTCGCTCTGATCGCCATCGGAGGAGCAGCCTCCTTTGTTGGCACATTAGCGGGCGGCGCGCTGATTACCTCGAGTCTAACGGAGCGGGTGATGAACGCCATCGCTTTTGTTTTGCTGTTATTCGCGCTCACGGTGTCTTTAAAATGGATATCAGTAAGGAGTGCGGTCATAAACATAAGGCTCATCAGGCTGTTGAACTTTTTTCACTGTTTTGATGTTGATACAAGGAAGGATATTTCCTTCATACGTTGTTTGGCCGATGACTCCTTTTACTTCTACCCATTCATCCGGCTTGAGCTCTTTTAGCTGTTCTCCGTTTGATAGCATTCCATAAACGGAAGCATCGGCAACACAGCAAGTAACAGCAAATCGCGCAATGACTGCTTCCCCTTTTGGAAAATCAGGTTCGCGATAGACAAATCCGGTAAGTTGAATCTCTTTCCCAATAAACTCTTGAACATGATGATGAATGATTTCCAGAGTGGCTAAATAGTTTTCATTCGTAAACTCTATCTTTTTCGCAGATTTTAACTTCTTAGCGAGCTGCTGTTTGTCAATGCTTTTTTCGGCTGGCTGCTGTTCGGTCTGTGCTGATTCGGTTAAGGATTGCGTTTGAGCATTCGCTGATGGATCGCTTTGCTTCTGCCCCCCACCCATTTGCACACCGCGCTTGGCAGCGACCGAGCTGTCCAATACTTGACTTGAAAACATTAAACCTGTGATGATGGGCACAATGAATAAAAGATAAATCATCCACGTCTTTAGAGGATGCTTATCCTTATGATGGCCACATTCACAACCAACCGCATGATCGTGATGATCACTTCGCCAAATTTGAAAAATGCCAAGAATAAACAGTACGCCCATCGCAAAATAAAGGAAAGGAAACATCTTTGGTGCAATAAATTGCTGGATTTGCCCTGTTACGATTAATTTAAACATGACTAACGCAAAGCCCACGAGCAGAACTCCCCGCAAAAAAAGCTGATTATTCAACTTCCTTCACCTCCTCATCCATGGATAAAGATTGTTTGATAGAGCCAAACAACCAAATAAACAACACATGTCAACACGAGAATAAACGCAATGACAAACCGTGTTCGAAAATAAGCAAGCAGCAGCAAGGTATTTTTCAAATCAAGCATGGCTCCATAAATAAGAAACGCTAAAATCGCGCCTGTAGAAAAGGTGTGACTAAACGAAGCAGCCACAAAAGCGTCGGCCTCCGAGCAAAGCGAGAGCAAATAAGCAAAACCCATCATCACAACAGGAGAGATGAGTTCATTGGCTCCAATTTGCAGCAATTCGTTCCGATTAAGAAACGTTTGCAATAAACTGGCTAAAAACGCGCCAATGATTAAATATTTTCCCGTGTCAAAAAATTCTTCGCTGGCATGATGCAACGTTTCTTTCCATTTATTTGTAGAATGAATATGTTCGTGCGAGGAAGAGGCTGTTGGTTTGAGCGGAGTCTTATGTTGAAAAAAGCGGTATAAAAGCAAGCCTACCAACACAGAAACGCAAAAAGCAAGGCCCACGCGAGCAAAAGCGATTTCGCTTTTTTGCTGAAACGCATAGTAGGTCGAGAGGAAAACAATCGGATTGATGATGGGCGCACTCATCAAAAATGTCATGCCAACTGCTGGCGGCATTCCTTTTTTAATCAGCCTTCTTACAATTGGAATAATCGCACACTCACAAACGGGAAAAATGATTCCGAAAAAGGCGGCAGATACAATGGCCACATACGGGTTTTTCGGAAGCCAACGCCGCAGCGTATCCTCTGAAATAAAGGTTTGAATCAAAGCGGATACAAAGACGCCTACTAAAATAAACGGAATCGCTTCTAAAACGATGCTTAAAAACATAGTATGGACAATCGCCCACTCTTTCGGCAATGTAAAATTCATATTCCCCATTCCATAAAAAAAGAATAAATATAAAAATAACAATAAAAGAACAAACGCTAGTCCATCATTGATTGCATGAGACATCGCCTTTTTCACATTCATTTCCTCCATTCATGCTCTCATTTCTTCTTAACAAATCGTAATTTTTCCTATTAACATATATACATAGATTGTCCACAAAAATATGACTATGAAATATCAATTGCTCCGTCAACATTTGTCGCCAAGTGCGCAGATGATCTGATTTCGCTAGTCGGGCGACCGTTGGAAAATTTGAATCGGTTAGCTATAAGTGTAATTTTCTCATCGTATCTCTCTATAATAAAAAACGATGAAAGCGATGAACTTATCTTGAAAAATCTATCCGATCATGGCAGCTCAAAGATAGAATGAACGATATCTATACCTCCCTTTCATTCTCGTAGTTGCTATTTTTCTTATTTTCTTGTATGATTGACGTTGTTAAAACGTAATAATTACGATTTACTAAAGAGAGGAGTTACTTATCATGAAAAAAGTGCCAGTTACTGTATTAAGCGGTTATTTAGGCTCTGGAAAAACCACCTTGCTCAATCATATTTTGCATAATCGTGAAAACAAAAAAATTGCCGTTATTGTGAATGATATGAGTGAAGTGAATATCGATGCGGAATTGATTAAACAAGGGGGATTCTCCCGAACAGAAGAAAAGCTTGTTCAAATTCAAAACGGCTGTATTTGTTGTACATTGCGCGATGATTTAATGAAGGAAGTAGAAAGATTAGTAGACGCAGGGGGAATTGATTACATCGTCATTGAATCTTCAGGAATCAGCGAGCCGATTCCGGTAGCGCAAACTTTTACCTACATAGATGAAAATTTAGGAATTGATCTCACTAAAAAATGTCGTTTAGATACGATGGTCACCGTTGTCGACGCTAACCGATTTTGGAATGATTTTTCTTCTGGAGAGAGCTTGCTCGATCGCAAGCAAGCTGTCGATGATTCAGATACACGCGAAGTAGCTGATTTGTTAATCGACCAAATCGAATTTGCTAATGTCATTTTGCTTAATAAAATCGATTTAATTCATCCCGAAGAGGCAAAAGAGCTTGAAAATATGCTAAAAAAACTGAATCCGGAAGCGAAAATCATCCCTACGACATTTGGCCAAGTAGCGTTAGACGAAATTTTAAACACGCATTTATTCGATTTCGAAAGTGCCAGCCAAGCGGCCGGCTGGCTCAAAGAGTTGAATGAAGAGCATACTCCAGAAACCGAAGAATATGGCATCTCCTCTTTTGTATATCGGAGAAGACAACCTTTTCATCCGGAACGATTTATGAAATGGCTTGAGAATTGGCCAATTGAAGTGATTCGCGCCAAGGGCTTTTTTTGGCTTGCGTCAAGAAATGATGTATGCGGCCTTCTATCACAAGCGGGCACATCGATCGTGATCCAAGGAGCGGGCGAATGGGTCGCTGCTTATCCTGAAGCTGAGCGCCAACAAATTTTAATGGAGAACCCTGAACTTCTTGAAAAATGGGATCAAACATATGGCGACCGCATGACTGAGCTCGTCTTTATCGGCATCGAGATGAATCAAGAAGAAATAGAAGATTCGTTAGACCAATGTTTACTTACCGCTCAGGAAATGAGCCAGAATTGGGAAACATTTTTCGATCCCCTCCCTGCATTTGTTGGTTCCTGATAAATGAATAAAGTTCAAATCGTAATATTTACGATTTAACACCAACCGTCTCACCTGCGGCTTCGCACAAAGAGAAATTCCTTGTCATTCCGACACTTTTATGCGTATAATAAACGTATAAAGCATAAAATAAAAATAGGACATTGGCGGCAACCAATGTCCATTCAATACACAGCTGACTGCAAGACGTGCAGCGGCCGAAAACAGGCGGTTGTAACCCACCCTCACTTAAGGCGAGCAGGGTGGGTTATTTTTTGTCTCTCGCTACAGCGATAACAGCTACCATTAATGATGCAAAAGCAATCATTAGCGTCAGTGTATCGGTCACAGATATCATCAGCGGCACCTCCCTTCTCTAAGGGAGTAGGCCGCTCCCACCCTGCATATAGCTGTGCATCTTTATTATAGCATAGATTCATCAATACAGGAATATATGTTCTTGTTTTTTATTCTATTTTTCCTCTTCCCTTTCCTTCTGCTCTTTTTCCTATTTTTTTGATTGCCTCAAACGTTTTCTTATCGATCATACCATACCGTTTCTAGATGGAACGATCATTTCTGAAAACCGACGGGCAAAGGCCCATCTATGTGAACTTGCTTTTGTCAAAACGCTTTCAGGTCCATTGATGGGATTGTCAAACGGTTCATCATTTACGCGTCTGCCCCGCCGAAACATCACATCTTCAAAGATTACGTTTCATCGATAGTGAAAGTTGATCGAACGTCAAAGAGTATTTCTATCCTTTTGCCGGCGGCGGTCACTTCCACGCCCCTTTTCTAACCAAGGTTTGATGGCAGCGGACAAACACGGTGCCATCAGTTCTAATCTACTCTCATCGCAAATAAACTTTATAACAGCAACATTAGCTTATCCATTTGAGGAGGATTGAGAAGTGTCCCGTTCCCGATTCAAAACGATCGTATTAGCCTTAGCAGCTACTTTTATTGCCGTCTCCCTCGTCTCCTTCCCGCAGGAATCCGTCAATGCTTCAAAGCAGGGACTGAAAATCTGGTGGGGGACCGTCTTTCCTTCGCTGCTGCCTTTTTTCATTATCTGTGAATTGCTGATTAATTTTGGGGTTGTAAAATTTATCGGTGTTATACTTGAACCTCTCATGAAGCCCCTATTTAAGGTTCCCGGCGTCGGGGGATTTGTATGGGCGATGGGAATGGTTTCTGGCTTTCCGACAGGCGCAAGACTCACTGTACTATTGCGGCAAGAAAAACAACTCAGTAAAGTGGAGGCAGAAAGGTTGGTCTGTTTTACAAATTCATCCAGTCCACTTTTTATCATCGGTGCCGTATCCATCTCGTTTTTTCATAATGCACAGCTTGGCGCCGTCTTGATTTTATCGCATTATTTAGGAAACATATGTATTGGCCTTATGATGAGGTTTTACGGAAAGGAGCAGCCACAAGATCCAAAGGAGGCCAGAGACGAAGCACTATTGCGCAGAGCCTTTTCCGCCTTGCATACCACACGTATGAAAGAAAAAAGACCGATTGGCAAGCTGCTCGGGGATGCCGTCATCTCTTCTGTTCATACTTTATTAATGATCGGCGGTTTTATCATTTTGTTTTCTGTCATCAATAGGCTGCTATCGAGTCTACATATTACCCAGTTTTTAGGAGAACTAGTAGCATATGCGCTTCGTTTGTTCCATTTGCCAGAAGCATTGAGCACCCCTCTTATATCCGGCTTATTTGAGATCACGTTAGGCGGGCAAATGACAAGCCAAGTCCAGGGAGTCTCTTTAATGCATAAAGCCATTATTATAAGCTTTATTCTTGCTTTCAGCGGTCTTAGTGTACAAGCTCAAGTCGCCAGCCTTTTAGCACAAAGCGATATCAGCTTTAAGCCTTTTTTCATTTCTCGCATTATTCACGGATTTTTAGCAGGATTTTTTACTTTTCTTTTATGGGAACCCGTCTATCATGCCAACAGCTCGGCCCATGCTTTGCCGGTTTCCTTATTCGCTCAAGAAGGATGGTTTTACGGCAACTTTTTAACCTTAATGAATATAGGTCCTGCGCTCACCATTATTACTCTAATGATTTATATCATCATTTTTATCAAAAGAATGAAAAATGTCTAAGTGAGCAGCCGATCTCCTTGCGCCCCATCTGCAAGGGGATTTTCTTTGCAAATACCTTTTGGAAAAGAAAGTAATGGATTTTTTCCGATCTCTACAAACTTTTCATGAATCGCTCATCGTAGGCAAGGGGCAAAATGAGCTTTGTCTCCCCTTTTTAAGCAGCTGATTTTCCCGATCGAACGGGCTTGAAAACGGTTAGACAAGATAAAAACGGGCGAAGCTAAAAGAAGACCGTGAGCGGACGTGCGAGGCCAGTGACGCGAGATGAAAGCGAAATGATCTGTCTGTATTCATCTCCGACGACAGCCGGGGAGGTAGGCCTACAAACGTTTTCCTCATCTCCATCTTCCTCATTCTATAGCAGCTGCCGCGATTGACCACCAACTATTTCGGGAAATGATTGAAATAAAAACGATGATCATTTAACATGGTAATAAAGCGTACAATGCCGTTGCGCTCCAAGCACAGAAGCAGCTGAAACATAAACATATGGGTGGAAGTGATCAGCACGGTTCAAACGCTAAAAAAATAAAACGATGAACTTTAGGAGTCGCAAGTGAATGAAAAAGTTTTTTTATCAAATGTTCGTATGGCTATTTTGTCTCTATTTATTTATTCTCACGAAAATGGTCTTATTTAAATATGTCTCTTGGAAAGAAATGATCTACCATTTCGACTTCAGCGCCATTCAAAACCAATGGCATTCAAGCAACTTTACTCCCCTGAAAACCATTATTTTTTATTTATTCTTTGCCGATGTCAATTTAAACATTAAAATTGAAAACTTAGCTGGAAACATTATCGGTTTTATTCCTTTCGGATGGATGCTTCCATTGCTGTCGACACGCTTTCGCAGCTTTTCTGCTACCATGCTTGCAACCTTGTGTTTAAGCTTTACATACGAAGTGATGCAGCTATTATTTGAATTAGGAAGCTTTGACATCGATGATTTAATTTTAAATACGTTAGGCGGAATGCTTGGCTATAGTTTAAGCCGACTCATTCAGCCAATATGGCACCCAAAAAACATGTGGCTTAAGCAGGCCACAGCTCACCGCAAAGAGGAAAAAGTGTAACATTTTCAGCTGTCAGTTTCCGCGTAATAAATGCCGCCTGTCTATTTTTGAGACGATTTGGCAGCTGGGCCATCCCCATGCCTTCGCTCAGCCTCATCAAAAAAACATACTAAGTTTTGCAGGAGTTTTTCTTCTTTTCCATCTAGAGGCTGTGTGTGATCCTTTTCCGGAGTAATCATTTGATTGCTCATAAACAATCGTCCTTTCTGTCAAGTCTTGTCGTAACTTTACTTTACTAGAAGACAAATTTTTATGCTCTTTTTAAAATAAAAAAATGGGGGCAACAAAAAGCCAGTTACCTTTGACTTTTTATTGTCCCTGCCTTAGGCATATGTGATCATGCTTTATGATTCGTACTCATTTCTTGCCGCAGCTGATTTTTCCAGCAACAGCGCTTCTTTAACAAAGACGAAGCGCGGCTTAGCGGACGGCTCTCATCCTACACAAAAGATGATCCGATCTTCTAAAGAGCCTCTCCCGCTTGTTTTTTGGTTTGGTTAATCGCCAGCCAGCTATATACTAACGCGACGATATAATAAATCAATCCCGGTAAACGGAAATGGAACAGCTTAAAGATCAGATCAAGGATGATCGGCAAGGATAATGAATAAATGCTCAAGCTGTATAGCCGGCCAAAAGACAAGTTCGCTTTTTGTAGCTTAGAAATCATCAGATTGATAATTGCTAAAAATAAAGCGCTGAATATTTTGCCAATGAAAAAGCCGATCCAAGCAATCACTGCCACAATGGGAGCAAGCCATTTTAAATATGGCAAAAAGCCGACCAGATCTTGTTTATCAAACGTTACGCCTTGAAAATCGCGAAATAAGAAAACTTGTGTTTGCCCTCCAGCTTGCTTGCTAATCATCCGGTCCTTTAAAATCAGCACTCCCGACGAGTACGGATTTAAACGATCTTCTGTTGTTTGGCCCGTTGTATCGATAATGACAGCGCCATTTTTAGAATCATCCAACACAATCGGCATCGTTCCTTCTACATTCAACTCTCCGTTTTGAAAGGTGAATTCCGGGATTTTGCTTTCTAATGTTCCGGTAAAATGACCGATGCTTTGATTAAATTGATAGCCGACAATGATGCTATTCAGCGTGCCAAACAAAAGCGCAAATAAAAGCAAATATAAAAAAGCTTTTCCTGCGCCTTGCGCCACCATGTCCGGATAACGTCTGACATCCCCTACGCTATAGCTCAATTTTTTAAAAAAGTTCATTCCTCATGCACTCCTTCGAATTTCATAAATAGACGGCATTCGCTCCAGCTTTAAGGGACAGGAACCGTATGCTCATGTTTTCCATCAGCTGATCTCCGGTTTGAAACATAGATCACATGCTGCAACACATTCCATATTTTTTAGTTCTCAACCTCGCCGCTTATCTTCCATAATATTAACGTTCAAAACGCAAAAAGGTTTCAATCGATATTGAATTTTTTGTAATAAATGAAAAAGTTCCCTTTACAGACGAGTGAAAACGCGAATCGGACAACAGAATTTTATAAGCAGACAAGCATCTTCTTTCTTTGCCCGCACTATTAAAAACGGAGAGCGATACACATCAAACAGCTGCATCATGAACCGTCATTTTCTTTCTCCGTTTTAGAGAGGATGAATAATCTGACAAGCATCGTGCACGCTAAACATAAAAAAAGAAAGGTTTTATTATATATGAAAAACAGATGGATCACTTTATTCGCTCTCAGTGTCTGGTCAGTTGCGGGGATGGGCATCCAACCGATTGAAATCGTCCATCACGCGATCGCCCAAACCGAAATGCCACCATATGCCAAATGGGGAAGACTCGCTCTTCAAAAAACAAAGGAAAAATATCCAAACGCCCAAATCGTCGACTACCTCCATATTGGCCGCGACCAACAAGCGAATGTGACGACGGAAAAATTTAAGCTATGGCTGAGAACCAACCAGAAAGAATTTGGTGTTTTTGTCAATATCCAATTTAACACCGCAACAGAGCGAGTAATAGGCATTACCTTTCAAGAAACGCCAAGATAAACGGCGCGGTGATTTGACCGCGCCGTTTTCGGTTCACTTGATTCTTATAAATCAAATTACTCACTCGGATACTTGCAATTGTATGAGATATTTCGGTGTCAAATGTTCAGACTGAACAATCATCGCGGCTATTCCTTGATCGCTTCCCGATTCGTGCCATTCGCCTTGTTCCCAAAACACCGCCTCTCCACTTTTGACAAACACTTTTTTGCGATCCGCCCCCGTCACTCAGCCTTCCCCCTGTACAAGAAGAAACAGCTGCGGCACTGGCGCTTCATGATAGCCGACCACTCCGTTCGCTTCAATGTACATGCAGCCGATGACGGCAGATTCGGTTAGTTTCGTTATTCTCGTATAGCTCGGTAACTTGGAGTTGTATTTTGTCATGGCGGTGCCGGCTTTTTTAGCAAATGTGAATAGGTTCATCATACAAGTCCTCCCAACGTTCTCTTCGCCTTTTCGAACATTCAACAGATAGAAAGAAAATCCTGCTTCCAATCGACAATCGCTATGTTACTGCCTATTTTTCTTACGGTACTATAAAATTTCGTTTTCACTGTTGATTCCGTTAAGCCAGTGGCAGAAGCAATTTCAGCAAAAGTATATTCACCAAACAATTTAAGACGGAAAATTTGCTGGGCAGACGCTTCAAACGTATTCAACACCGCTAAAATCCGCTCAACCTCCTCCTTGTATTCCAGCTTCAATGTAAAATCTTCTTCTTGTCCTAACTCGTGATCGATCTCCGTCACAATTGGTTGCTGTTTGTAATATTTTGAACGATAGTAGTCGATCGTTTGATAAGTGGCAATCCGATATAACCACGTTCGAAATGACGCCTTTCTCTCGTCATACGAATGGATCGAACGAAGCATGCTGATAAACGCTTCCTGGGTTAGATCCATTGCTAAATCCTTGTTTAATGTCTGCCTGTAAATATAAGCATATAGATCCTTATAATAAAAACTGACAAGTTGGTTAGCGGCATCGCGATCTCCTTTTTTGACCTTGGTAATCCATTCCTTTATTTTCTCCATTGACTTCTACTCCTACTTCTTTCAAAGGCTAGCCTTTCATTCATATATTCGTCATTTATTAGAAAATAGTTTGAAAGTTTCTCCATTTTATTTCAAAAAACATAGCTGTTATGTTCTAAATGTCACTTGACATTTGCATTGATTGATAGAAAGTTTAGGTCGTGTTTCGACGATCAGGAGTCAGTACTCTAGTACGCTTTGGCGTAACAAAAGCAAGTCACCGCCTTGCCTCCCACCTCCGCTCTACTTTTGAATGAACAATAAATTCCATTTATATGTAATATAACATTTAAATAATCCCCCAGTTGTCAAAAAAACGGTCCTCCGTTCTTGTTAAACAGTCGAGCCCCCTTTTTCCCATTCAAATCTGCCATCATTTTTTGCTTCCAAAAAACGTTTTTTCTAAACAGAAAGATAGGTAGCTATACACGAACATATGTGCTATAATCAAATAGATAGTGGCCATACACAAGCAAGCCTAGAATCGTTTCTTTATCTTGAGATGGGAGGAAAATCAATGAATCACCAAATCATTGAAAAAGATCGTTTTCAAGTAGTGGGAATCAAGCGGACATTTTCGCTAGTCAATGGAGAGAATCATACAGGGATTGCTAAGATGTGGGAGGAAGTTCATCAAAACGGCACCGTTAAGTTATTATCATCACTGAACAACGGCTCATTAAAAGGCTTGATCGGTGTATGTACCGCACACAGCGATGACCAGTCAGGACAAACGATCGATTATTGGATAGCCGCAGAGTATAATGGCGAGGTGCCTAACGGGCTGTTGGCGTTAGAAATACCCGCTTCTAAATGGGGCATATTTGAGGTGCGCGGATCGATGCCGGAAGCGATACAAAAAGCATGGGAGCAAATTTTTTCAGAATGGTTGCCATCCCAGCATTACAAGCTTGCAGGCACGCCGCAATTAGAAGTATATCCGGACGACGATCCAACCAGCCCTGATTTTTATTCCGAAATATGGGTTCGTCTTCAATGAAGAGCGTTTGTTATTGAGGCTGTATGTGCATAAAATGGCTGACAAATCCCCCATACTAAAATGATAGAGGGGGTGAAAGTGATGAGTGAAAAAGTGGTAGCAGTCCGAAAAAATGGCGATGGCGATATTGTTGAGCTCAAGCTATCTTCTGGACGGATTGTCGATTACAAACAGGCACAAGTGATGGCACAAAACGGCGAGATCGAGGGTGTAAACACATTTAGAGGGAAGGACGGCGACTGGCATCTGCGTAGCAATGCCGATGGAGATCCAAGCAACAATCTCGATAACTTGCCGACATTTTAAAATGAAAACGGCACTGTTTCGAACGGCACTTCGAATGATGAGTCATGATTTCTACGTTTGAGGTGCCGTTCGTTCTTTGGGCCTTTTTAGTAAGGTTATGGAAATGATGGAGTCACTGATATAAAATCGTTGAATAGTCGGCAAGCCATTCGCTTGCCGCTGGGATATGCCCACCGGTCATTGATCACTTATTTTCTGATTCAATATGCTTAAGCTTTGTGTGAAGATATGATCGAATCTCCTCTATGTTTTTCAGCTCTCGCTTTGGAATAATATAAGCGCTGACAGCACTATTATAGAGATAAAAGCTGTGCCGGTCTTCCTTGAAAGCCTTTATGCCTCCCCAGCTTACTTTTGTTTCTCCGTAAGAAGTCGAGTCAACGATTCCTTCTTCTGTCATCACAAGATGATGCTCTCCTAATAACCCTTCATTATTTCCATCTTTCATCATTCTCTTTGCGCTGCGAATAATGGCTCGATCAAAGTAACTCGGATAAAAAATCACCCATAAAACCGCCACAATCGAAAATGTAATCAGCAATCCTAAAAAGGAAGCATGGCCGATTTCAGCAAATACCCAGGCAACCAAAAGAAAAAGAACGGGAGGGATAACTCGCTGAATCGCCAACGTTCTCCGGGCTGCTTTCGAATGCTTGATATGAAACAAATTAAACTGCACATAATCTTCTTCCGTTAACCGATAACGAATTTCCATGATTTTGTCTCCTTCCCTATGCTGCAATAGAAAAATCATTGTCTCGCGTTTTTAAGCATTTTTTAGCGTCACGATTGTTAGCTTGTGCCAAATGCTTGTCCACTTCTTCCTCCGCACTCGTTCTTCATACATTTGAGCCCGTTTTTTTCGTTTCACAAAAATATGGAGTTGGCTTGACAAGAAGCTGACAAACATCTTCGACTCCCCAAGGTGCCGCCAAGACAACAACGCCTTTTTCATCAAGCCTTACCCCTAGAGCAGTGGCAGTTTCCGGAAATTTGGACATGGCATCGACGGAAGATAAATAAGGAGATCCGCCATTTATTGCATGCATTCGCGCCTGATTTTTCACCGACCATGGACGATCGGGGAGGAGATGGTACAGCTTCTGTTCCAGCTTCTTTTCTGCCGCTTTCTCCGTATGCTTGCGGTCAAAATAAATGACATCGATATCTGGAAGCGGCGTTCTTTCTTGAAATCCATGCAGCACATCCCAAATTTTCGCACGGACAAATCCGGCACACACCCACCAATCGGGCAAATTCAGCGACTGTACGGCTTGCAATGTTTCCATCATCCACTCGTCCTTCTGAATCCTTTGGATGATATCACGTTCGTTTTTCATCACGGTATCCATTATTTTAGCTCCTCACCTCGCCAACACTTTGCCCGAAGCACAGACAAAAGAGCCATTGCTGCACTTCCGGCACCCGCAGTCATAAAAAGCATTGTAAAATAATGCCCACCGATCGTCGGGGAATCGGCTACGATCGCCCCCAGTATCCAAAATAGCAGACTGCCGGCATAAAACAAGCGAAATCTTTTGTTGCTTCTCCGGCATAGCCAATACCCTGTTAGCATCACTATATAAATAATGCTCAATGCCATAAGCAAAGGAAAAGCAGGCTTGAATTTAGCAGCATAAATAAAATGATCGAGCTGTGAAATATCGCTGCTATTGGTGATGGAACCATGGAGCATCTGTGAAAAAAAAAGCAGAATACTTCCACTCCCATGGGTTAGACCTTATTTCGCTTCCTTCGTACCAAGAAGCAAGAGTGGAAAAAACAAACACAAAAAAGGCGAGAATATACTGAATCATCCAGCTCACTGCCTTGTTCCCCCCTTGTAAATGGAAATAGGTCGCTATTGCATCCATTACCATTTAAGCATATATACGGGAAAATAAACAAGATATTTCGATTCATACCACCTCATAAACAAGCTCCTATGTCACAATCGCAAACGTTCCATTCGAATCTCCATAAGAAATCATTACGATTCACATAAGATCCAACGTTTCGCCTAACACGCTATGTCCGATGCTACTCAAATTTTCCAAGAATAAAAAACGTAATAGAATCTCGATTAGTGCTACAGTAAAAAAAGAAAATTAGCCTCCCCAATGCCCCTTAACTCACCAAGTACTTATTGATCGCTAGCTGCTCTGTCTTGTTTATGTATGCGGTAGTAACGGAGCGTTAAAATGACATCATCAAAATCAAGATAAGCCCTCTCCGTTTTCTGAATCCCTGCTTGCGTTTTGGTTACGTGAAAAGGGAGTGTTCACCTACAGAAGCTTCTCCATATAATATTCATCGACATATTGCCCGTCGATTTTCAGCGAATGGCGTTTGATTCCCTCCTGAACAAATCCCATTTTTTTATAGAGAGAAATCGCGGGGACATTGTCTGTCACAACTGTCAGCTCCAAACGATGGATCCCTTTTGTCCTCGTCCAGCGCTCCAATTCTGTAAATAGCATCGTGCCAATTCCTTTTCCCCGATAGGAAGCATGCAAACCGACAACGATATATACAGTATGACGATTGCGCTTAGCACGTCCGCCTCTTGCCACTAAATAACCGATGAGCTCCCCTTCTTCTGTCTCCACCAAAAAAATCGCGGCATTTTCTTCATGCTCGATCGCCTCAAGCTGGCGGCGCTGCTCTTTAACCGTAAGCGGCCGTTCCCCCGCTTCAAACAACAAATAGGCTGATTCGCGCTCTACTTGCAAAATCAACGCTGTTAATCGTTCGGCATCATCCACCTTTGCCTGCCGAATGTTCACTCCCATCCCCTCCTTCTAAATAGATCTGTGCCAAATTCGCGCTGCGATAACGAGCGAACGCCGTCTTTGCTTTACGAAATCCTGATTGAATATAAAACGGTTCGTTTCCTATCGTCGAAATAAGATGAATGCATGAAATGGCGTCAAGCTGTTCGAGCAGATCTTTCATGATCGCTTTTCCAATACCTTTACCTTGATAATCGCGGTGAACGACGACATCATAAATCGCCGCATTGAATACGCCGTCTGACAGAGCGCGGCCAAATCCAACCAGACGGCCGGAGCAAAAAGCAAGCGCTACTATATGACTCGCTTGAAAAACTCGTTGAATGATTGGCCCTGTATGCTTAACCCAGCCAACAGATTCATAGATTTCTCTCATCTTTGTCCAATTCGCATTTGCGATATCACGCACAATCTGAACATGTTCCATTATTCTCTTACTCCTTGTCCTTACTTGAAGCTCTCTAACTTTCTTTTCATGCCTTTCAATGTCCGGTTTTGCATCCATATACTAACAATGAGAAGCACTAATATTCCCGAAACCATAAGCGTAGAAGCAAACGAAAGGAGCGAGCACTAGATATGCGGCGTCAAATCTCCATTCATAGGAACCCTCCTTTTTCATCGCCTTCTGCTTTCCAGAATATTCTACATCATTTGCCAATTTCCTTCCGGTTTGTATTGCATTTTCTCACAAATCTCCGTATGATGGTAAATCATATCATGTTGGAAGAAAGGGTGCAGAACATTGACAAAACAACTGCCTCCAGGGCAATTTGCAACGGAGAAATGGCCGATTCTTCACGAAGGCGATGTATACGAGTTTCATGAGGCTACATGGAAATTCACATTATTCGGCGAGGTGAAAGAAGAGGTTTCTCTTTCTTATCAGCAAGTTATGGAATTGCCAAAAACGATCTCAACCATTGATATGCATTGCGTCACAACATGGTCCAAGTTTGACACGACATTTGAGGGCATTGCTTTTCGCGAATTTTTGCGTTTCGTCGAGCTGAATCCAGACGTCGCTTATGTCAAAGTTTATGGATATTTAAACGGCGATCCCTTCGGCTATTCAGCCAATTTGCCTCTTCATGCTCTCATGGGAGATGACGCGCTTTTTGTGTACCGATGGAAGGACCCTCATCACGATTGGCAAGAGATCTCGCCAAAGCACGGCTATCCGCTGAGGTTCATTCCCCCTGCTTCTTTTTATTTATGGAAAGGGGCGAAATGGGCGACCGGCATCCGTTTTATGAAAACAGATGAGCCTGGCTATTGGGAAGTGAGAGGTTATTCAATGACAGCGAACCCATTTCAAGAGGAGCGGTTTTCCGATTCAACGCTGTCGAAGCTTTAACAAAAAGGCTACGTTCGTAAACGCAGCCTTTTTGCGGCTCAGATGCGGCTTGCCGCTCGTTTATGCAGCCATGGACGAAGCCGGAGAAAAAGAAGCATAAAGACAACGGTTATAAACACGCCTTTTAAGGCATTAAATGGAAAAATCGCGGAAACAATGAGCGCTTTCGCTTCCGGGGCGCTCATTGCCGGCGAACCGAGAAAAATGGTATAGGCCGGCAGAAAGATATAATAGTTCAATACGCTCATCGCCGTTGCCATCACGATGGTGCCAGCCACCAAACCGATGACCATTCCCTGTTTTGATGCTGCTTTACGATAAATATAATAGGTCGGTAAAATAAACGTTATTCCAGCCATAAAATTCGCAAAATGACCGACTGGAACGCCAGTCGCGCTGCCGACAAGGAAATAGTTGAGCACATTTTTAAATAATTCGACGAGCATCCCAGCAATCGGTCCATACATTAGAGCAGCGACTAATGCTGGAACATCGCTAAAATCAACAAGCAAAAAAGGAGGAAATGACGGAAGCGGGAAATTGAGCAGCATCAATAGATAAGCGATGGCGCTAAACAATCCAATCGCCGCAAAAGCGGATACGTTCATGTTTTTCATGGTGATTCTCCTCTCCTTCTCGTGACTCATCCTCACAAGAAGAAGGCTGCCGACTGACCATAAAAAACCCCTTAAGCCTAAACGCTTAAGGGAGAATAGCAGGCATGCGCAAAGAGACGTTCAAGCGCAACCGCCGAACGCCGGCAAACCTTCATCTTCTCCCATCCAGACTATAACTGTCGGCTCCGGAATTGCACCGGATCCTGCCTTGCGGCTCGCGGGCTTAGAAGCTTATTCGCTTCATCACCGCCGGTCGGGAATTTCGCCCTGCCCCGAAGATGAATCAATCTAAATTTTATTTATTCCATTTATACTATACATGTTTTGCTGAATATTGTCTATGCATAAAGCTTCGCTTCTTAACGTTCAGGCTTTTATACATTTTCCACGATCAACCGCCGAGATAACATCATTCATTCGTAAATTCATCTACTCGGCTGCAGAAACACCCCCTGTTCAGAGCTCTTGTCACTCATTCGCATCAGAAAGCTTGTATCCGATGATCAATGGTCTAAATCAGGATTCCATTTTTTCTTGAAATAAGCGTTTTATGATAAAATAACATCGGAAAAAGATAGCAAATCATAAGGAGATGGACGATATGAAACAAGAAATCATTGAGCGCTTGACTAGATATGTGAAGGTGAATACCCAATCTGATCCAAACAGCGACACGTGCCCTTCAACTCCAGGTCAGCTCGAACTAGCCAATATGCTGGCAGAAGAGTTAAAAGCGATCGGCATGACAGAGGTGACGGTTGATCAAAATGGCTATGTGATGGCCACACTGCCGGCCAATACAGAGAAAGAAGTGCCGACGATCGGATTTTTGGCACATTTAGATACGGCGACCGAGTTTACGGGGGAAAATGTTCATCCGCAACTGATTGAAAGCTATGACGGAGGCGATATCATCTTAAATCACGAGCTTTCTATTGTTCTTTCGCCCGCCGATTTTCCTGAACTCGCTGGCTACAAAGGACATGCCTTGATCACAACCGATGGAACGACCTTGCTAGGAGCCGACAATAAAGCGGGCATTGCTGAAATTATGACAGCGATGGCGTATCTTATTCAGCATCCAGAAGTGAAGCACGGCGAAATTCGCGTCGCTTTTACACCGGATGAGGAAATCGGCAGAGGTCCGCATAAATTCGATGTGGACGCTTTTCGGGCGAAATACGCTTATACAGTGGACGGAGGACCGCTTGGCGAACTAGAATATGAAAGCTTTAATGCCGCACAAGCGAAAATTATCTTTAAAGGAAAAAACGTGCATCCTGGTACGGCTAAAGGCAAAATGGTCAACTCCATCAAACTGGCCATGGAATTCCATAGCCAGCTGCCAGCTCATGAAGCGCCGGAGCACACTGAAGGCTATGAAGGATTTTATCATCTGTTATCCTTTCAGGGAGATGTCGAAAAAACCACTCTTTCCTATATTATCCGCGATTTCGACCGAAACGCATTCGAAGCACGAAAAACAAAAATAACGGAACTGGCTGCACAGTTTCAAGAAAAATATGGTAAAGAGCGTGTCGAATGGGAAATAAACGATCAGTATTACAATATGAGAGAAAAAATTGAACCAGTGAAAGAAATTGTCGACATTGCATATGAAGCGATGGAAAACCTCGGCATTGAGCCAAAAGTTTCGCCGATCCGCGGCGGCACTGACGGTTCTCAGCTCTCTTACATGGGCTTGCCTACGCCAAACATTTTTACAGGCGGAGAAAACTTCCATGGCCGTTATGAGTATATTTCTGTCGATAATATGGTCAAAGCAACGCAAGTCATTATCGAAATTGCGAAACTGTTTGAACAAAAAGCCTAACATCTTACATAAAAAGAAAACAAAAGGGCATTGGCCGCCGGGCATGTCCTTTTGTTTTTTCTATGCGTTCCATATATATGCCTTAGATTGGGACAGCATGTCGCTCTTTTCGCTCAGACTGCGCAGCTATATTACTTAAAGAATCAATATTGTTGTCATTCAGCTGGGCTGCTTTCGCCGCTGGACGTGTCGTTTTTGGAACGATTCGCGACAAAAAAGCGATGCGTTTATTAGGAATCGGATTGATTTTTTTAACATTGCTGAAATTGGTATTTATCGATCTGCCGATTGTTTCTTTATTGATGCGCTCTATCCTGTTCATCGGACTTGGCAGCATTGGCATCATCATTTCACGCCTGTTTTATAGACAGCAAAAACGATAAACAAACAAGCCGCTTCTTGCTGCATAAGCGGCTTTCTTTTTTCTCATACTATTAACGCAATCTTTTAACGTTTAGATTTAGGGCGGTTGTGCCGCCTGACTCCTATCATTCATTGGTCTGTAGAATCACCGTGTTGTTTGGCCGCGTTCATATGATCGAAAAAATCCAATACGCTCCTTTTTTGAATCGCTTTGTTCCATTTTCAAATTAGATGGAGCAGGCCGCAACGATACGATGGCAAGGAGGGCATGATATGGCTACATCCCAACATCTAAAAGAACATCTCGTTTTGCTATTCTTGGTGACTGCCGCATTGATATGGTCAGCGGTCAAGCCTGCAAGCTATTTAACATGGCTGCTGGAAGTCAGTCCTGCTATTGCAGGGTTGCTTATTGTGATCCTCCTCTATCGCCGCTTTCGCTTGACCACCCTTTCATATGCTATTATTTCACTTTTAGCCATCAGCATGTTTATCGGGGGGCATTATGTTTATTCCAACGTTCCCTTGTTTAATTGGGTGAAAGACACGTTCGATTTAGAACGCAATCATTATGATCGTTTCGGTCATTTTTTAAAGGGGTTATTTGCCATCGTGCTCAGAGAAATTTTACTACGGAAAACCTCGCTGACACGAGGCGGATGGCTATTTTTGATTGTGATGAGCATGATGCTGGCGATTGCCGCATTGTATGAAATCATTGAATGGATAATCGGGCAATTGGCCAAACAGGTAAAGCAAGTGCAAGATTTTCTGGGCACCCAAGGTGACATATGGGATACACAATGGGATATGCTGTTTTGTCTCATCGGCTCCATATTAGCTTGGTTGGCTCTTTCAAAAATCCATAACCGGTTTTTAAAAAAACCCCTTTAGCCCATTCCCGCTTCATACAAATCCCAAATTCTTATCTGGCGTTTTTTTTAATGCATGGTAAAATAAAATCATGCATGAATTTGAACAAGTAAAGGGTGTATGAAGATTGGTGACAAAGCTATTGATTTTAATCGCCGCTTACCTTCTTGGTTCCATTCCCTCCGCGCTCATTGTCGGAAAAGTCGGGTTTGGCATTGATATTCGCGAGCATGGGAGCGGAAACTTGGGCGGCACAAATACGTTTCGGGTACTCGGTGTCAAAGCAGGATTGATTGTAACGATCAGCGATATTTTAAAAGGAACGCTCGCCGCTAGCTTACCGGTGCTGTTTCATGTAGACATTCATCCGCTCATTGCCGGAGCGCTGGCAGTGCTTGGACATACATACCCGATTTTCGCCGGATTCCGTGGCGGAAAAGCCGTTGCTACTTCGGGGGGAGTCTTACTGTTTTATTCGCCATTTTTATTTTTCACACTGTTAGTGGTCTTTTTTCTTGTACTATATCTTTCAAAATATGTCTCTCTCTCCTCGATGCTGGCGGGAGTTTACGCGATTATTTATACGATTTTCTTTACTAATGACATTCCGCTGAGGATCGGCGTTACTTTGCTCGCTCTCTTTGTTTTTTATCGCCATCGCGCCAACATTAAGCGAATTATAAATAAAACGGAACCAAAAATCAAATGGCTATAAATGCTCACAGGGCTGTCCCATTCACTCGGGCAGCCTCTTTTGCGGATCCTGCGACGATCGGATGATCGGGATGATCACATTCGTTCTTTTTCAAACAATAGACGCACAAGATCAATGAAAGGAGTTTTATTTGTTGAAATTACCGGAGCCATTTCGCGAAAAAATGAATCGACTCTTACAGGAAGAAGCGCTTCCCTTCTTTCATACATATGAAGAAAACAAAACGAACGGGCTTCGTTTGAATCCCCTTAAAATAGAGCGAAGCACCTTTTTAGAACTGATGCCGTTTTCCTTATCACCTGTTCCATTTTGTTCGACCGGCTTTTACTATGATGCTGCGGAACAGCCGGGAAAACACCCGTATCATGCGGCCGGCCTTTATTATATTCAAGAACCAAGCGCCATGTTTGTCGCTGAAGCATTGCGTCCTGAACCAGGAGAAAGAGTGCTTGATCTTTGTGCAGCTCCCGGAGGGAAGACGACACAACTGGCAGCTATGATGAACAATACCGGCTTTTTGCTTGCGAATGAGATTCATCCAAAACGCGTCAAAGCACTATCAGAGAATATTGAGCGATTGGGCATCACCAATGCGCTTGTCACAAACGAAACGCCAGAAAAGCTGGCAGAGCGCTTCACAGGATATTTTGATAAAATTTTAGTTGATGCGCCTTGTTCAGGTGAAGGAATGTTTCGGAAGGATGAGGAGGCCATCCGTTATTGGAGCGAAGCGCATGTAGCGCAATGCGCCAGCAAGCAGCGCCACATTTTGTCCTGTGCCTATCGCATGTTAAAAGAAGGAGGCATTCTTGTTTATTCGACATGCACGTTTTCTCCAGAAGAAAACGAGCAAACGATCGAAGCGCTTCTTGCAGAATATGAGGATCTGATTTTATTGCCGATTGATAAAACAGCGGGCATTCAGCCAGGAAGACCGGAATGGACAAATACTCATATGAAAGAAATGGCGAAAACAGCACGGCTTTGGCCACATTATTTAAAAGGAGAAGGACATTTTGTTGCTAAGCTGCAAAAGACAGGAAGATCCAACCAATGGAATGGAAAAACCGTTGCTTCCAACCTTTCCAAATCGGCGCAGCGTGACTATCAAGCATTTGCAAAAGAGGTGTTAAAAACCGAAATCACCCACACCATTTATGCATTTCAACAACAGCTATTTGCGCTGCCAAAGGATTGCCCGAATTTTGAGGGATTAAAAGTGGTGCGAGCGGGCTTGCATTTAGGAGAGTTAAAGAAACATCGCTTTGAGCCGAATCATGCGCTCGCCTTAGCCTTAAAAAAAGAAGTGGTCGCTCATTCGCTCGATTTAAACAGCAGCGACCAAGAGCCGATCATGAAATATTTGCGCGGCGAAACGCTTGAAACAGGCGGAGACCGCGGCTGGACTATGGTCATGATTGACGGCTACCCGCTCGGCTGGGGAAAGGAAGTAAAAGGAACGCTGAAAAATTTTTATCCAAAGGGGCTAAGAATTTAGGGGCTGTAGCTAGTTAGCTTTCGGAAGCCCCCTTTTTGATTCATCTGAACCTCTCCCGCCTCCACTCCGTTAAAAGATGGGAAACTTCTCGGTGGATTTTGTAAAAAAATGCGCAAAAAAAATCGTCCTTTCTTTGCTCAACAACATTTTCAGAAAGGACGATTTTTGATGAGCAAGCAAATGAAGTGACCCACTTGCAATTTCCCGTCCCAAACGTTTTTGAAAACGTCCATGAAACCAAAATGCCGCCAAACCAAGACGAGAATGAAACCAAGATGTTCATCGACAGACAAGCGAAGCAAATCACGCAACATAAACATATTGGTTAACCGCTCGTCTCCTTTTGTTATTTTACTGGAACGGTTAACGCAAACACAATTTTGTCATGCTCTAGATCAAATTCTTTTGCCGTAATGCGATATCCATTTTTTAACTGGATATTGGCTAAATCAATATAAATTCGGTGAGCATCGGGCTCAATCATGACTTCATCAGGCAGTTTCGCATGCTTTTGCAAATATGACAGCGTATAGTTCACCGGAAGCTGCCATTCTCCTAACGATAAATCCGGATCTCTTAGTTCTAAATTGCCGCCTTTCACGATTTTAGGCACAAACGAAACCGTTAAGTCCACATTTCTGCTAAAAAGCGGGACTTGACTCGCCACATACACACGATCATCAATCCAAACCCGATACGAAAGCGAACTATTTTTTGTTTTTTCTTTCAGATAGTCATTCAGCAAAATATTGACATCTTCTTTTGATGAATGAACGAGAAATGTTGCTCCCTTTACAGCTTTTGGGGTCGGAAGCTTTGTTGAAGACGGCTGAAGAATAAGACACAGTAAACTTACCACAATGACCATATTGATTGCTAATAATCCAAAAAAAGCGACTTTCCATTTCATTGTTCCATACTCCCTAACAAATGTTCATAGACACGTTCAGCAATTTTTTCATATCCTAATTCATTCGGATGAAATTGATCATCGTAAAGCAAATCATCACGGTTATCGAATAAATCCTTCACATCGACAAAAATCGTTCGATCATATTTGCTTAAAACCGCTTGGCTTCCGCGGTTCCACATATCGATCACCTCATCGATTTCAGGAACGTCTTGAAGCGGGCTTGAGAATGGATTATACACCCCAACAAGAACAATCGTAGCATGTGGATTCAGCGCGCGCAGCGATTGCATGAGCCGGTCTAATTTGGCAGCAAAGCTTTTCTGATTTTTCTCAAATAAATCATAGGTTAAATCAAACAAATGAGAACGGACAACTTTCATAATATCGTTACCACCGATCGTGATCAACACCATATCGGCTTCCCTTATCTCTTGTTCGTGAGACTGAATGACATCCTGCAATTGTGAAAGACGTAAGCCTCTTTTTCCTAAATTCGTGACCGTAACAGAGCGAACTCCCTTATTATGCAATAATTTTTCTTTGAGATCAAAAACATAGCCGCCCTGATGGTCTCGATCTCCTACTCCTTCCGTTAATGAGTCGCCAAAAGCCACCACATTCCAATCCCGAGGGATAAAATCCTGGTCGATTATTAAACGACTCGGAAGACCGATTTGCCGCAATGGAATATTTTCCATTTTCATCGCTTCCGTGGCTGAGCATCCCCCACTTAGAAGCAGTGACAAAAACAGAAGTCCCCATTTTTTCATTTCTTTCACCTTCCTAGAAAAAGGAAAACACGAAGAGGCAAAAATGCCACCACATTTTTGCCTCTTTATGATGATTGCAAAATTTTAATATGCTCTAGAATTTTCTTGTATGGAACGTTGTTCATTCCATTATAATACTGAACCACTTTTCCTTTTTGATCGACTAAATAGAAACTGGTTCCGTGGATGACCTGGCTTTGGTTTGCTGGCTTTTGTACAATCGTTTTAAAATTCTTTTGGGCGAAAGCTTCAATTTCTTGCTGAGTGTATCCCGTCAGCAAATGCCAATGACGAGTGTCAGCATCAAATTTCTCAATATATGCTTTTAATTGCTCCGGATGATCGTTTTCCGGATCCACACTAAAAGAAACAAATTCAACCTCTAATCCCTCTTCTTTGGCCATTCGCTGCAGCTTCGCCATATTGGCCGTCATTGGCGGACATACATCCGCACAGCGAGTAAACATAAAATCAGCTACCCATACTTTCCCTTTTAGGTCTTTTAAGCCAAACGGTTGATTATTCTGATCCGTAAAGGTAAAAGACGCAACCGGCCAGTTTTGGGCATCAGGGATCTTTTTACTGCATGCAGCTGTGAATAACAAAAGTATGCTTATAAGCACAATGGCACTTGTTTTTCTCATCGCTAAATCCACCCGTTTTCATTTCCTCTTTCATTTTACCAAATGTTTCATGATTTATTCAACGTAGTACATAAAACCAATCGCACCTGCACCTGTATGAATCGAAACAATCGGCGTCGTATATACTATGTCAATCTGCTCATAGCCAGTTGCCTCAACAATAGATTGCCTTAAGCGATTCGCCAACGTCAACGCATCAGCATGGGCAATGCCGATCGCACGAATCGTTTTGCCGGTCGCATCCTCGACCAGCCGTTGTGTGAAATAGCTGACGATCTGTGAATAGCTCCGCGCTTTCATCACAGGCGTATAGATGCCATCCATCAGCGCCGCAATCGGCTTGATGTTCAGCAATGAGCCGAGCAACGCTTTGCCGCGTCCAATTCGGCCCCCCTTCACTAAATGGTCCAACGTGTCAACAGCTATGTAGAGATGCGTGCCGCAACGGACTTTTTCAAGATGCTGAATAATATCAGCGCAGCTCTTCCCTTCTGCCGCTTGCTTTGCTGCTTCTATGACCTGGAATCCTAGGGCAAGCGAGATAAATTGCGAATCAACAACTGTCACATTTGCCTGTGACATGGCCGCTGCCTGTCTTGCCGATTGCACCGTCCCACTTAGCGCGCCAGCCATATGAATCGAAAGGATTTCACATCCATCTTCTCCCAAACGGTTATATAGCTCCAGAAAGCTTCCTATTGAAGGTTGAGAACTTTTCGGCAGCTCGTTTGCTTGGGCCATTTTTTTCATAAATTCTTCTGATGTGATATCCAAACGATCTGTATAGACTTTGTTGTCCATTGTAAAAGTGAGCGGAATCACTTCAATTCCATACCTATTTAATGTTTCAGTAGGAACATCTACTGTCGAATCCGTTACAATTTTGATTTTGCTCATTATTTCACTTCCTGGAGTTAAGGCTCATTGAACATTATACAATGAAACGAGTGAAATGCCTATAATAAATGCAAAAAAAGTTGCTTTGCTTTGGCAAAGCAACTTTTTCATATGATGCTTATGCATTATTTTTTAAAATATCTGTCTTGAAAATTTGTTCATAGACAGGCCATTTCAACACTCTTTTTAAATGATCCCTAAACGAATAAACACAACGGGCTTCCCGAGACCAATAGACCTTTGCTATCAGCGTCTCTAAACGTGATTGAACAATAAAGCGATAGGTGTTATCTTCCTCCAATACTGGAATCTCAATAATTTTTACCTTCTGTCCATAAGCATTCTTGAACTCCAGGCTTTTGAGTAGCAAAATATCAATCCTCTTTTTTGACCGATTTATTATTATTATACACGAAATCGGTGTAAAAGTATGTCAGATTGCGCGAAAGATTTATAATTTTTTTAGCGAAAAATAACGAATGACTCATTGTGCTCCGCATAACGATATCGACCTGTATCCACATTTAGCCTTCAATGAGCAGGCGATCATCTGATTTCGATTGTCGGCGGACCGAATACCGACCGCTTCCAAACACCCCTCTCTCCTCTACACTCTGTTAAGCGGTGGGAGACTTCTCAATGGATATATTAAATAAGTAAATGAAATAAGTTCGGATCTTTATTGACTTCCTGATAAGGAAATCCCTTCTTTTTCATTCTCTCAATGAGCGGAGCATAATCCTCCCGCCGCTTCAGTTCGATCCCCACTAATGCAGGTCCGTTCTCTTTATTATTTTTCTTTGTGTATTCAAACCGCGTAATATCGTCCGTCGGTCCTAGCACTTCATCTAAAAATTCGCGCAATGCTCCGGCACGCTGTGGGAAATTAACGATAAAATAATGCTGCAAGCCTTCATAAATCATGGAACGTTCTTTGATCTCCTGCATCCGATCAATATCATTGTTTCCTCCGCTAATGACACAAACAACGGTTTTTCCGCGAATCTGCTCTTGATACAAATCCAAAGCGGCGATTGGCAAGGCTCCAGCTGGTTCAACCACGATGGCATTTTCGTTATAAAGTTCTAAAATGGTCGTACACACTTTCCCTTCTGGCACAACGACGATGTCGTCAATCATTTCTCTGCATAACGCAAACGTTTTTTCTCCTACTGTTTTGACTGCTGCTCCATCCACAAATTTATCAATTTCCTCTAAAGTCACAACTTCCCCTTTCTCAAGTGCCGCTTTCATGGATGGAGCTCCGGCTGGTTCGACGCCAATCAGTTTTGTGGCAGGCGAGATGCTTTTGATATATGTACCGAGACCTGCCATCAATCCGCCGCCACCAATGCTGGCAAACACAAAATCAATCGGTTCCTCACAGTCATTAAGAATCTCCACTCCGATCGTTCCTTGTCCAGCCATCACATACTCGTCATCAAAAGGGTGAATAAACGTTCTCTCTTCTCGCTCGGCGCATTGAACAGCCTCGTTAAAGGAATCGTCAAATGTGTCGCCAACTAAAACAATCTCTACCATATCTTTTCCGAATAATTGAACTTGTGAAACCTTTTGGCGTGGTGTTGTCGCAGGCATATAAATTTTTCCATGCACACCTAACGCGCGACATGAATAGGCCACTCCTTGAGCGTGATTACCTGCGCTAGCACAAACAATTCCCCGTTTTCGTTCTTCGTCTGTCAGATGCTTCATGCAGTTATAAGCGCCGCGAATTTTAAACGAGCGCACAACCTGCAAATCCTCACGCTTTAAATAAACTTGACAGCTATAGCGCTCCGATAGCAATGCATTTCTTTGTAGCGGGGTGTGGTATACGACATCTTTTAGCGTATGATGCGCGATTAAAACATCTTCCACATACACGGCTCCTCGTTTTCGTTTCAATTGCTGTTCCATATTCCCTTGTCCTTTCCATCACTTTTTTAATTTGAAAATTATATCACAAATTTTAAAAAAGGAAAGGGAATTTTCAAAAAATTTATAAAAACAGGGCATTTACTGAGAATCGTCGTTTTGTTTCGGTTCTTCATACTCCTCTGCGAATTCGGTCGCCCATCTTCCTTCATCGAACCAATTTCTTGTTTGCCGCATGGTGCGGTCAGTGAAAAGATGGTTTTCAAGAAACAGATGAAAAAATGCTTCTGCAGCTCCAATCGCCAACGTTGCGAAAAAAGCAACATAAGCCATATTGGCCGTTCGTTCGATTAACCAATAACAAAAAAACCAAATCAGCCCGAATGACAAAACAAGATCAGCAAGCGTTGCCACGAAATTTCCCATTCGCGGTAAAATCAATAAATCGCCAAGTACATATGAAATCACTGTTGCCGCCAATGAAATAAAAAAAATAAGTGAAATCGGCGTATTAAAAATGGTTAAAAACGAAAGCAACACCGTACTCCATAAAACAAATTTGATCACGAATGAAATGATATGCTTCATAACTTCTCCCTCCATTCTCGTTTGGTTATTGTTATCGTTCCTTTTCTACACCCTCTCTATTCAAAATCGGTCAAAAGAAAAACGTGCTTCGCTTATTGCGAAGCACGTAAACGGACGCGGTAAGTCCTATATCCATCCAATATGTGTTTTCACCCTTTCTTGTGGTGCGGGACAAAAGAGAAACGAAAACTGAAAAACACGGTTTACGGAGAATCGGAACGCGCATTTTTTCATGTCAAAGACCGGCCGTGTTCGGAGTGCGGCCGTTTGCGTTCATAGACGAGAAACGCAAAGTCATACCGGTTTTTTTCGTCCTTTTGGCCTTGCTGGCTTGACACCAGGCACCATTCCCCCTCATCAAACGAAGGGAAGAAGGTATCCCCAGCAAAATGCCCAGCAATCTTTGTGATATAAAGGCGATCAGCCAACGGCAGCGTCGCTCGGAATAACTCAGCTCCTCCGATAATAAAAATCTCTTCATTCTCGCGCTCTGCTGCGATTTTTTGAATATCCGCTACAGAATGAATAACCGTGCAGCCTTCGGGACGAAAAGAATGATTGCGAGTTATAATGATATTTTCCCTTCCTGGCAACGGCCGGCCAATCGACTCAAACGTTTTTCTGCCCATAATGATAGAATGGCCCATCGTAACGCGCTTAAAATAGGCAAGATCGGCTGGCAAATGCCAAGGCAATTGATTATCCTTCCCAATCACGCGATGGTGATCCATTGCGACAATAAGCGAAATCATCTTCTCTCTCCTTTAGATCGCAACCGATGCTTTAATATGCGGATGCGGATGATAGTCAACAATTTCAAAATCTTCAAACTGATAATCAAAAATAGAGTCCGGCTTCCGCTTAATCACCAGCTTTGGCAACGGTCGCGGCTCTCTTGTTAATTGAAGCCTTGCTTGTTCCAGATGGTTCAAATACAAATGAACATCCCCGCCTGTAAAAATGAGCTCACCAACTTCCAATTCGCATTGTTGGGCGATCATATGCGTCAGCAGGGCATAGCTGGCAATGTTAAACGGCAAGCCAAGAAACGTATCGACAGAACGCTGCTGCCACATGCAAGACAATTTTCCATCCGCCACATAAAATTGAAACGCATAGTGGCAAGGCGGCAATTTCATTTTGTCAATTTCCGCGACATTCCATGCACTAACAAGCAAACGGCGCGAATCAGGATTTGTTTTAATTTGTTCAATGACTTGGCTGATCTGGTCAACCGTTTTGCCGTCCGCTCCTTTCCAAGAACGCCACTGCGCTCCATAGACAGGCCCCAATTCTCCGTTTTCGTCAGCCCATTCATCCCAAATCGTTACGCCATTTTCCTGTAAATAGCGAACATTGGTGTTGCCGCTTAAAAACCACAGCAGCTCATAAATAATGGACCGAATATGTAGCTTTTTCGTTGTTAATAGCGGGAAGCCCTGTTGCAAATCAAATCGCAGCTGCCGACCGAATACTGATCGGGTCCCCACTCCTGTTCGGTCTGTTTTTTCAATTCCATTTTCCAAAATATCTTCAAGTAATTGTAAATATTGCTGCATCATGCTCACCTCATGTTCTATCATAAATGAAAAAGAACTCATTTTCGAGTTCTTTTCGTCAATTGCTGCATAAATTCATACGTTTTTGGTGCCAATCTTTGCAAATGAGCGCGCGTTTCATCGTTATGATAGTAATAAGCAAACGCTTCCGCAAAATATTCTTCCGGATAATCAAGAAAATAGTACTGACCGGGAAACAGGCGCTCTGCTTCTTCGCGCCAAATCGCCAAAAAATCCGGGGTTTCATGAATGTCGTTCAATACAATATAATCTACAGAATGGGCAAGCTCGTGCAATTCTAAATTGATGGAACCATGCCCTTTTCCTTTGTCACTATGCCCGATTTTGACGAGCACAAGACGTGAACCGCCCATCCCTGGCACATCATCCCATGTTGAAAGCGCCATATAGCCGCGGGGCACCTTTCCGCGCAATGATCGGGCGGACGGCTCATCCGTCAGCTTTCCATTAAACAGTTTAATATATATCTGTTTATCGGCCATTTTTTGTAATAAATCCCCGTCAATGCGAGCCAGTGTGCTCACCATTTTTTTGGCCTCTACCTGGTTGAATGGCCCATCAGGCAAAATGACCATGTTTCGCAATAGCGAATAAGAGGGAACGTCCATCCCAGCAAGAGAGCTTGCTCTTAATAAAACACCGTGCGTATTCGGATATGGCGAAAACGAAAGCAGCGGAATAACAGCTACAACCATTGCCATGAGACCAATCAAACGTTTCATCCAGCTATTTCCCTGCCTTTTCCTGCATGCTATGAAACTAGCAAGCCAACAGACTCTTTTTTTCTACTATAGCACACGAAAACAGCTAGAGAAATGCATAATTTTAGGAAAAAGAGGGAAGATGGAAGATGCCGCTTTGCTTAATGCGGCTAACAGCTTCGGCTAATCTCTCCTCATCTTGAACAAGAGCGATGCGGACAAAACCTTCCCCATTCGGGCCGAATGCATGTCCCGGCGTTACCACAACATGGGCTCGATCCATCAAAGCATAAACAAACTCTAGCGATGTCCATCCATCGGGAATTTCTGCCCAAACAAACATGCTTGCTTTTGGCCGCTCAATTTCCCAACCAATAGAAGAAAGGCTCTCAATCAACAAATCGCGGCGAGATTGATAAATGTTTCGGCTTTCTTCACAAAAAGAAGATCCTTTTGTCAGAGCTGCGACAGCCGCTTTTTGAACAGGCAAAAACACGCCATAGTCTAGGTTGGATTTAAACTGTGAAAACACCTTGAGAATTTCTGCATTTCCACAGGCATATCCAATTCGGCATCCAGCCATATTATAACTTTTCGACAGCGAGTTGATCTCAATTCCTACATCCTTCGCTCCAGGAATAGATAGAAAACTAATCGGCTTATGTCCTTCATAATACAGCTCGCTATAGGCGAAATCCGAAACAACGATCACGTTATATCGTTTGGCAAATTCAATTACCTCTTGAAAAAAAGACTCAGTGGCTAACGCAGGAACAGGGTTCCCCGGAAAATTGACGATCATCATCGCCGCACGTTTTGCCACTTCCTCCGGGATCTCGCGAAGATCTGGAAGAAAGCCATTTTCTTTGCGAAGCGGCATGAAATAAGGCTCTGCTTGGGCCATCGCAATTCCTGTTGCATACGCCGTATAGCCTGGATCAGGAACTAAAATAAAATCGCCGGGATCAGCAAACACCATCGGCAAATGAACAAGACCATCCTGAGATCCCATTAAGCAAACGACTTCTTCATTTGGGTTCAGCTGCACCTTATGCTCCGTTTGGTAATAGGAAGCCACCGCATCGTAAAATTCACTCGTTCCTGTTAAAGAATAACCGTATGTATCAGGCTGGCTGGCATAAAAAGCGATGGTTTCTCTTACAAAGGACGGCGGCGGCAAATCGGGACTTCCGATACTTAAATCAATTATATCGAATCCTTGAGCCATCTTCGCTTTTTTATAAGCAACCAACTCGCTAAATACAGAAGCGCCGAACGCTTTCATGCGCTCTGATATTTTCATTTCCATTCTCCAAAAAACCCCTTTCTTTTTCTTATTTTTTTGATATATATTATGAATATAAGGAATACTCCGAGACAAAGGATTTCACAATACCAGTGTAGCACAATTTGATCACTCTAGAATAGAAAGGATAGGATAAAAATGAATGCGATTTTTTTCGGACTAAGCTTGCTGACGATTGCTTATTACATTTATAGCTGTTTTGCCGACTCGTAAAAACTCGCAGGGGGGGCCTGCGAGTTTTTGTTTTCATGACTATTTGGATATATTTCGACAGTCGGTAACTTGCTGTTGCCACGATTCAGCATAAACAAAAGACCGAACAGCCCGCCGTTAATGACAAATACGTTCCTATCAGCGGTGTTGTTCGATCGCTCAACCTTCCTATCTATCGCTATTGTTTTTTTGCGAGCAGAATCAAGTTCGTGCGCTCCCGTTTCCGTAGTCGTCGTTCCTTGCCCTTGGATATGCGGAGAGCTTAAACCCGTCTTGGACGAATCTTTTTTTCGTTTTGACATGTTGTCACCTCCGTCCATGAACGTCCCCATCTTTATTTTTCTCTATTCCTTCTGCCAATTCAATCACCGCAAAATGGAACTTAGCCGTTTTACGCGCATAGACCGAAAAGCCGAAACGATGAAACCTTGTGCTCTGCCAATAGTCTTTAAGCACCACGCGCTGCCGCGCAACCCGTTTCGCATGGAAGATGGCCTCTTCAGCCAGCTCTGTATAAAGGGCAAAGGACTTTATGCCTTGAATGCCGTCCGATTCGACAATGGATTGTTCAAACATCGGATCGAAATAAACGACATCAAATGAATGATCCGGAAGGGAACGTAAAAAAGAAAGGTAATCAGCGTGGAACACTTGAATGCGCCTCATCGCCTCATTCATTTGAACGATACCTGAATCCCATTGGCGCAATCCTTGCTGAACTAAATAAGCGATATAACGGTTCCCTTCTGTTCCAACAACAATGCCGTTTTCCCCTGTTACCGTACTGGCTACGATGCTGTCTGAACCGATTCCTACTGTACAATCTAAAAACGACATTCCTGTTTGCAGTTTAGTGGCTTCCAAAAACGGCTCCGTCTCTCCGCGCAATACCCTTTTCACTCGAAACATCGCCGAATTCGGATGAAAAAAGAAAGAGGACGTTCCATTAGACGGATATATTTCTAAACGTTTTTTTCCGACTACCATCACTTCATCGCCGTATTGCATTTGTAAGGCTTCTACCGACATTTTCTGACGCGGCACGTACAGAATATCGAGCTCATCCGCGATTTGTTTTGCCTTGGCGATCATGCTTGGATTCGTTCTTCCTGCAGTCGTAACAATCATACAAACCTCCACCAAAAAAGGATGTCTTGAAGACATCCTTATTCGCAGTGCGCTTCTAATGCACTCATAATATTTTCCATGACCGCTTCCATTGAATTTCCTTCAATTTCATGGCGCGGGATGAAATGGACAACTTCTTTTCCCTTAAGCAGCGCCATCGATGGCGAAGAAGGCTCGATTCCCACGAAATACTCGCGCATTTTTGCTGTCGCTTCACGATCCTGACCGGCAAACACCGTCACTAAATGATCCGGTTTTTTCTCACTGCGTAAAATCGCTTGTGTTGCGGCAGGACGCGCCAAGCCAGCCGCACACCCGCAAACCGAATTGACAACGACAAAGGTTGTTCCTTGAACATGTTCCATAAAGTTCTCCACTTCCTCAGCCGTTGTCAGCTCTTGAAATCCCGCGCGGACAAGCTCATCACGCATCGGTTGAACGAGCTGGCGCATATATTCTTCATATGCCATTGACATTTGAATCCCTCCTAAACATGTCTTCAATGTCAAAAGGATACTATTTCCTTACGAAAAAATCAACGAAAAATACTGCTGTATCGATAGAAGCAAATACGTCTCTAGCCACCAGCAAGTTCACTATGATACTTGATTTTTACATCTTGAAACGGCGTGTAAACGGGATCGGCTCATCAAATTGACATGTTAACATGTGTATGGATATGGAGTTCATGAGTAGTAAAGGTCTCTTCCAACCGTGAGTTTTTACAGACCCCGTTCTGGGTTTCCTCTTTTTGAAGTTAGATTTATATAAACAGCCTTTATTCCATCAATCTTGATGATGCCTTCCTCCTTGTTTAATGGTGACAAATTGCAAAATGATCGGCGTACCTTTAAGTGGAACATCGGCAGAATTTAAAATCAACTTTCCTTCCTGTACTTCATACACGTTTTGCGGCTGCAGCACCCCGTTTATAAACAAATTGATAAAGGATACGTTCTTCGGGTCCAGTATTCCTCGATTTCCGTATTCCTTTAGTTCATCATCATTTGTATAAACCGTTTTGCAGCCATCGGATATCGAATTATATTGATACGTTTCGACTTGCAAAATTTGCGGCGGGATGAGCAAATCTACGCTGAGATGAATCGTTGTAGTTCGATTCACCCAGTCATATACCCTTGGAACAGCAATCACATGCCTCTGATCGTTCTGTTTTTTTCTCATAGATACCACCCAAACTGAAAAATAGATAACCAATCTTTCTCTTTATCAAGCGCTATTTGCCTTTTATGCAAGCGTTTGAAACGCTTGACCTATCAATGGAACGAATAGGATAACCGATTTCCCGGCCAATATGGATGGGAGTCTGTTCTGATTGATATCATTAGACGGCCTTTCAATCAAAAAATGCCAGCGGATCAATCGATCTTTCTGTCAGAAACAGAAGGGAAAAACGGCGCATAAACTGGTTGGATTGATTCAGGCATTCGCCTGCTTTTTATATTTTTATGCAGAAAAAAAACATAAAGTGAACAAGGAAAGAAGATGATACAAACTAAGATGAACCTCTACTCCATCTCAGTGGATATGTTAATAAATCCAATGAGAAGACGGAATATATCGCTCTCTTTTTTACGGACGGAGGCAAGTCGGTTGCTTGCCTCGATCATGCCAAAGCGTGACTAAGAACAAAACAGCCAGCCACTTCCCGACAAAATTTATCTGTCTGGAAGCGATGTTGTTCAGTCATCCGACCGTCATCATGTCATCATAGGCTCCTTATCTGCTCATTTGCGGAAGTGATGTTGTCACAGCCAATGGGCTGAATCTATTTTTCTTTTTTATTCAAATACATGATAATTGGCTAAATCATTTTACCGTCCTCACTCATATGATAAATCATGAACCGTTAAGCAATAAACATGACCCGCGCAGTTGCTTTCTTTTTTTATGCCTTGCTTACTATGTTGGTTTATTGCTTTCTTAATTAAAAATCAAGAGGAAAGGGGGATATGTTCATGGCTCTTCAACTTATGAAGCTCTTTGTTGGCGCTGCTACGGCCATCACGACCGTGCCGACCAGCACCAAATTTTTCTACGTCGCTGCAGCTGATACAGCAGCAGGAGCTACGCTTACGATTGATGCGGCAGACTTTTTGGATGACAGCGGAAACGCGGTGACAACGCTACCAGCTTTAGCGACCGACAACAGCTATTACACGGTTTATGTGAATGGAGTTTTACAAATGGATGGAATCTCTACCTATACGCCAGGTGGTACTGGGGTGGGATCGCTTGCGATTGACGTGCCAGCGGGCACAGATACTATTCCGGCTGGAACGCCGATTGTGCTCGAAATTGTGCAATTCGCTCCAACCGCAACGACAGACGTTGAAACGTAACTTTTTTATAAAACTATACAATCAAAGCGTGACGGGCCATCCATCACGCTTTGAGTCATTCTTGAGATTGATTGTCACTCCTTCACATTAAATACAAAATTTTACTTTTCTTGTTTTCTCGTTTCTGTCATCTGTTTCCACACTGACCCTTTTGCTTCTTCGCCACCTTCAATGCGCTCGATGGCCATTTTTATTTGCATGCTCACTTCAAATTCCGGATCGTCTTCTGCTGCTTTTAATGCTGGCAAAGCGGATTCATCGCCGGTTTCGTATAGAAACATCGCGGCGCGCCAGCGGACAAGCTTGCTTTCATCCTTTAGCGCTTCAGTCATCACCGGAATCGCCTCAGGATCGCCGATATCGGACAAACAGTCGCCAGCCGTACGGCGAACAGACACCGCTTTATCCTTTAACGCCTCATATAAATATGGCAGCACCTTTTTACCGCCAATCATCCCTAAATAAGCAACAGCTAAACGGCGAATCGATACTTTTTCATCCTTCAGCGCTTTTGCCAAAACAGGCAAGTCCGCTTCGCTCGGTTCCGCCATTTGCTCTAAAGCGGCATAGCGCTTGGTCCAATCTGGATGATCGAGCATTTCTTCTGTTACTTTTAGGCTGGTACGCCGTTGTGTCTTCGCTTGGTCTCCGCTGCGAAACATTTCCACCATTCGCTCCAGACGCTCAGGCGGATAAGCAGCGGAGAGCTCTTCGATCACTTCAGCTCCAATTTCGTCAAACGTACCGTAACGAACTCCTTTTTCCGACCATTTTCTTTCAAGAACTACATTCTCGGCATATTTTTGCGCTTCTTTTACAGCGTCCATAAACCGTTCTGGCAAGCCAAACCGCCGCTCCTGCTCTCCATCTGTCAGCTTGACCTGCATAGGCAGACCGTACAGCATTTGGACGTATACCTTTACTTCACCGAAATGTTCATTATGCATACGCGTCCCGACTTGGGCATCTTCCGCGTCTTCTCCGAACACTTCCCGCACCTTTTGCAAAATTTCTTTCCAATGATACTTAGCGTTTCGTTCAATGGCTAAGAAATCAGCCACATGATAAATCCCTTTTACTCCTTCAATTTGCATAATTTGCTGCAAAAGTGGCGGAGCCGTATGAATATTATCCGCTTTATAATTATGGCTCTTCCCAAATGGAAGCTCCTCATCCAGCAATACTTTCATCGTATTTGGACTTGGGGTTGGTTCAATCGATCGAATCCGCAAAATCGCTTCCTCCTTCATCATGAAAATCCCACTCTTTATAAAATTGCTGTAAAAATTGCTCCATAAATTCATGGCGGCGGATCGCAAGGTTTTTGGCGCTTTTGGTATGCAATAAGCTTTTCAATTTCAATAGTTTTTCATAAAAATGATGAATCGTGCTGCTAGGGCCATGCCGATATTCTTCTTTCGTCATCACATTTCGAACCGGCAGTGCCGGATCATACATAGGCTGCCCGCGATGGCCGGCATACATAAACGTTCTGGCAATTCCAATCGCCCCAATCGCATCGAGCCGGTCGGCATCTTGGACAACCATCGCTTCCAATGTTCGCGGCGCTTCTCCATTTCCCCCTTTATAGGAAACGGTGGAAATCGCCTCGATGACACTGTTTTCTTCCTTTTTCGAGAGTGAGCAGTGTTCCAGCCATTGTCTAACCTTTCTCATTCCCGCCTCTTCACTTCCCGCTATCTTTTCATCTGCAAGATCATGAAGCAGCGCGGCCATTTCCACGATAAACACGTCAGCTCCTTCTCTTTTTGCCAGCCAACAGCCAAGGCGGCGAACCCGTTCCACATGCCACCAATCGTGACCGCTTGAGTCATGCTCCAATACAGTTTTTACGTACTTTTCGGTTTCACGAATCATTTGTTCTTTGTTTTTCATCCCATCACCGACAAAAAACCGCCCTTCCCCTAAGGAAAGGCAGTTCATTCCTTTTTATAATAATTTCTCAATTTCCTGTTTTAATTCCGCAGGTCTTGTCTTAGGCGCAAATCGTTCAATAACCGTTCCATCGCGATCAACAAGAAATTTGGTAAAATTCCACTTAATCGCTTTTGTTCCAAATACCCCTGGCGCTTTCTCTGTTAAATAATTAAACAGCGGATGAGCATGTTCTCCGTTCACATCAACCTTTGCAAACATCGGGAACGTCACCCCGTAATTCAGCTCGCAAAATTGAGCAATTTCTTCCTCCGTTCCTGGCTCTTGGCTTCCAAATTGATTACATGGAAACCCGAGAACCACCAATCCCTTATCGCGATATTGGTCGTACAATTCTTGTAGTTCCTTATATTGCGGAGTAAATCCGCATTTGCTCGCCGTATTGACAATCAATAAGATATTTCCCTTGTACTCCGCTAACGTTTTCTCCTCGCCATGAATCGTTTTCACTGTGAAATCGTAAATGCTCAATTAGCATCACCCCTCTCTCTTTTATAATAAAAGAATGGAGAGGAACTTTTCCACTCTGGCACTTTATCATTTGGCCAATAATTTCAGTTCGTGAAGAGATTTCAGCATATATGGCAGCATTTCCTGCAAATCATCGATATGGGTTTCATCAATAAGCCGGCCAAATTGCACTTTTATTTCATGGCTGCCTTGTCCGCTTTTATAATCGCGTCGCAAAGTTTGCGAAATGCTCCGATTGCTTCCCCAAATCTTTTGGAGCACTTCTTCCACTAAAGGGCAGACCGTTTCCTCCTGCATTAGTGGCATCGTAAACATAATCGTTAATTTGCACCCTGGAGCCGCTAATGTTTGCAGCAGTTCTCCAGCCATTTGCTCCAAATCCATTGTCAGCTCCACCTTGCACGATACATCCACTCCTAGCTGTCCCGGTAGCTGAAAAGCAATCTCGTACATTCGTGAAAGGTGCGCTAAATCGATGAAATCATGGCGCTCTATCACCGCGATGACGCCTTCTAAATCTAAATCATAAACAGCTCCTTCGATCACTGTTTTCAAATTATCAAACACGGTTGGATCAAACATTCGTGTGTCTCCCTCTTTATGAACTCCATCTTTATTTTTCAGCAGCAAAGTTGAACATGGGTCTCTTTCACTCGAAAGCGAAGGGGATGAGAACAACAGCATTCTCGTCATCAACAAAAAAATACTTCTTTTCGGCAGACGGCCAGCTTCGCCGGATCAGCCACTTAGTTAAAACAGCCCAATCGCTTGTCCGCGCTCATCAATATCCATCTGTAATGCGGCCGGCTCTTTCGGCAGTCCCGGCATCGTCATAACATCTCCCGTCAAAGCGACAATGAAACCGGCGCCTATCGATGGCTTTAACTCCCTCACCGTAATGGCAAAGCCTGTCGGACGCCCTAATTTTTGTGGATCGTCAGACAGCGAATACTGCGTTTTCGCCATGCACACAGGTAAGCGATCCCATCCGTATTCCGCAAATTGAGCCATTTGCTTTTGCGCCTTTGTAGAAAACTCGACCGCTTGGGCTCCGTAAACAGCATGGGCAATTTTGCGAATTTTGTCAGGCAGAGGATCATGGAGGTCATATAAAGGAGCAAATTGGTTTGTGCCATGTTCGATCATATCCAGCACTTTTTCCGCTAGCTCCATTCCTCCTTCGCCGCCTTTTTCCCATACTTCTGTTAAAGCAACTGGATAGTGATGGTCGCGGCAAAATGACAGCAGCGTTTCGATTTCTTGATCCGCATCAGTGATAAAGCGATTAAGAGCAACGACAAACGGCAAACCGAAGGCTTGAATGGTTTCGATATGCTTTTGTAAATTGCTTAACCCTCTTCGCAACGCATCCACATTTTCAACTGACAGTTCTTGCTTGGAAACGCCTCCATGCATTTTCAACGCACGAACGGTCGCAACAATAACAACAGCAGCCGGTTCGATTCCTGCGCAGCGAGCTTTAATATGCAAAAACTTTTCCGCGCCTAAATCCGCACCGAATCCTGCCTCTGTTACCACATACTCACCGAGCTTCTGCGCCATTTTCGTCGCAATGATGCTATTGCAGCCATGGGCAATGTTCGCGAACGGACCACCGTGCACCAGTGCTGGTGTATGCTCAGCCGTTTGAACTAAATTCGGTTTAAATGCATCCTTTAAAAGCAGCGTTAACGCTCCCTCAACACCCAAATCACCGACGGTCACCGGTTGCTTATCAACATTATACGCCACCACCATTCGCGACAAACGCTCTTTTAAATCGGTTAAATCTTTGGCTAAACAAAAGACAGCCATAATTTCTGAAGCAACGGTAATATCAAAGCCATCCTCACGCGGCACGCCTTGAGTTGGACCGCCGAGACCGACGATCACGCGGCGGAGGGCGCGGTCATTTAAATCGACCGCTCGCTTCCAAACAATGCGGCGCACGTCAATGCGCAGTTCATTTCCTTGATGAATATGATTGTCGATAAACGCTGCCAAGGCGTTTGTCGCGGTCGTAATCGCATGCAAATCTCCTGTAAAATGAAGATTAATTTCATCCATCGGCAGCACCTGTGAATAACCTCCTCCAGTTGCGCCGCCCTTTACGCCCATCGTCGGCCCAAGCGATGGTTCGCGCATTGCCACAATGGCTTTTTTGCCAAGCTTGTTCAACGCCTGCCCCAACCCTACTGTAACGGTTGATTTCCCTTCTCCGGCAGGAGTCGGGTTAATCGCTGTCACTAAAATCACTTTCCCATCTGGCTTGCTGGCTAACCGTTTCATCACATCAAGCGAGATTTTCGCCTTATAGTGACCATATGGCTCAAACTCCTCCTCTAAAAGACCAAGTTCCTGCGCAATCTCCTGAATGCGCTTTAATTTGATTTCTTTGGCAATTTCAAGATCTGTCTTCCATTTCGTTTTCGTTGTCATCGCTTTTCCTCCATCTATTCAACAGCTTGTTCTATTAGTATTTATTTTATCATTTAGAGAAATGTGAAAAAATTGATTGAACAAAATTCGTAATGTTCTTATAATTAAATTATTTAGAAAAATAAGGAATGGAGGATGAGACGATTGCCTATTAATATTCCCAAAAATCTACCTGCTAAAGAAATATTAGAGCAAGAAAACATTTTCGTGATGGATGAAGAACGGGCTTATTCCCAAGATATCCGCCCGTTGAATATAGCGATTTTAAATTTAATGCCACAAAAAGAAAAAACAGAAACACAGCTATTGCGCCTGCTCGGCAACTCGCCGCTGCAAGTGAATATTACCTTTTTGCATCCGGAAACACATGAAGCAAAAACGACAAGCAAGCATCATCTCGAACAATTTTATACGACCTTTCCTTCGATTCGACATCGCAAATTTGATGGAATGATTATTACCGGAGCTCCTATCGAGCATTTGCCATTTGAAAAGGTGGACTATTGGCGCGAGCTTCGAGACATTATGGAATGGACAACAACCAATGTGACCTCGACCTTGCATATTTGCTGGGGAGCGCAAGCGGGGCTTTATTTCCATTATGGCGTTCCAAAATATCAGCTGCCGCAAAAATGCTTTGGCGTCTTTGAACACTCGATCAAAGCAAAAAATATCAAACTATTACGCGGGTTTGACGATGTATTTCGCGTTCCGCATTCGCGCCATACTGATATTTCGCACAAAGATATCGAAGCCGTTCCAGAGTTGACGATTCTAGCGTCCTCCGATAAAGCAGGAGTATGTCTCGTCGCCTCAAACGATGGCAAACACATTTTTCTAACAGGGCATCCAGAATACGATGCCACTACACTCCAAGAAGAGTACGAGCGGGATCTCGCTAAAGGCCTGCCTATTCAAATTCCGGAATCTTATTTTCCAAATGACGATCCGACCAAACCGCCGTTGAATACATGGCGTGCTCATGCCAATTTGTTATTTGTCAACTGGCTCAATTACTACGTCTATCAAGAAACGCCTTATATTTGGGAGTGATGTTATTCTTTTTTCTTCGTGTTTATCTAATTGAAGAAAAAACTTGATTTAATAGGTTTTTTCCACCTATCTTCCCTTATTGTTTTTATTGTATTTAACTCATTTTCACCTAATTACGTGGTCAAATGCGTGGTCAATGTGGTCACAGAAAAAGCGGGAGCAATCCCGCTTATTTTTTAGATATCATATTTACATAGAATTTCACAAAGAACGTCATATATTTGGGAGTAAGTCGATTCTTTTTCTTTAGATTCGGCTAAATTGAAGGGCTTATCAAATTAATATTTTTCACTTATTTTCCTATCATTCATTTTAATGTACCATCATCCACCGGGAAGTTTCCCCACCTCTTACGGAATGGAGGTGGGGGCATATTCTGCTTACCATTTTTTATCTCTCCGTCTATTCCCCCTGCATAATCCCGCTTATCGTACAAAATGAACGCCAGATCCTTATGTAGGCCTTTCGATCATTGACAGAAGCCGAGCTTCCTTGATATAATCCAAGGTAATTGAAGAGGCGATGGAGTTCGCCGTAATTGCCTTTGAGCTGATGACTCCTACCGGTATGCAAATACTGGTGGAGTCTTTTTTTGTCCAAACTATTGAAGGGGTGGAAAAAATGATTTATATTGTTGTTGGCATCGCTGGCATGATCGGAGCGTTGTCTCGCTATTATTTGGGGCTGTTCGTGGATATATGGTGGCATCACCCATTTCCGTTTGCCACATTGTCCATCAATCTGATCGGCTGCTTTGCAATCAGTTGGATCACCATGTATTTAGCGCGTTTGCATAGACTCCCTTCCGAGCTTATAACAGCCATTAATACCGGATTTATCGGTTCGTTTACAACATTCTCCACATTTAGTGTGGAATCGGTAAGACTCCTTCAACAATCCGAATGGGCCATCGCCCTTAGCTATATTTTCAGCAGTTTAGCAGGAGGGCTTGCAATGTCTTGGCTGGGAGCTCAGACAGGTAATTTCCTTTTTGTTAAATCAACACAAAAGCATCGTTTCGAAGGAGAAAAAAAGTAATGCTCAATCATTCTGCTTTATTAGTAGCGATCGGTGGATTTTTTGGCGCCATTGCCCGATTCAGTATAAACAATTGGTTGAAACGGAGTGGAAGCACCCCTTTTCCAACGGGTACCTTTGTAATCAATTTAGCGGGAGCTTTTCTATTGGGATACATCTTAGGCAAAGAGCTGAATCAAGGCTGGCAGCTGCTATTAGGCACTGGGTTTATGGGAGCTTTCACGACCTTCTCTACATTTAAATTGGAAGCGATTCAGCTGCATGCGAATCGGAAACGGAAAATGTTCCTTCTATACTTAGGCGCAAGTTATCTATTCGGGATGCTTCTCGCCTTTTTAGGCATGAAATTAGGCCAGCGATGACGTCTGCTGGCTGCATGTAAGACTTTAAATTAAAAATTTGTTATAATGTTTAAATGGTTGCTTGTCGACAGTACTATACTGATTCCTTCTACACAGCAAAACTTCTTATATCTCGACAAAAACAGCTAAAGGGTTCGACACAAAAAAAAGAGAAATAAAGAAGAAAGCGATTCAGCACAGAAAAAAGAAAGGGATGACATAGGGATGAGAGCCGAACGAAGAAAACAATGGAAAAGTCATTGGAAAAAGTATAAGCACCTATATAAAGGATCGCGGATGGAACGGCGCAACAAATGGCGAAATAAGTGGGAAGATAAATATATTGCCAGTTAAATAAAAAGCAGGTTGTAGACAAAGTTGATGTTGACGTTGTCTACAACCATTTTAATTTCAAGAGGCTTAACAAACAAGGAGCATAGCCGCGTAAAGACGCAAATCGAACAAGAAACGTTCATGAGCGGATGAATAAGGCCAATGACGCAGCCTAAAAGGGCTTGCCTTTGTTAATAGGCAAACCCTTTTAGGCTTTTTATAATAATAATATAGTAGATACTCGTGGTGCCAGAAGAACGGCTCACGCCGCTTTAGCGTTTGCGCAACATAAATAGCCACATAAATGTCAGCGCCTGTTTTAACTCTGTCGGCAGACCGGAAACAGCCTCTTCATCCACTTCTTTTTTATACATGCCTTTCCCGTCCACAAGTTCCCAGCCATTCTCTTGCGCCAGTTTTTCAAACTCCCATGGCATCATCGTATTGCAAATGACCGACTTGCCGTATAGACGCTGATAGCTGTTGGCTCGAGGGCCTGCTGTCGGACCAAGCAGCCCGACACATAAATAGTGGCCGCGCTTAATGACCCGTTTCATTTCATTTAACGCTTTTAACGGTTCTTCCGTCCATTCAAGCGAATTAATCGCCATCGCTCCGGAAAACGCTTCATCATCAAAGGGCAAATGAGTCAAATCCCCTTGAATAAACCGAAGCTGCTCATTTTCTCCTCTTATTCTCGCTTTTTCCACCATTTCATACGATAAGTCGATGCCTACCACTCGGTAGCCTGACTGCGCCAGCTTCCAGCTTCCATATCCGTCTCCGCATCCTAAATCAATCATTTCGCTCCCAATGGGGATATAGGAGGCAAGAAACGGCAAAATCGTTTTCCTGCTGCCGCGTTCCCACATGTCCTCACTGCTTTTATTCCAAAATTCGGCCCGTTCGTCCCACTGCTTTTTCGCTTCTTCGTGCCATTTAAACATGTTCATGTTCGCTGCTTCCATCTCCTCTAAGTGAAAAAGTGGCTGTAAACCGATTATACATTGATCTTCAATGATTGAGAAGGACCACATGCTTTAGACTAGCATGATAGCAAACTTTATTTTTTCGCTCCCCCCCTCTCCCACTTCCACTCTTAGGGTGAGAGACTCGCGGCGGATTAGGTTAAAACTCGATTCCCTTAACAGCGGAAATCCCTTCATGATAATCATGCTTCACCGCTTGCATGTTCGTTACAATATCGGCTAGAGCTATTAATTCCTTTGCGGCTGAGCGCCCCGTAACCACCAGATGAAGATGGGAGGGGCGCATTTTCATCAGCTCGACTACCTCGTCCAAGGAAAGAATATCATCAATAGGAAAACGCTGAATCGCCAGCGCATTATTGAGTTCATCTAAAATCATCAGATCATAGCTTCCCGACATGATTTTTTCCTTGGCAAACCGCCATGCTTCAGCTAATGCTCGACGATGCTCTTGCGGTGTTTTCGTCCATGTAAATCCAGCTCCCATCGCATGTATCTCAATCCCTAATTTTTTCAGCATTATATGCTCTCCATATGTCCGCTCAGGCGATTTAATAAATTGGATGATGGCTACTTTTTTCCCTCTTCCCGCCGCTCGCAGCGCCAGTCCAAGAGCGGCCGTCGTTTTTCCTTTTCCATCACCCGTATACACAATCAGTCTTCCTTTATTTTGTGTCAACGATCTCACCTTCTAATTCAGGAAACCATTGAATGGTTTCCCGCAACTTTACCACTTCTCCGACAAGAACGATCGCTGGATGAGAAATGCCCGCTCCTTCCGCTTTTTCAGCAATATTTTGTAGCGTGCCAACAACCGTGCGCTGCCGCATCGTCGTGCCCCATTCAATAATAGCGACTTTCGTTTCAGGATCCTTTCCATGTTGGATCAGCTGCTGGCAAATATAAGGCAAATTTCCGATCCCCATGTAAAACGCGATCGTGTCGCTCCCATCCGCTAACGCTCTCCAATTTAAGGAATCGGCTCCATGCTTGCTGCGGACATGTCCAGTCACAATGGTAAATGAAGTCGCCAGATGACGATACGTGACCGGAATGCCTGCATAAGCAGCAGCGGCAATGCCTGCGGTAATTCCGGGAATTACTTCAAACGGGATGCCGTGCTTTACTAGCACCTCCGCTTCTTCCCCGCCTCGTCCAAATACAAATGGATCGCCTCCTTTTAGGCGGACCACCATTTTGCCTTGCAGCGCTTTCTCCACAAGCCATTGGTGAATTTGCTCTTGAATGTTGTCATGCTTTCCCGGCTCTTTTCCGGCATATATCAATTGCGCCTCGTTTTTCGCATATTGGAGCAAATCTTGATTAACGAGACGATCATAAATAATGACATCGGCTTTTTGAATACATTCCAATCCATAAACGGTCATCAGCTTCGGATCGCCTGGTCCCGCTCCTACTAAATATACTTTTCCTTTGCTCATGTTTGCTCACCACCTTGCGATACACTCGCTTCTGCAAATGTCGTCATATTCAACATATTCACAGCAAATTGCAGCAACGGAAAGGCCACTGCCGCCCCGCTCCCTTCGCCAAGCCGCATGCTTAAATCAAGGAGCGGCTCTTTTCCTAACAACGTTAATGCCACATGATGGCCCGGTTCTTGCGAGCGATGCCCCGCAATCATATAGTCGGCTGCATAGGGATGAAACAATTTAGCTAGAAGAGCAGCAGTTGTACAAATAAAACCATCAAGTAAAATCGGAATACGCTTTTCCGCCGCGCGCAGCATCGCGCCAGCCATTGCCGCTATTTCGAGGCCGCCAATCTTAGCTAGCAGCTCAAGCGGCTGAGAAGGATCCGGACGATGAAGCCGCAATGCCTGTTCGATGACTTTCGTTTTATGGGCGATCCTATCATCGGAAATACCCGTTCCTTTTCCAACGAGCTGTTCGACTTTTTGGCCGCTTAATGCCGCTAAAATCGCACTGGCAACAGTTGTATTGGCAATTCCCATTTCCCCGACGATCAAACAGCGAATCCCTTGTTCAATCATCTCATTAGCTTGCTGATAACCGACCAATAATGCTTGCTTTGCCTCTTCCTGCGTCATCGCTTCTTTTTCGCAAAAATGATTCGTTCCATATTTAACCTTTTGACGAATAACCCCTTCTTCCGGAATATCGGATGCTACCCCCACATCCACGACAGCAAATAATGCGCCAATTTGTTGGCTAAATGCATTGATCGCCGCCCCGCCGCGCACGAAATTCAGCACCATTTGCGCCGTTACTTCTTGCGGAAACGCAGAAACACCTGTTTTGGCCACTCCGTGGTCGGCAGCAAACAGAAGCACACCAGGCGGGGTCACCTGCGGAACATGAGACCCTGTCATTTTGGCAAGCTCAATGACAAGCTGTTCTAAACGTCCAAGGCTGCCAGGCGGTTTGGTAAGCTGGGTGACATGGGCTTCTACCTTTTGTGCCGCTTGTTCATCTAATGCTGGAATATCAAACAATGGGGTTACCTCCTTTGAAACTCCTTCATTTTTTGTTCAATTGTCTCGATTCGGACATGGCGCTTGACACAATCCGCTAACCGATCAAAGGCCTGCTCGCGCATCGCTCGATACGAAGGACGGTCATATAAAGGCGGAAGCCCTTTGCTGTGCCGGATGTGATTTAATAAATGGGCGCGAAAGGAATCGTTATGAAAAATATCATGAAAATAGGTCCCCCATACCCGTTCATCCTCTGTCTTGCATCCGTCTGTATGGGCTCCCATAGCAATCAGCGAAAGATAGCCGTCACAAGGCGTTGAATGTCCCATATGAATTTCATATCCGCGTACTTGGAAGCGCTCATTGCCAAGCGTCAACACACCCTCTGAAAGCACGGTTGTTTTTTCTTTCTCCAAGGTCGTATCGATCGGAAGAAAGCATAGTCCTTTCAGCTGCTTCACGGTTGTCTCCACGCCGAATGGATCGCGAATATGCCGGCCAAGCATTTGATAGCCGCCGCAAATTCCGATGATGGCGGTATTTCCTTGTTCATAAAGACGATTGATTTCGTCTGCGATTCCACTTTCTTTTATATACAGCAAATCTTCCATCGTATTTTTGCTTCCCGGCAAAATCAATAGATCCGGCTGACCAATTTCTCTTGCTTTTGTAGCAAAACGAACATGACAATCCGGCTCGCTGAAAAATGGATCGATATCGGTAAAATTCGAGATGCGGGGATATTGAACAACGACAATATCAATCTCTTTTTGAGCATTTTTGTATCTAGAAAACTCCGCCAGCTTAACAGAATCTTCTGCATCAATAGGTAAATCCGGCATGTACGGAACGACGCCGAGCACCGGCACATTTGTATAGGCTTCAAACCAATCCAATCCGGGCTGCAAAAGCGCCACATCACCGCGAAATTTATTAATGATCACGCCGATCACTCGTTTGCGGTCGGCTTCTTCTAAAAGCTGCAACGTTCCTACTAAACTTGCAAACACGCCGCCCCGCTCAATATCGCCAATCAAAATGACAGGAGCGTTCGCCATGCGAGCAATACGCATATTGACAAGCTCACGATCGTTTAAATTAATTTCAGCCGGACTTCCGGCTCCTTCGATGACGATTCGATCATATTCAGCCATCAGCTTCCGCAATGAGCGCTCGACAACTTGCAGCCCCATCGCAAAAAATTCGTTTCGATATGCACTTGCTTTCATGTTTCCATACGGTTTTCCGTGGACCACGATCTGCGACTCATTTTCCCGGCTCGGCTTAATTAAGATGGGATTCATATCTGTAGTTGCCACAATTCCCGCTGCTTCCGCCTGTACTCCTTGTGCGCGGCCAATTTCTTTCCCGTCAAACGTGACATATGAATTGAGCGACATATTTTGCGATTTAAATGGAGCTGTTTTCCATCCCTCCTGGGCAAAAATCCGGCAAAAAGCAGTGGTAATGATGCTTTTGCCTGCATCGGAATGCGTTCCTTGAAACATAATCGGCAGCGCTTTAGGCATGATGCTTCATCCTTTCGCATTGTTGAAGCCAACGCTTTACCATATCAGGACATGATGGAAAATACAGATGAATATAGCCAGCGACAAGATTTCCACGCATATAGCCATCCTTTTTCACTCCGCGCAATCCTTTTGCTTCATAGGCAAAATCGCTTTCTGCCAAACGCGTAAAAGTAGAATAATGAAATTCATGACCTCTGGCCGCCGTCCCTTTCGGAAGCAGAAAATGATCTCCTGTTACTTCACGATAACCAAGAGCGGCTAACTTCTCCTGCATGCGCACTCTCCCCGGAATGACACCGACCATCTCGTAAAACGTGCGGTCTGTCGTTTCAATTCCTTCTGTCAAAAACATAAATCCTCCGCACTCTGCAAGGGTAGGAATTCCGCGTTCAATGGCCTGCTTTATTGATTGCTTCACATGCTCTTGCTTGGATAGCTGTTCGGCAAATTCTTCCGGAAATCCCCCGCCGATATACAAACCGTCTGCATCATCTGGAACCGTTTCTCCAGCCAGCGGTGAAAAAAACATAAGCTTCGCGCCATATGCTTCCAGCATCTCAAGGTTTTCTGGATAATAGAAATGAAAGGCAGCATCCTTCGCAACCGCGATCCGAACAGAAGAGACAGCATCACTGGATAAAAAAGAAGGCTTCACTTCTAATTCGGGAGCTTGAGCTAATTGCAACAGCCGATCAAGATCAATCGTTTGGGCGATTCGCTCGCCAAGCTTTGCAAAAAAATGGTCAAGCTCGCCGCGTTCAATGGATGGCACGAGTCCCAAATGCCGTTCAGGAATATGTAAATCGTCTTGTTTTTGCAAATATCCAATGACCGGAATGCCGCATTCTTGTTCAATCGCGGCCTTGACTAATCGAAAATGCCCTTCGCTGCCCACGCGATTCGCAATGACTCCAGCAATATGCACGCGCTCATCCAACAGCTGAAAGCCGCGGACAACAGCAGCTGCACTGCGTGCCATCCCTGAACAATCCACCACTAACAACACCGGGCTTTTTGTCAATAAGCTGATTTCGGCCGTCGATCCTTCTATCGAAGTCGCTTGCTTGCCATCAAAGAAGCCCATGACACCTTCAATCACGGCAATGTCTGCTCCTTCCCCCCCTTTTTGGCAGACCGCTTTCACAATGTCCTCTCCGCCCATCCAGCTGTCTAAATTGCAGGATGGACGGCCGGTAACAGCGGCATGATAGGTCGGATCAATATAATCAGGACCGCACTTAAATCCCTGAACCGTATATCCTTTCTTTTTTAGCGCCGCCATCACGCCAATAGTAATGGTTGTTTTGCCGACACCGCTTCCCGTTCCGGCGATCACCATTCTGCGCATTGCCTTTTCTCCTCCTGAAGCAAGGCAACGGAAATCGTTACATTGCCTGATTTTTTCTTCACAAGCGCAAGCGTATCAGCGCCGCTGTACAATTTTGCTGCCGGCTCGCTGACACCATACGCTCCCGTATAACGAAAGACCGTTTCCGAAGGTTGTTCGATCTCCACTTGATTAAGCTGTGCGGGAGAATAACAAATAAACTCCCAACCGTATTTTTGCACAACCTTAAGGAGCCCTTGTTCGTCCTTTTTCAAATCAATTGTACAAATCGCTTTCACGCTCTTCCAGGAAAATTGCAGCTCCTTGAGCGTTTCCATAATGACCGCTTCAATCTCCTCGGCAGATGTGCCACGATTGCAGCCAACGCCAAGAACAAGAACCTTTGGACGATATAGCACGCCATTCTGTAAAATCGCTTCTTCATTTTTGGAAAGCAGCCGATGCGTAACAACAAGGGCCGCATCCGGCTTAGCAGCAAGTGCATCTGCAATCGAAGCATAGACGCGAATATTAGACGGTAAAGGCGTATCATATCGCCACCAATTCCGTTCGCCTGATTCTTGGATAATGGCGACATGCTGCTCATTCACCACCGCAGCGCTCACAGGGGTCAGCTTGTCTTCCGACTCCCATGCCCAGCCGAATGAGCGGCCGAATAAATCTACAGCGATCGTTTTTTGAACATCGGAAGCGGTTGTGATAACGGGATGGGCATGCAAAAGTTGAGCTACCTCACGCGTTAATTCGTTCGCCCCGCCAAGATGGCCAGATAATACGCTTATGACATGCTCCCCTTTATCATCAATGACAACAACGGCCGGATCTGTTTTTTTATCCTTTAATAGCGGAGCAATCATCCGCACAACCGCGCCAAGCGAAATAATGAGAATCAACCCACGGTATGTAACAAACAGTGAGGGAAGCAAGAGACGCACATTTCCTTCAAATAAATGAATGCCTTTCTCCTCTTCATCGCCTCTGGCAAATTTGCTCGCGTAATATACACGGGCGCCTGGCAGCTGCTCGCCGATTTGGCGCGCGATAGTCACCCCATGCTTCGTAATCGCAACAACAGCGTACATGCTATTTCTCCCCCTGCCTATATCCATGCGTAAACGTTCGATCATAGAGCTTTGAGCGGTACGAACGCTCAGCTATTGCCGAATCAAGCGCCCATCCTGCCAAGATCAGCGCGTGCTTGCGAATGCCGTTGGCACGCATATCTTCATCTAATGTTCCGACCGTTGAACGGACAATTTTTTGATCTGGCCATGTCGCTTTGTACACTACAACGATTGGCGTTTCCTCGCTCCATCCCGCCTCAAGCAGCGCTTTCGTTACCTTTTTCGTCAACGTGGCGCTTAAAAATAACGCTAGCGTACAATGATGTTTCGCTAATTCCTCCAGCTTTTCCTTCTCAGGAACAGGGGTGCGTCCTTCTGCGCGCGTTAAAATCACGGTCTGGGTTAAATCGGGAACGGTAAGTTCAGCATGAGCAGCAGCCGCTGCTGCAAATACAGAGCTGACACCAGGAACGATTTCAACGCCAATCGCTTCTTTTTTTAATTGAACCATTTGTTCAAGCGTTGCTCCATAGATCGACGGATCGCCGGTATGGAGGCGCACCACTTTTTTGCCGCTTTTGACGCGCTCCACCATCAGCTGAACGATCTGTTCTAAGTACATGCCTGCTGTGTGGAAGATTTCCGCTTCCGGTTTAGCTTGCTTAAGTAAGGCATCATTCACAAGCGAATCTGTATAAAAAATCGCATCCGCTTCTTGGAGCAGCTTTTGCCCTTTCACGGTAATCAGCTCTGGATCACCGGGTCCGGCACCGACAATATACAGCTTCATTTTTTCACCACCATTAACGTTAAGTATTCGAGCTCTACTCCTTCGAGCTGCTCAATATCCCAAATCACTTCTTCGTTTGATGTCACCTTTGTCACCACCGCGGCTTTTTGTACTAAATCAAGCTCCCGCAACAGCCGCAGCATCATAGGAATGACTTTGGCGACTTTAATAAATACGACACAATCGTGGGTTTCAATCGCTTTTTTCATCTCCTCATAATCATCGCGTGCTGGAATAATGGCGACATGCTCATCGCCATCAGCCAAAGGCAACTGCAAACGGGCGGCAGCCGCATTGACAGATGAGATGCCCGGGATCACTTCGATACGCACATCCGGATAGTTCGTTTGCATCGTTCTCATAAAATGAATAAATGTGCTATATAAAAATGGATCGCCTTCAGTGACAAACGCAACATTTTTTCCAGCAGCAAGATACTCCCACACAATCTGAACCATTTCCTTCCATTTTTCCTGTAAAACGGAGGAATCCTTTGTCATGGGAAACACGAGACCAAGCATTTCTTTTTCGCTTGGGGAAAAATAAGCTTCAATAATTTGCTGAGCATAGCTTTTACTGCCGCGCTGCTTTTTCGGATAGGCGATCACATCCGCTTCTTTTAAACAGCGAAACGCCTTGACTGTCAATAGCTCTGGATCTCCCGGGCCCACCCCGACACCGTACAGCATTCCGATCATTGTTCTTCTTCCTTCCTATAAGCAGAAATAATATAAATAGGGTTTAGAGCATCAAAGCGGGTCAGCTGCAAAATCGGTTTGCTTCTTGATAATTGCGCCAATGTGATATCAGCCTGAAATCCCCGCTGTTTTAGCCCTTCCGCCGCTTCGTGCAATGTTTCGATCGTCACCGCGTTGATCACGATACGTCCGTTTGGCTTAAGCCTCTCGCAGCAAACATCAAGCAGCCGGTCCATTTCCCCAGATGTACCGCCGATAAAAATCGCATCGGGATCGGGAAATTCATTGAGATGATCCGGCGCACGGCCGTGAACAAGGGTGAAATCCGTGCGGAATTTCCGCATATTCTGCTGGCAAATATCGATATCATATTCATTTTTTTCAATCGCAAATATCGCTCCCTCGCGTGCGATTTTCGCCGCTTCAATCGCTACAGAGCCCGTGCAGGTTCCGATATCCCAAACAACGCTCGTTTCCCGCAGCTGAAGGGCACTAACGCTTAAAATCCGAATCTCTTTTTTTGTAATTAGCCCTTTTTCTGGTTTGCGCTGCAAAAAGGCTTCATCATCGATTCCAAAAGGCCAAATAGGTCCGGCTTCTTTTTTTTGCAAAATAACAATATTTAAAGGATGAAATTCGGTTTGTGCCATCTCTTCCAATTCAAAAAAGCGGCACCGCTCCTCATCGCTGCCGAGATTTTCCCCTACAAATGCGCGATATTCTGTCATTCCATATGAAAGCAGGTAACTAGCAATCTCGTTCGGTGAATGCTCTGCATCCGTTAAAATCGCTACTTTATCGCGCCCGTCAATTCGTTGCGCCAGTCCTTTCATGCTTCGACCATGCACGCTGACAACATATGCATCCTGCCAGCTCTCTCCCATCTTCGCAAATGCCCACTGTAGCGAGCTGACAGATGGATACACTTCAATTGGAAGCTTGCGAGATAAGTAGCTACCGATCCCATAAAAAAGCGGATCGCCCGATGCTAAAATCACGGTGCGCTTTTCTTCCGTGCGCAGCCGTTCGACAAGAGCAGAGAGACCGTTTTTGATCACCAGCTTTTCCCCTCGATAATCGGAAAAAAACGATAAATGGCGTTCTCCCCCGACCAATCGTTCACTATTTTCGATCCATTGTGCATACAAGGACGGCAGACTTTGTTTTCCGTCTGCGCCAATACCGATCAGTTTAATCGGTTGCATCCGCTTGCACCGCCTTTCCTAAAAATTGTCCGCTCATCGTATAAAGAGAGGTTTCCACCACAAGACCGCCGCCAACTTCTCTTAAAGCAGAAGCGCAGCAATGCTCACATAGTTTTTCAAAAAATGACATGTGTGCTGCTTCATACATCAGATCGCCGACTTGTGAGGCGGTATTGGCTTCCTGAATGGAACGAACAAGTTCAGGAGAAGCCCCCGACGCTTGAGCAATCGATGCTAAGAAATGAAAATCAACAGGAGCGCTTTTTGAATGGACCATCATGACTCCTTGAGCAATTTTCGAAAACTTCCCCATCATTCCAACCATCGATACCGTTTTGATTCCTTGCCTTTTACATTGCTTAAGCGTAAATCCAACAAAATCCCCCATCTCAATAAACGCTTCCTCTGGCAGATGAGGATATTGCTTCATCGCATACTTTTCGCTTCTTCCTCCTGTCGTTATGACGACATGATGACAACCCGTCGCTTTGGCTACTTGAATCGCCCGAACAATACTTGCTCGATAAGCAGATGTTGAAAAAGGGACAACGATGCCGCGCGTTCCTAAAATAGAAATGCCACCGATAATGCCAAGCCGGGCATTTAACGTTTTTTTCGCGATTTCTTCTCCTTTTGGAACAGAAATCACGATACGTATGCCACCAACCCTTCCGTATTGCTGAAGGACATCTCGCGCGGCCTCGATAATCATTTTGCGCGGCACTGGATTGATAGCTGCCTCTCCGACAGAGACGGGCAACCCCGGCTTCGTTACCCGTCCTACCCCTTCTCCTCCATCTAGTTCAATTCGATGATCTTCCATCCAGGAAACGGTCGAAACAATTTCCGCTCCATGCGTAGCATCCGGATCATCTCCGCCATCCTTGATGACAGCGGCTGTTGCCCTATTGTCAACAATTTCGCACCGTTCCACTGCAAAAGTGACCCATCGCCCTACAGGCAAATAGATCGTCGTCTCCGTTTGCGGAATGCCCGTAATGAGAGCGGTCAGCGCTGCTTTGGTCGCCGCAGTGGCACAAGCGCCTGTCGTATATCCTTCACGCAATTTCGTTTCTCCCATCTTCTACCCTCACTCAGCTAAAATCGAAAGTGCATTCAGCGCCGCTACCGTGACTGTGCTGCCTCCTTTTCGTCCGATATTCGTAATAAACGGAACATCTAACTTTGCAAGCTCCTCTTTCGACTCGGCAGCCGATACGAATCCGACAGGCAAGCCAATCACTAATCCCGGCCGCGCTTCTCCTTCTTTAATGAGGCGAATCAGTTCAAGCAATGCCGTTGGTGCATTTCCAATCGCAAAAATGCCCCCATCGGCTTCTTTGACCGCTTTCCGCATAGCCACGATCGCTCTTGTCGTATTCAATCGCTTCGCTTCTTCTATCACATCAGGATCAGAAATGTAGACGTGCACACTTCCGCCATATTTTTCAATTCTTGCTTTATTCACGCCAACTTGCACCATTTGGACGTCAGCGACTACTTTTTTCCCTTCACGAATCGCTTGAATACCTGCGCTGATCGCATGTGGATGAAACAGCAGGCTTTTTCCCAATTCAAAATCAGCTGATGCATGAATGACACGTTGAACAATTGGATATTGCTGTTCCGTAAAAGGGTGCTCTCCCATCTCTTCATCAATGATTTGAAAACTGCGTTCTTCAATTTGCTGCGGTTGAATCGTCACAGGACGAAATTCTGTACGAAAGTCCATTGGCAAAACTCCTTTCATTTATAATCGTGGTAAGGATTCCTTCAGCGCAGCAAGGACGTCGGAAAATTCGGAATAGACCGTGCCATACTGAATCGATGGTCTGCGAATGACAATCGTTTCAATTCCCATTTCTTCAGCAGCGGAGATTTTTTCATCGACAAATCCCACTTTGCCGCTTTCCTTTGTAATCAAAAGTGTGACGCCAAAATGTTTAAAAAGCGCGAGATCTAATTCTTTCGTAAACGGTCCTTGCATCGCTACAATATTTTCTTGAGGAAATTGCAGCTTTTCGCACTTTTCCATATTATCCTTGCGCGGAAGCATGCGAGCAATCACACGCACATCCGGCAAACCAAGCAGCTTGTCCGCAAAGATAGGCAGCGTTTTGCTCCCAGTCGTCAGCATAATAACCCCTTTTTTTATTGCCGCTAAATGAGCGGCTTCCTCATAGGTATCAACGAATGTGACGCGTTCATACGCCACCGGAACAGATTTTCGTTCATAACGAATATAGGGAACGTTAGCATCCTGAGCCGCTTTTATTGCATTTTTCGAAGCTTCTTCAGCAAATGGATGACTGGCATCAACAATGGCTTGAGCTTCTTTTGTATAAACGAGCTCCGTCAATTGAGCGGATGTTAAACGGCCGAGGTGAACTGAAATCCCTGCGCTTTCCAATTGCTCGGCTGCGTGCTCTGTGACGACAGTCGCCATCACACGATAGCCCGCTTGCTGAATTTCAAGCGCCAATTCCCGCGCATCGCTTGTACCTGCTAAAACAATAATCATAGCATCTCTCCTTAATGATGATGGTGGTGGTGATGGTGATCGGCCATATGCAAGCGATATTGGCATAAATCGCAATTCATCTTCACCGTTTGTCCAAGGGCTTCCTCTAAGCGATCAAGCACAATCGTTTGCAGCTTTGGGTGAAACCCGAAATACCCAGCTAAAGCAAACTGTATTTGCGGATAACGACCGCTAAACTCGGAAACTTTGGCTTCAAGCCTTTTGATAAGAACGCCGGTAAATAGAAAATACGGCAAAATAACAACCTTTTTCGCACCAAGTTTTATACAGCGTTCCACCCCTTCCTCTAAAAGCGGAGCTGTGACCCCCATAAACGCCGGCTCAACGAGCGAGTAGTTCGTTCGTTCCCAAAACAGCCGTGCGATTTTATATAAATCGCTATTGGCATCAGGATCGCTGCCCCCACGTCCAAGCAGCAAAATAGCGGTATCAGGATCAGGAGCTTCCACATTTTCACCAATTTCTTGCAATCTTTCTTTTAAAATAGTAAATGTTTGCTCATGAATGCCAATCGGTCTACCATATATAAAGGTGACATGCGGATATTGCTGTTTCGCTTCATCGATTGCAGCTGGAACATGTAGCTTGGAGTGGCCAGCCGCAAGCAAAATAATCGGAATGACGATCACTTCATCTGCTCCTTCTTCAACACAGCGTTTCATTCCTTCCAACATCGTCGGCAAGCCAAACTCTAAAAAACATGTTTCAATATGATAGCGAGCATCCACTTGCGGACGCAAACGCTCCACAAATTGGATGACTTGTTCGTTCCCTTCCGGATCCCGGCTTCCGTGTCCTACAAATAAAATCGCCTTCACTCTTTTTCCCCCTATTCTCCACACGCCGAAACTTCGATTTTTTGATTGGTGCGAGGTTCTTGGTAAACAAAACCTCCTGCTTTTTTTACTCTTTGGAAAAATTTATGGAATCTTTCATTAGGATGCCCGTGTTCCTTATATTCTTGAATAATTTGTATGACGACAGGAACGATTTGCTCAGGCGGTATCCCCTCTGCCACAAGCTGCCCAGGATAGGCATTTCTCCCAATCGTTTTTCCACCTAAAAATAAATCAAACGCGCCTTTGCGGTAGACAATGCCTATATCTTCTCTTACCGCTCCGTAGCACGCCATTCCACAGCCGTTAATTCCCAGCTTTAGCTCTTTTGGCAGCGCCATTCCTCCCAGCTTTTCGTGCAGCTGTTCAGCGTATGGAATCCCCTCTTTTTTCTCACCATCGCAAAAATCGCATGCTTTAACGGTTAATACGTTGCCAATCGGCATGACAACAAGACCTGCTTCCTTCAATTTTCGAACCATGTCATCAGGACGGTCTGTCAACATTTCCAGCTTTAAATAATGATCCGGTGTATACATCATCTTGCCACGGTTCCCGACCATTTCAGCAATCAGCAGCATTTGCTGTGGCGTAAAGGCCTTATTCGCGACTCCCGGACTTACTGCCAGTTCAAAAATCTCCTCGATTGCTCTCGCTTGTTCGTATTGACGAATGGCCACTTTTTGCAGGGCTTCTTCCGCTGTTTTGCGCACTCTCTCTGTTTCTTCTGTTTGATCGAGCGCCCACGGCTCGGCCTCCTTGCGCAGCCGTTCGTGCGGTTTTAGCCGCTGCTCCAGCTTATCCAAGCTATATTTCCGCTGGTATCCGCGCGGCGTAATCATCAGCCCATCATGCACAAATGTCGATGAATTGCCAATAATGACAGTCGTTAGCATACCTATATCATGTTCCAGCATATGTTCTAGATCTGTCATAACCACATTCTGCCGGGGGCGGTATGCGCTTTTCACCAGACCAACAGGGGTTTGTGGAGAACGGTAGCGCAGCAAAATGCGCTGAGCTTCGACAATTTGCCTCGTTCTCCTTCCGCTTTTTGGGTTATAAAGAGCAATGACAAAATCGGCCATCGCCGCTGCTTCAATCCGTTTCTCAATCACCGCCCACGGCGTCAAGTGATCGCTTAAGCTAATGGTACAAGCATCGTGCATAATAGGGGCCCCTAATAGCGCTGCACATGAATGGATGGCAGAAACTCCGGGAATGATTTCGACTTCTATTCCGCTTTCTTTTGTCCATCCCTTCTCAATTAATACCTCATATACAAGTCCCGCCATGCCATACACTCCTGCATCGCCGCTTGAAATAACCGCTACTTTCTTGCCCTTTTCCGCCCATTTCACCGCTTCCTGCGCTCGGCCCACCTCTTCTGTCATACCTGTGCTGATAATCGGCTTTTCTCCTATTAAATCCGCCACAAGCTCGATGTAAGTCTTATAGCCAATCACAATATCACTTTCTTCAATCGCTTGTCGTGCCCGTTTCGTCATGTGGTCGGCACTGCCCGGCCCAAATCCGATGACCAATAATTTTCCTTGCATTGTTTCACCTCTTTCTTTATGATTCAACCTTCTCCTTTAGCCATGAAGGTTTAACAAGACGACGGCCGAGATCATGTCAACAAAAGGCCAGATAGCAACGCTTCCAAAGTTCATCAATGTTTGAAAGCGGCTTGCGGCTCAAGAATTCGGCCATCAAAACTATAAAATGATGCCTCTATCACTCTAGAAGGCTGGGAACCTAGCAAACTGGCTAACCGTTTATGATTTAGTCTGATTTAAAGCATTTAAGAATCTTAAAAAAGCGCGTTCGCGTACCATTCTGCTTTTTCGCCTAATCGTTGCTTCAGCTCGCAAATATCGCGAGGGATTTTTGCGTCTTCGGGAAAAAGGGCGTTCCAAACGGAAGCAAGCAGCGGAATGCCGAGACGGTATTCTTGCAGTATGCTCGGCCGTGCAAACAGCTCTTGCGGTTCCCCGTGCATCACAATTTGCCCATCATGCATCACAAAGACGATGTCAGCCCATTTCAAAACAAAGTCAAAATCGTGAGTCGCAATGAATACCGTTGTTCCTGCTTGATGAATATCATTGATTTTTTCTACCAATCGCTCTGTTTGTAAGAGATCCAAATAGGCTGTCGGTTCATCTAACACTAGCAAATGCGGCCTCATGGCCATCACCGAAGCAAGAGTCAGCCATTTTTTTTGGCCGAGACTTAAATGGTGGACAGGCTTGTCCATCCATGATTGCAGGCCAAATTCACGAACCGTTCTGGCGATTTCCTGATTGATTTCTGCTTCATGTAGCCCCAGCTGATGCAAACCAAAGGCTAATTCATCTCTCACAACAGGAGCCAAAAGCTGATGTTCTGGATTTTGAAAAACAATGCCTACCTCTCGGCGCCATTGTTGAATCGTTTGGCGCCGGTCAGCCATTTTTTGCTCTTTCCAATAGATGCATCCGCGATTGGGGCGCAACAGCCCGTTCATATGCAAAAATAACGTCGTTTTCCCACAGCCATTATGGCCAATAAGCGCATATTTTTTCCCTCTGAAAATCTGAAGAGACACTCCCTTCAGCACTTCTTGGCCATGAGGATATTGGTAATACACCTCTTCTAATCTCAACATCTTTTTTTCCTCTCGATCATCTCATCCATATGAGTACCCCCATTCCGGCAATCGCCTCTACAATATAGCGCTTGCTCCATACACCACCCGTTTCGTTTTGAATATAGACAAGCTCATCGGAAAACCCGCGCGCCCGTAATGCGAGCAATAAAGCATGGTAAGCGCCCCATACTTTTTGCCAAAGCTGAAAAATAAGCATGGCGCCATGCCGCCAATGACTGCCGCCGTTGCGTGCTTTCATCGCCGTATACAATTCCTCCGCCGCCTGCTCAAACACAAAGATAAATCGATACATAAAAAATAGTAATTCAATCATAACGGATGGTATTTTCAGTTTTTTTAATACATAGAGCAACTCTGGAAACGGCGTTGTTACTAAAAGGAAAAATAAGCACGACCATGCTGCAATGGAGCGCAGCGATACATCGATTGCTGCCGGAATATTTCCTCGATTCACGGATATGTGCCATGAATCAAGGGAAATAAGCAAAATCGGCCAGCTAATTAAAAGGAAAAGGATGACCATTCCCAACGTTTTTACATATACTTTCCAAGAAACACCTGCATACCCAATCGTCCATATGGCTAGCCAGAAAATAATAAAAAGATGCGTTCCTCTGCTTCCTACCATAGTGTTCAAAAGCAAGAGAAAAGAGAATAAAGTCTTTTGTTCAGGCCGCAGACGGCGCAGACGATTATGATAGGCAATCATGTCAAAATGCCGAATCATTCCGCTTCATCTCTTCGACCGGCTCGACCTTTATAAACGCCGATAATATAGCCAATCACCCCGGCGCCAAGCGCGGCTTGCAAAGAAAATAACAATGTTTCCACTTCCCCACCCGGCGGTGAAAAGATCGTCTCAAACCAAGGCTTATAATCCGGGACGATCGTTTGAATCGCTTTTTCCGCTTGATCATCTGTACCGCCAAAATCCGAATTGCGAACCAATAGCAAGGGAGCGACAGCTAATACAAAAGCAAGAACAATAAGCAAGAGATTTCGCTTCATCTGCTAGGCTCCTTTCTGAAGTTGATTCAGCTCTCGACTGCTGTAAGTAGATAAAAAGTTCCACACAACAACAGTCAGCAGCCCTTCGGTGATCGCGAGCGGTATTTGCGTAATCGCAAAAATTCCGGCAAATTTAAGAAATGAAGCTGCTACTCCTCCTGTTGTGTCGGGAAAAGCAAGCGCCAATTGCCATGATGTAACTACATATGTGGCCAAGTCAGAAAGAAAAGCGGCTAAAAAAATGACAAATCGCTGCGAAATGTTATACCTTTTTCCTAAACGATACACCCCGTATGCTACTAGCGGACCGCATACCGCCATTGACATCGCGTTCGCTCCTAATGTCGTCAATCCCCCATGCGCCAGTAGTAACGCTTGGAATAAAAGAACGATGCTCCCCATCACCGTCATCGTTAGCGGACCAAATAAGACGGCCCCGAGCCCGACTCCAGTCGGATGGGAGCTGCTGCCTGTCACCGATGGGATTTTTAATGCCGAAAGTACAAAGGTAAAAGCTCCTGAAAGCGCAATCAACAATTTTAATTCAGGATGGCGCTTTGTGATCTTCATCAGCGCTCGCACTCCGGCGATGAAAAACGGCAGAAAAACAATCCACCAAAATAGCGCCCATTTCACCGGCAAAAATCCTTCCATAATATGCATAGCATAGGCTGGTGTACCGCTATTGACAGTAAAATAAACAACAAGGCCACATAGCAGCAGCAGAAACTTCCATTGCTTCATACCCTCTCCTCCTTGATGCTAGCTTTTTTAGTAATGCCAACCGCAGCTGTTGGATGGCACATCGATAATCCATCTTCTCCATACTGATAGGTGACGATATCTTTTAAAGGATCACCATCTTTTAAATGTGTTTGGACAAGCTCTCTTCCTTTATCCGGCGTCACCCCCTTGTACCAAACTCCTTGCGGATACACGATTACTACGCACGCATCATTACAGCGGCCATTGCAGCGCGTTCTCGTTGTGTGTACAGTGCTGTCCAATTCCAGCCGCGCAATTTCATCACGAATGGCGATTGTCACCTCCTCTCCGCCTTTTCGCATGCAGCTGCCGCCGTTACAGATCAATACGTGATGCTTTACTCCAGTTAAATTCCACGTTGTCACACCGATCCTCTCCTTTTTGATGAAATAAAAAAGCACCTCTATCGATAGAGGTGCAGAAAAATGCATACGGCCAATCACAAATGCATATGTATACCATTCCCCCGCACGTCTACCTATAATCCCGTAGGTATCCGGCCGAGCAAATAAGGCAGGTCTCCTGACTTAGAATCATCGCTTCATTGCGCCTTCCCGAAGTTTCCTTCAGTGACATGATGCAATGAAGCTCCTCATCACAGTGGCGGGTACCGTGACGGCTTTTCACCGTACTTCCCTTTTAAGCCTGTCCCAATAGAGAAAGGCACCTTACTTGCTTTAGCAAACGATTCAATGATTCAGTTGTTCCTCCACAATGATATGATGAATTTTCGAAAAAAGTCAACCATTTTTATTTTTCGAACAGTTTTGTTTTAGCGACAACAACTCCATCGCTATCAACATACACATGCGCGCCCGGCTCCCAATGTACGCCCCCGAATTCAAGAACGTGATCACGCGCCCCTTTCCCTTCTTTTTTGCTTTTGACAGGGCATGTCCCAAGAGCGATTACGCCAAGCGGCATTTGCGCAATTTCAGCTGAATCGCGAATGCAACCATGGACAATCACGCCTGCAAGTCCTCGTTCACAAGCGATTTGTGCCAGACGATCTCCGAGCAATGCACAATTTCGCGAACCTTTTCCATCAACAACTAACACCGTGCCTGCCGGAATGGTTTCTAGCGCTTCGCGAACGAGCACATTGTCCTCGAATACCTCAACAGTGGCAATCGGTCCGGAAAACTCTGTTTTTCCGCCATAAGAATGCAACGGTAATTGGCACACTTGCAGCTCCGACAAAAATTGATCACATAAATCTGCTGTCTTCATTTAATTTCCCTTCCCCCATTTTTCTTTGTCTATTAAATCCTTTTGACATTTTGAAAAAAAATCCTGCAAAATCCGTCAAAAAAAAAAACAGAGGAACGGTGAAATAAGAAGAACTAATATGGTTTCCCGCAAGTGTGGATGATCATTTTACTAAAAATATGGAATGATTGAGCTAGACACAAGCTTTTCTGCCATATGCATGCCCAGTCGGCAAGTCATTTGCTTGCCGACTACGGTAGAAAAGCTGGGAATCAAGTAATGCCAATGATTTTTATTGGATCATCAGCACACCGGATTGTTTACATAAAATTATTATCGTAACACATTCTAGTCGAGCCTCTGCAGGCAGTCCCTATATAAGCAGGTTTCGACAGCACGCTTTGGCGTGACCGAGACAAGTCAGCGGCCTATCCTCTAACCGTGGTTCTCCATTTTATACAGCACGAGAAATAAAACAAGTAATCCACCACCAGCGATTAGGTCAACAGCTAAAACCGTCCGGATTTATAAATTAAATATAACAGCCATAAAAACATCAAAGAGGCGATACCAAACCCAATCTCAATTGCTGGAATTTTCCAAAGTAAAGTCGATTGCCTACCTAAAGAAGAGCCAATAATAATCCCTGCCATAATAATGCTGAAAGACAGCAGCACAATACTGAAGGATAAGCGATTACTAATTTGATCTAATTTTTTTAAAAAAAGCGGCCATTCAGGAATATCCATTTTCAAATGCAGCTTTCCTTGTTTAATAAATGCCGTTAACTCCTTCATGTTCTTAGGGAAGTCCAGCAACATTTCTCCATAATTGAACACGCGCTTCCACACTTCTTCGGTTAGATGTTTAGGATGCAAGCGCTCCTTTAATAGCTGGCGTCCAAATGGTTCAGCAATATTGAGAATGTTCAGCTCCGGATCTAACTGCTCTGCTACGCCTTCCACTGTTAGCAACGTCTTTCCCAGAAGGGTTAAATCCTTCGGAATGCGAATAGAGTGTTGAAAGGCAACATGAAACAAATCATGAAGCGCCTCGCCAAGACTGATTTGGCTGAGCGGAACATTGTAGTACTTCTCTCTTAATTGTTCGATATCCTCATGCAATCGCGATACATCGACATGCTCAGGAACAAGCCCCATTTGATACAGCGATTTAACGATCCCATCTGTATTATGACGCATTAAAGCAATCACTAACGAAGAAAAGTGATATTTCATATCTGGCGTCAGACGCCCGATCATCCCAAAATCAATAAAAGCGATCACCTCCCCCGGCAATACGAATAGATTGCCGGGATGAGGATCTCCATGGAAAAACCCTTCTCTTAAAATTTGCTGCAAAATTGCCTTGGTTAGACGTTCGGCCAAATGTTTCAAGTCATATCCGCTTTCCTTCAGCCGCTCCAACTCGTTAAGTTTGATTCCTTCCACATATTCCATCGTTAGCACTTTTTTGCTTGAATACTCCCAAAATACTTTTGGAACATAAATGCTAGGATCTTGTTTAAATTGCTGAAAAATTTTATCAGCGTTCCTCGCTTCAATCGTATAATCAAGCTCGGCCCGAAGAGATTGCGAGAATTCTTCAACCATATCGCCGATTTGATATTGCGCAGCCCATGAAAGGCGGCGCTCAGCGAGAATCGCTAAATCTTGCAGAATTTCTAAATCCGTTTCAATCATATGGGCGATATTCGGGCGCTGAATTTTAACAGCGACTTGTTCTCCTGAATGCAAGATGGCTCGATGAACTTGTCCAATCGAAGCGGCCGCAATCGGAACCGCCTCGAACTGTTGAAACAATCGATCCACATCACTTCCTAATTCCTCTTGAACTGTTCGTGCGACTTCGGCAAATGAAAAAGAAGAAACTTGATCTTGCAGCTTTTCCAATTCCCGAATAATAGGGCCAGGAATTAAATCCGGACGCGTGCTCGCAATCTGCCCCAGCTTCACGAAAGTTGGACCCAACTCCTGTAAAACGAGCCTGATTCGTTCTCCAATTGTTTTTTCATTCTTTTCCTGCGCATCGAAAAATAATCTTTGTGGAAGAGAAAGAAACTGGGAAAACCCGATTTCCTCCGCTACGATCCCAAAGCCATGGCGAATCAAAGCGACAGCGATCTCCCGATAACGACTTACATGACGCATCCTTTTTCCGGCCATTGGTCTGTCTCCTTTTGCAGCTCCAAAATCTTTTTATTTACTCGTTTTTCTGCTCCAAGCGTTGAATTCGTTCTTCTAATTGGCGAATATCCTCTTTTGTAGCTAAATCAAGTTTATCAAGCATTTGTTTTAGCTGCTCACGCACAGCGCGTTGAAACTCCGCTTTCCCTTCTTCCTTTTGCCGAATCCATTGATCAATTACATCTTTTGACTCTTCTAAAGATAATTCTCCTCTTTTCACTAGCTCATCCACCAATTTCTCTGCTTGCTCTTTGCTGACAGACGCCAAACCAAGCCCAAACGCCAACATTTTTCTAATCATATCCATTCTTATCCTTCCTCCTTCATTATGTGTTTTTTACATCTTTTGCATTTCGTGTTTGTTAGCTTCAATGTACCTTTGAATTTCGCTCCTGTCAAACATCTGTGCCTTCTGTTCCACCATAAAATGACGTTGCTTTGAATCCATCATGCCCTTTAGCAATAGAAAAGTTCCGCCAAACGGGCTATAAACATCGAATAAATCATCTGATTGAAGGAGTCGGCGGCTCGGTTCGTCCTTGTCACGCAAAGGCATGACGCTCTTACACCAATAAGAGGGAGGAAACAAAAAGCGATATATGATCGGCTGCCCAAAGCCGTTGTTTTTTTCCTTTGCCCAGTACCCAGCATTGTCTTTTTTCTTAAAATCGCTTATAATTCGTCGAAATAGGGAGGAGGAAACGCTTTGTTTCAAGTCGTTGAATATAAACGAAATGATATGATGATTTCCACTAATCGTGCCCTCATTCAAATGGACCGCGTATGCGAGTTTCTGGCTCAGTCCTATTGGGCCAATCAAAGGGAACGAACAACGATTATCCAATCGATTGAACATTCGCTATGCTTTTCTCTTTTTCACGGCCAGACACAGATTGGATTTGCACGCGTGGTTACTGACGGAGCGACATTCGCCTATTTATGCGATGTTTTTATTGATGAAGCCTATCGCGGCAGAGAGCTTGGCAAGTGGCTGGTAGAATGTGTCCTGCAGCACCCGGATCTTCTCAATATCCGCCGCTTTTTATTAGTGACAAAGGATGCGCATGGTCTTTACCAGCCGTTCGGATTTGAAGTGCTGCATGAGCCAGATCAGTTTATGGAAATCTTTCGCCATTGCTAATGGTTGCTGCTTAAGTTTGCTTTCTACCCGGCACGTGCTCAGCTATGCCGGGTAGAAAAAGAGCAAGCATTTTTTAATATTTTGCAATGAGCCTCCCCCACCTACAATCCGTTAAAGAGACGGGAGACTTCTTGGTGGATAATGTTAAAACAAAAAAGTAATTCTTTTTTCCTGCTCATTCCACACTAAATGGGCATTAAATGTTTTATCCCCTTTTTTAAATCCTTTGATTAAATCTGTCTTTCCGTGCTGCAGAAGCTTTTTTACATTCGTTTGTGAAATCTTTTTACCGAGAATCACCTTTGAGATCGTAAATGAGCATTTTGTTTTCGCATAATGCGCGCAGCCATAAAACTCTCCTTTATCAATGACTGTTCCGCCGCAATACTTGCATTGGCCGATCGGTTTGCCAAGCGTTGCTTTCGATGTTGTACGCTGAATAGAAGCGGTATCGAATCCTGAGAAATTCCAATCCTTCGCCATCGCTGTTGCATCTTCTATGATTTTTATCGACAGCTTTTTTACTTGTTCCATAAATAGGGAAGCAGAGGCTTTTCCTTCGCCAATCTCGCTTAAACGCTGCTCCCATTTTGCGGTCATTTCCGGCGAGGCTAAAATCTTATCCCCAATCGCTTCAATTAAAATTTTTGCTTTGTCAGTAGCATATACTTGATTTTTTTTCACTTCGATATACTTTCGGTTTTTCAACATCGTAATAATGCCAGCCCGTGTCGCTTCCGTACCGAGACCTTCCGTTTTAGCAAGCACTTTTTCCAATTCTTCGTTTTCTAAAAATTTCCCCGCTGTTTTCATCAACGTAATCAATTGACCTTCTGTATACCGCTTTGGCGGCTGCGTTTTGCCTTCTTTCACATCGACTTTTTCCACTTTTCCCTGTTCTCCTTCCGCAAGCGGCGGAAGAGCGGCTACATTCTCTTCGTCATGCTGAAAGAAAACTTTCCGCCATCCTTCCTGAATTTGCTGCTTTCCTTTTGATATGAAAACCGCCCGCCCATCAACAAGCGTCGTCACTGTCGTATAATCAAAAATGGCTTCAGGATAATGGGCAGCAAGCAATCTCCGGACAACTAGATCATAAATATTTCGCTCCTCTTTCGATAACGTTTCAGGATTCACCACCTGCTCGGTTGGAATGATCGCATAATGGTCTGTCACCTTTTTTTCGTTTACATAACGTTTATTATGTAAAATACTTGTGTTTGGAAGCGGAAAGAAGGATTGATACGCTGCAAATTGGTTTAATTTTTGCAAAATTTCCGGAAACGCTTCCGCTTCTCCTCTTGTTACATATTGTGAATCAGAACGGGGATACGAAACGATTCCTCTTTGATATAACTTTTGTAAAATATCAAGCGTTTTTTGCGGAGAGAATTGATAAAGTTTGTTAGCCGTTGCTTGCAGCGACGATAAATTAAATAAAAGCGGCGGCTGAAACTTTTTCCGTTCCGTCTTGATTTCTTTGACTTCCGCTTGTTTATCTTGGCAAAATGCGGCAATTTTATTGGCCAGCTCTTGGTCCTTTAAACGAGAATCCTGCTGTTGCATCCATTTGCCCTCATAATGTTTGCCGTTCATAACAAATGAAGCAACAACCTCCCAAAACGGCTCTGGTTTAAAGCTTTCGATTTCTTTTTCACGCTTGACAATTAAAGCGAGAGTGGGGGTTTGCACCCTTCCAGCTGAAAAAACATCATTCATTCCTTTTTGTTTAAGTAAAATGCTGTAAATGCGAGACGCGTTCATGCCGACAAGCCAATCGGCACAAGCGCGCGCATATGCCTCTTCAAATAGCGGCCATGTTTCTTTTTCATCAAGCAGCCGGCGAAACCCTTCATCAATCGCTTTTGGAGTTAACGAAGAAATCCAAAGACGTTTCATCGGCTTTTTCACACCGCTCATGTAAATGATATTGCGGATGATCAGCTCTCCTTCCCGCCCGGCATCTCCCGCGTGAATAATTTCCATAACCTCCGGTTTTCGCAAGAGCTCCTTCACTATTTGAAACTGCTTCGCCTTGGATTTTTCCACTTCATAGCGAAATTGCTCGGGAATGATCGGCAGCGTTTCCAGCTTCCACTGCTTCCACTCCGGCCGATACCGTTCAGGCGGAGCCAGCTGGAGCAAATGGCCGACTGCCCATGTCATATAAGCCCCCTTTGGAAACAACTCGTTTGGTAAAATTTCAAGATAGCCCTGGCGTTTTTTAGTCTGAAAAATCGAGGCCAACGCGATTCCTTGATCTGGTTTTTCCGCGATAATCACTTTCATAGCTTCTTTCTCCTTTAACCGATAAACGACATTTTTCTATATTAATCAACTTTAAAGATGAACCGAAGGATATCCCAAAAATATCCAGTCGAAAAAGTCCCATCACGAACATGACCGTTGAAAAACAGGCCAAACTCCTGCATGCAAAGGTAAACATGCCAAGTTCCATCCATCTCTATCGAGTAAGTTCGCTATTTTTGCACATACTACTATATGGAACCTACAGGAAAGGGAGTGGCAAAAATGAAGCGAATGCTTCTCATCATGCTCACGCTGTGGATGATTATCATTCCGCTCCATCATACACAAGCAGCAAGCAACGCTCAACGTTATACTTGGAATCTCGCCGATATTTATCCATCTGAAGACGATTTCAACAAAGATTACGAAAAAGCAGCCAAAAACATCCCGTTATTATCATCCTATCAAGGAAAGCTTCATAACGAAAGCAATGTGGCCAAACTGTTCGCTCTGCAGGAAAAAACAGCGCGCACGCTTGAAAAACTCTCTCTTTATGCACATATGAAGCAAGATTTAAATATTGAAGACAAAACAGCAGCCAGTTTAAAGGCGAAGCTAGAGGTGCTTTTTTCTCGTTATCAAGCCGCTACTTCATTTATCGAACCAGAAATTTTATCGCTTCCTAAAAGCAAGCTGAATGATTTTCAAACAAGCAAACAACTAAAAGGATACCGCCGCTATTTTCAAGAGCTGCTGGAGCAAAAAAAGCATACGTTGTCAAAAAAGGAAGAACAACTGCTCGCTAAGCTCTCTCCAATCACAAGCGATGCCGAAAATATTTACAATAACGCTTCACGAGGCGATTATACTCCTCCCGTTATGAAAACGGCGGATGGCCAAACGGTGCAGCTTACAGAAGGCAATTATTTAAAAGCGCTTGAGCACCCTGACCGGGCCTATCGCCAACAGGCGTTCCAAACATTTTTTAAAAGCTATGAGTCCATCAAAAATACCGCAGCAGCAACATTATATGCTTCCGTTAAGGCGGATGAGCTATATGCCAAAGCACGCCGGTACAAATCAGGCCTTGATGCGGCTCTATCGGCCGATGATGTACCGGAACAAGTGTTCACGAATCTGATCTCAGGAGTCAACCAGCATTTATCGTCGCTGCACCGCTATGTGGAGCTGCGAAAAAACATATTGAAAACAGATCAAATTCATAGCTATGATATGTACGTTCCGCTCGTCTCACAAACAGTGGCCAACCAAATGAGGTTTCCGATTGACAAAGCACAGGCGCTTATACTCGAAGGCTTAAAACCGCTCGGCAAAGAATATATAAAGCAAGTGAAATATGCCTTTGACCATCGTTGGCTTGATGTCTATCCCCGCCCTAAAAAATATACAGGCGGATATAACACGGGAGCCTATGATACCCATCCGTTTATTTTATTAAATTATGACCATTCACTAGACCAAACATTGACGATCGCTCATGAGATCGGCCACGCTATGAACTCTGTCTATACAAACCAAACACAACCTTACCGCTATTCAGGGCAATCCATCTTTACGGCAGAAGTGGCTTCGACAGCTAACGAGTGGCTGATGATGGATTATTTCATCAAACAGGCAAAAAACGATGAAGAAAAGTTATATTTACTCAATCAACAAATTGATCAAATTCGCGGTACCTTATATACACAAGTGATGTATTCTGAATTTGAAAAAACGATTCATGATCAGGTGCGGCAGGGCGGCAGCCTAACCGCTGAAGATTTGAATGCGCTTTGGCTTCGTTTGTTGAAAAAATACCACGGCCCTGCTTATGCGGCAGATCCTGAAGCCGGTCTTGGATGGTTGCGCATTCCTCATTTCTATGACGCCTTTTACGTATATAAATATGCAACATCGATTGCCGCATCGTTTGAGCTCGTCAAACAAATGAAGAAAGACCAAACAGGAGAAGCGACAAAGCGCTACTTAACATTTTTAAGCTCCGGAACATCGGATGATCCAATTTCTTTATTAAAAAAAGCCGGAGTGGATATGACTTCTCCGCAACCGTTAAATAGTCTTTTCGCTTACTTCGATTCGCTCGTCAATGAAATGGAACACATTTTGCGAAAACAAGGCAAGATATAGCAAAAACAGACCGCTTCCATACGAATGGAAGCGGTCTGTTCATTACGATGCCTGCTCGTTTGACATTCTTGCTGATTTCAGCTGCATGCGAAAAATCAACGATTGAATAATCGAAAAACAACCGCCGACTACCCAATATAATGATAAAGCGGATGGAACAGAGTTCGCCCCTATAAAAATCATGATCGGCATAATATAGGACATGATGGCCATTTGTGACATTTGCTGCTCCGACATCGTTGGTGACAATTTCATGGAGATGAATGTTGTGAGAGCAGCTAAAATCGGCAAAATCAAATATGGGTCGCGATGCCCGAGCTGTACCCATAAAAATGAATGAAGTGTAATTTCCTGCGTCCGTCGAATCGCATAATACAGTGCCATAAAAATCGGCATTTGAATTAATGCTGGCAGGCAGCCATTCATCGGATTCACTCCGTGCTTTTGATATAGCTGCATCATTTCCTGCTGAAGCTTTTGTTGTGTTTGCATATCTTTGCTTTTATACTTTTCCTGCAATTTTTGGATCTCCGGTCGAAGCTTTTGCATCGCTAACGATGTTCGGAACTGCTTCAGCATGAGCGGAAGCAAACAAAACCGCACCATCAACGTAACAGCAATGATCGCCGGGCCATAGTTTCCACCAAACAAATCTCCCAATACCAAAAGCAGCTTGGACATCGGATAAACAAAATAATGATCCCAAATTCCTTGGCTATGCTCATTAATCGGAGCATTGCGATTGCAGCCACTTAACACTCCGACAATCACGAATAACATCAACAGCCATTTTTTCTTCATCATTTAGCCTCCTTGCTTATTCTCTTTTTAGCGAAAAGCAAGGAGACTCCTTCCATCCTCATCGGAAACAGGCGATCGTTCCCTGACTGGAATCTTTCGCTGCCTCCATATAAACAAACGATACAGCGGCAGCCGTATCCATTGATTATCCTGCTGCCGGCTGTGTACCTCCACATCATAAAACTCAAGCTGATGGAGAAACAGCCTATTTTTCCGATATTGAGTCATGTAGCATTTCATCGCTACAAACAAAGCGCTCACTAACGATAAATAGGGCAGCAGATCAAAGGGTGTTTCCATTTCCCCTACCTCATTTCTTTCAGCGTCCTACCTAACATAAACATAACAGATTTGTTTAAGAAAAAAAAGCGAGATGTTCGCCCCCTCACCATATTTGCTGAAAAAACGACCGCAGCGATCGCAGCCATTCATGAAACAGCTGATACTGGCTGGCTATGTAGATCAGCAACGAAAAGGAACCATAAAAGAGGACCGTTTCCAAGCGGCTCCCTGTCCGGTATAACGGAATTTTGTATCGTTTATCCTGCAAAGGCCAGAACAGCGGCACTCCCTGAACCGATAAAAAATCCTCTAAAATGTGAAGCAAATAACCTAATACGAGCCCGCTTGCAAAAACCGACGGCGATTCAAGCATAATAATAAGAGCGAGTACAGCCCAAACAAAAAGCGAGTGAGTCATTCCGCGATGGCCGAACGCCTGCTTCACTTTTTGCGCAGCTCCTAATGACCGGCGGCCGACATATGATTTCGGTTCATCAATATCCGGCAGCAAGCTCCCCGCTATAATCCCGGCCGTATAGCTAATCGTAAACGGCAAAGAGGTTTGTGAAGCGATTGCCGCTCCAATGCACAACGATGTCACCACATGAGTATGATACCGCAATCAACCATCACCTACAAACACGTTTTCATTGATGATACCACAAAAAAGAATATTTGTTCGTCTCCTCACATTCTAATACGAAAAGCGCCTAATCGCAATAGATGGCAAGAAAATTGGTGAAAAACTTTAGCCATTATCCTAGGTAAATCCCTCTCACCATGATTACTCCTCATACGTGTTTAAACCGGCTTGCTGATTGCCTGTTCATTTTTTCTCATCCACTCTATTTCATTTCCTCGCTTTTTAAAAAAGAAGGCATTTTATTTTTTTAGCACATATATTATGTATATAAGGGAGGGGTGCTATGTTTCCAAACTACAAAGAATTTTATCCTACCTCGGCTATTCCAATGGGGGAAAATGACCGCACCGCTTTTATACAAAATCTTTCTGAAAACAACAAAACGTTGTTTTCCGCAACCCATTGGGTCATCGCCTTAGAAGGCTCGCCAACGGACCACGCTAGCGAGCTGTATTATTGGACCGTCAAAGTATACCCATCAAACAATGAAAACATATTTTACTACGAATATCCTCATCTCGCCTCACTGCCGCTTTACTCATTTCATGATGCCGAACTGCTTGCTAAAGAAATTGAGCTGCAAATCAAAGCCGACGAGTTATTTACAGAAAAAGAGCCTTTATTAAGATTTATATAGTGTTTAGTTTTTTTCTCTTTTTACATCGCTTTGTGAAAAAGCATACAAAACTTTCTTGTTATTTTCGCCATTCTTAATTAGCACTAAAGTGTTTGGCAAGAGTAATGATCATCGCTCCCATACGCTCCAGCTCTGGAGCAACGATGCGATCAACCCCTTCCTCAGAAAGCGCCTCAGCCGTTACTTTCCCAACGGCACAAGCGACCACATCCCTAGCAAAAGCCCGACGCAGCTGCTCAAGGTCTTTCTTTTCCTTAGCAAAAGAAAAGAAAAAACGCACTTGCATCGCTGTCGTAAAACAAACAGCATCAACCTGCTGGTTCGTCACTTCTTCATATAGCTGCTCAAGAACCGCTTCATCCGGTGCAATATGCTGATAAGGCAACAATTCCGTATAAATGGCGCCCGATTCCAGGAGAAATTGCCTTAATGACGGAGCAGTATCTCCGTATAGTTGGACAACCACACGTTTTTGAGCAAATGAAAATGATTGTAGCGAGCGAATTAATCCTTTCGTCGTTCCGTCATCGCTTTCCGCAATAGGAGCGATTCCGATTCGTTTCAGGGCGGCTGCCGTTTTATAGCCGCGAATAGCAACATTCGCTTGCCGAATCGTCTCCAGCCACTTTTCTTTCATTCCTCCTCGCTCAGCTGCTTCTAATAATGCATCTACTCCAATCCCCGTTGTAAAGACCATCCAACTTGGGCGGCTTGCAATCACCTCTTCGATTTCGTGAACAAGCTCTTCTTTTTTAGCAAATACCGTTCCTTGAGCAGGTCGCACAAGCGGAATGCCTCCTTGCTTTTCAATCAACGTTGCCATTTCTTCCAGCTTTCTTGATGCACATAAAGCGACTCGTTTTCCCTTCAATTTTTGCTTCCCCTTCCTTGCAATGATGTTTATTTGCTAGACAAAATCAACATGAACCTTGCCCTATCATTCTTGTAAACTATCTTATGTCGATTTCTTCAGCCGCAAATGGCTTAAGAGCGCAGCCATGCGAGGTCCATAATGCAGAATACAAAACATTGGTCAACAGTCTCTAAAACGTTTAGAGCTTGATTGACTTGTATATCCATGTAAAAACCAACGGTCAGAGTCGGGGGCATCATCTGCTCACATGAAAATAGATGTTAAAGCAGTAACCGTACGTTATGCTCACCTAGCACCGCGGATCCTAATTTAAACAACCATAGACCAAACAACGGCTCGCTTGCTAGCCAAAGGAAACACAGGTTTCAGATTTGTTTCATTTTTCATACACATAGTATATAACAAAAGGAAAAGCGTTGGCCACCTATCCATATAAAACCTCTAAAAGCGACAAAGAGCGGTCACAGACCGCCCTTTTTTTACAGCATATACATATGTATCAGCTTGCGCCGATCAAACGAACCGTAAATACGTGTTGGCTTGATGGAGATAATATCGTCAAAAGCAATATTCATCAACCGCATTTCTCTGTTGTATACAAATAATTTTTGCGCATCTTGATATAGCTTTACCGGCAAAAATGTTGCTTCTCCATGACGCATCTTGATTTTGACAGGCTGTTTTTGCTGAATCCATTGGATAAGTTGGTTATACTGATCCCCTGTCATAAAACTCCCCCTTTTTCTTTCCATTCCAATAAAATTATATAGAAGAAAATATTGAACAATAAACCAAAAAAAATCAACAAATTTTTGAGCAGTTAAACGAACCTTGTCATTTATGCATCAATGTGTTGAAAAAGCAGGATTTATGTCAAAATAACTCTAATGATTCCCCCTTAACATTTGACAGTTTTTTTGTTTACAATGAAATAGACTAGTACATGCTGTCGAAATGCGAAAGAAGGTGCTTTTATGCTTAATATTTTGAAGGATTTTTTGTTGAATTTATTTTTCATTTTAGCTCCCATTTTCGCCGTTCCGTTATGGCTAGAGGAACGAAAGGTGCCAAAACTGCTTAAAAATCATGTGCTAACCGTTTCGTTTGCTTTAACGACCTTTCTTTGCATGACTTTTCCAATCAGCACCGACACAGAGCGCGATTACAATCTGCACCAAATTCCTCTTTGGCTCGGAAGTTTATATAAAGGACCGCTTGTTGGCTTCATTCTTTGTTTGCTTGCAATTGGATATCACATACTTTTAGGAAAAGAACAATGGATGATTACCGTCATGCCATCCTTTTTTGTGATGTTCGTTAGCATGCTGCTGTCAAAATATTTTTTATCATTGTCTGTTAAGCAGCGTATCTTGCTCACCTTTGTTTTATCCACCTTTTCCGGGATGTTGACCGTCCTATTGGATCAAATGGCGTTCTCATCGCTGCCGTTTTGGTCTTCGTATTTGATTATTCAACCCATTAGCATGGCAACAGCCTGTTATTTAAAAGAAATGCTTTATAAAAACAACTCATTGCGCAAACAAATTATTCGAGCAGAAAAAATGGAAGTCGTTAGCCACTTAGCCGCTTCCATTTCTCATGAGGTGCGCAATCCGCTCACTGCCGCCCGAGGTTTTATGCAGTTGCTTGAGCAGAGCCATTTGCCACCGGAAAAACGAAAGCAGTACATCCAAATTGCCATCGAAGAATTAGATCGGGCGGAGTCGATTATTACGGATTATTTGACATTTGCTAAACCGGCCCCAGAATATGTAGAAAAGCTCAATGTCAAAACAGAAATTGAACGAGTCATTGATTTGCTGCGTCCGCTTGCCAACATGAACAGTGTGGATATTCAAGCATCGTTAATCCCCTTCCATGTAAAAGGAGAACGAGAAAAATTCCAGCAATGTTTATTGAATATTATGAAAAACTCCATTGAAGCAATGCAAAATGGCGGAACACTTGATATTTATGTATCTATTGAGCATGAGCAAATTTTAATCCGCGTGAGTGATACAGGAATCGGCATGACAAAAGAACAAATCGACCGGCTTGGTGAACCTTATTTTACGACGAAAGGCACAAAAGGAACAGGACTTGGCATGATGGTCGTTTATCGCATCGTTGAATCGATGGACGGAACCATTCATATTACAAGCGAAGTTAACAAAGGGACAACCGTATGTATCTATTTCCCATTAGCGCAATCAAGACAAAAGCAGACGGCCAGCGACCAAGAAAATGCTCTAGTCATTTAACCTTTTCCTTCATATACATAATATGAACCGCTCCAGCCTATGCGCTGTCAAGATGAGAGATTTCTCGGCAAATATGTTAAAATAAGAAAGAAAGATGAGAATAAAGGAGAAGCTTATTAACAATGATTCATTTAAAAACAGAACGAGAAATTCAGCTTATGCAGGAAGCCGGAAAATTACTGGCTGCTTGCCATCAAGAAATTGCCAAACTCATTCAGCCAGGAATAACAACAGCAGAAATTGACCATTTTGTTGAGAATTTTTTAGCTCAACATGGAGCTACTCCAGAACAAAAGGGGTATAAAGGCTATCAATATGCCACATGCGCTTCGATCAATGATGAAATATGTCATGGTTTTCCACGCCATGAGCCGCTGAAAAACGGGGATATCGTCACCATTGATTTCGTTGTAAATTTGCATGGAGCGCTTGCTGATTCGGCATGGACATATGCCGTTGGCGAAATCAGCGAGGAGCTGAAATCCTTGTTATTTGTTACGGAACAATCTTTATATAAAGGAATTGAACAGGCTGTAGTCGGAAACCGGATCGGGGATATCGGTTATGCTATCCAAACATATGTGGAAGCACAAGGTTTTTCAGTTGTCCGCGACTTTACGGGTCATGGCATCGGTCCGACCATTCACGAAGAACCGTTCATTCCCCACTTCGGGCAAAAAGGAAAAGGGATGCGCCTAAAAGAGGGCATGGTGATTACGATTGAACCGATGGTAAACACCGGAAAATGGCAGAGCCGCATGGACAAGAACGGCTGGACAGCCAGAACGGTAGACGGATCTTATTCTGCCCAATACGAGCATACAATTGCCATTACGAAAAACGGACCGTTAATTTTGACTACTTGTTCCATATAAAATGAATGGAGGTCCGCCTTTTGCGCGGACCATCTTATTCACTTTTTATTTGCCGTTCGTACAAATCATTTAGATACATCGTGAAAAATGAACCTGTCAAAGCAGCAGGAAGAGAGAATGTGATATGATAGCTCTCAAACGGTTTAAAAAGGAAGGAAAGCATCATGAAGCGATATGAAAATTTAGACCTTATTTCGACTAAAAAAACATTTTCTGACTTTCGTCGATGGCAAAAAGAACGAAAAACCAAACAAAAGGATCTTTCCTATCAAGTTCCACACGTTGATCCGCCTGAATATCAACAGCTTCATGAGAATCAAGCGAATACATTGCTTTCATGGATCGGCCATTCTACCTTTGTTATCCAAACAAATGGAATAACGGTTGTGACAGACCCTGTATGGGCTAAAAGAATGGGGACAGCTAAACGGCTTACTGCTCCGGGAATTGCGATCAACGACATGCCAACTGTCGATGTTGTTCTTATTTCACACGGCCATTACGACCATTTACATTTTTCCAGCATTCGCAAACTAAAAGGAAATCCTCATTTTTTCGTTCCAGTTGGCCTTGGACGTCTATTCCGCCGAAAAGGATATCAACATGTGACAGAATGCTCTTGGTGGGATACCGTGGAGTATCGAGGAACATTCTTTACCTTTGTGCCCGCACAGCACTGGACAAGAAGAACATTGCTAGATATGAATACCTCCCACTGGGGAGGCTGGATCATCCATACAGATGGACAGCCAACCTTTTATTTTGCCGGTGACAGCGGCTATTTTCGCGGCTTTCGCGAAATTGGTGAACGTTTTTCTATCGACTATGCGCTCCTGCCCATCGGCGCTTATGAACCAGAATGGTTTATGGGGCCGCAGCACGTGACTCCTGAGGAAGCCGTTCAAGCCTTTATGGACTGTCAAGCCAATATATTTATTCCCATGCATTATGGAGCGTTCCGCCTCGCTGATGACACACCGCAGGAGGCGCTTGACCGTCTCGTATCTGAATGGCAAAGGCGCCAGCTCGATCTAGAACGGCTGCGCTGCTTAAAGCTTGGAGAAGTATTGAATTGCTGCGGCTAGCCAGCATAGGCAGACAGCCCTTGCTGCTTAATAAACGGCAAGGGCTGTCTGACGATCATCCATCTCCTATTCCATTTGCTAACGGTCATAGCCGCGAAACACATAGGGCTCTTCCGGTTGTTTCATCGTATGCCAAGATGCTACCTTCACATATGGAATAACAGCATTATACGGCTGGTAATACATAGTGGATAGTTCCCCTTTTATATGAATCCATTCATCATTTTTGAGAGCAGGCGGTTTTGCAAACTCAGCCAGCAGTCCATAGACCCCTGAATCAGCTACACAATGGATGATACCAAATCGCAAAATAAATACTTGGTCCTTATTCGTTGTTTCATCATGGTAAACAAAGCCATCCAATTCAATCTCTTTATCGCTAAACTCACCTGGAAATTGATAAATGGTCTCAATCGCTTTTAAATAGTTTTGGTCATTGAGAATCAGACTGGATTTTTTAGAGAACTGAGCCAAATCCTTTCTCATTAAATCCTCATAGCCGCTTCGATCATAATAAATGCTTGTATCAGGACGCAAAAACTGCCGCTGCACGGTAGGGTCTTCGCTTTGCGTATCAAATCCTGGAATATGAAACCCTTTGGCTTTGACAATGTCTGAATCCAACGTAGCGATGGGAAATGCTAATGCTGAGACGATCGGAAAAATGAAAATAGCATAATTAAGCGCTTTTTTCCACTTCGGCTGCCCCTCTTCATGATGATGGCAGCAATCATCATGACAATGGTGATGATGTGTATGTTTCTCCTTTCGATTTGCGATGATAAATTGAATAACCGTTAGAAAAACAAACAAAAAAATGGCACTAAACGACAAGTAAGAGTAGCGCATATTAATGTATTTGCTTATATCACCAGTGGCATGCAAATGAAAAAAAACAAAAGCAAAGCCAAGTAAAATATATGTGCGCAGCATCGAACCGCCCCCCTTATTCACCGCTTTTTTATGCTGAACTGCCAGCAAGACATGGCCACCAAGCTGCTTCATCTCATCGATTCAACTATCGCCCTGCTTCCAAGCCATATGGATAGTAAAATTTCCGGATCAGAAAAGTCGTTCTCCTTAATGAATCCCCCTCCACTTACCCTTTGTTTAGAGGCGGGAGACTTCTCGACAGGTTATGTTAAATCAATAATGAGCCGATAAAAACAAAGAGTGTAATATAAGCAATCAGCACAAGCACAAATCGTGTTTTAAACGATTGAAGCAGCATAAGCGTATTCTTAATATCCAACATCGGTCCATATACTAAAAAGGCAGCCAATGCTCCAAAAGAAAATGTATTTTGAAACGACGAAGCAATAAATGCATCCGCTTCAGAGCATAATGAAAGCACAAACGCCAGCGCCATCATCACAAGAGATGCCGTCATTTTCCCGTGTCCAATGGCCAGAAGTGTTGATGTTTTGACGTACGTTTGCATAGCAGAAGCGATAAAAGCACCGATAATTAAATATTTCCCTGACGTAAAAAATTCTTCCACCGTATGCTCTAGCGTCCCCATCCATTTTTCCTTCAATGTCCGGGACGGGGAAGCATGGATCACTTCTTGGTTTCGCAGCTGCTCATCTTTATATTGTATCGATAATATGAGTCCAACCATGACAGCCACAATATACGCAAAAACCGCACGATAAATCACCATTTTAAAATTGCTGCCAAAGGCAATATACGTAGAAAACAGGACGATTGGATTAACGACAGGCCCTGTCAACATAAACGGAATGGCAGCATGTAGCGGCACCCCTTTCGTAACTAAACGGCGGGTAATCGGTACAATGCCGCATTCGCATGCTGGAAACAACACGCCAATGAGAGCTGAATACAGGACAGCCAGCACTTTATTTTTCGGAACCCATTTTTTGACCATTTCTTCTGTCACAAACATTTGAATAATACCCGAAATAAATACACCAATTAATATAAAAGGAATAGACTCTATTAAAATACTAACAAAAATAGTATTAAGCTGTAGAAAGGACTTCATGCGGCCTCTCCTTTTCTTTAATAAAGTTCATAACAGGATCTCACCATTATATCTGTATAAATTATAACTAAAACAATTGAACAAATGGTATCTGTAACAGCCCTCGGTCGAAAGGGTCTCGCGACTTGTTTTTCACCACGCACTTTTGTAACGAAAATGAGTGAAAAAATCGGTTCAACCTTCGTATCCATGCAACTGTGAACATGACCAATTCCAACTATATATTGGCCATTCCATCAACGGATCATGTTGCAATCAGCCGACTGATTCCATCGTTCCAGATGTGCCGTTGCTGTATGCGAAGCATCGATGATCGTTATACTATCATAATACAACTGAACGTTTCAAACTTTCTATATGGAAATACAGATGGAGTTTTCACCAGAAACCCATCTCCTCCATTTTTTCGACAACGGAAGATCAATCGGTAACGGACTTCTGTCACGCCAAAGCGCCACTGAGCGCCGAACAATCAGCCGCTTACAAACAAAGCCACTTGCAGGAAGCAGCATCGGTTGCCCCTGGCAATCGGATCATCATATAGAGGTCTATGGCAAAAAATTTATTAATAAAACACCTTATTTGTTGAATATGTTTCCGTTTATCCGCATTGGCCAATAGCGTCTTTTTATGCCGGATGAAACAAATGATCGCTGACGGAAGCCAATCGCCAGAGACTTACCTGTCGCACGAATGTATAGCAAAAGTTCACACAACACCGTTTTCCGACCGATTCCGTCGTTATTGACAAATATACCCTAACAGCAACTTTTTTATTTTAGCACGACTGATCCATCCTTTTCATGAGAATTTCATAAAATTTTCTCATAAAAAAAACGAAGCGTTTCCACGCCTCGTTTTCCTATCCATCTTTTATTCTTTCACTTCTTTTTTCCACAGACCAACCATCAAGGCTGTGACGATGGATCCTATTAAAATAGCAAGTATATATAACCATGGACTTCCTTTGACGATCGGAATGACAAAAATTCCGCCATGCGGCGCTGGCAGGCCGATTTTAAACAGCATCGTTAACGCTCCGGCAATCGCCGACCCGACAATAATCGAAGGGATGACACGCACTGGATCGGCGGCTGCAAATGGAATGGCTCCTTCCGTAATAAACGTGGCGCCCATAATATAGCATGTTTTTCCAGCTTCCCGTTCCGCTTTTGTAAATTTACGCTTAAACAATGTCGTGGCCAAGGCCAGACCGAGCGGAGGAACCATCCCTCCTGCCATAATCGCCGCATGTGGAGCGTAATTTCCGGCATCAATCATGGCAAGTCCGAATGTAAAGGCCGCTTTATTAATCGGTCCACCCATATCAATCGCCATCATTCCGCCAAGAATGAGTCCCAATAGTACAAGATTCCCTGTTCCCAGACTGGAAAGCCAATGCTTCATTCCATCATTTAATGCTTTTACTGGATCGACAATTACATACAGCATAATAAACCCAGTGATAAGAATACCAAATAGCGGATAAATCAATACAGGCTTAATGCCTTCAAACGCAGCAGGGAGCTTATGAAAGGCTTTCTTAAGTCCAACCACTAAATATCCGGCTAAAAAGCCTGCGATTAATCCTCCTAAAAATCCAGCCCCGCCATTAGCTGCGATAAATCCGCCAACCATTCCTGGCGCAAATCCTGGGCGATCAGCAATGCTCATGGCAATGAACCCCGCAAGTACAGGAATCATAAGCGCAAAGGCGTTGCCGCTTCCAATATCCATCAATGCCTTGGCTAATGGATGAAACGATGGATCGTTTGGATCAAAGGCTTTGATTCCAAACAGGAAGGAGATCGCAATCAAAATCCCCCCGCCGACCACGAACGGAAGCATGTTTGATACGCCGTTCATCAAATGCTTGTAAAAGCCTGTACGTCCTTTCACATGAGTTGATTCCAGCTTGGCCCCACTTCCTTGATAGACGGGTGCTTCTTGCTTTAAGGCCTGCTCAATCAGCCGTTCCGGTTGGCGGATCGCTTGAGCAACAGGCACTTGCAGCACAGGCTTCCCTCTGAAGCGCTCCATTTCTACTTGCTTATCTGCCGCAACGATAACAGCAGATGCTTCTTCAATATCTTTCGCTGTTAATTCATTTTTGACACCGCTTGAACCGTTCGTTTCAACTTTGATGTCGATATTCATTTCTTTCGCTTTCGCTTTGAGCGCATCAGCCGCCATATACGTATGGGCAATTCCGGTTGGACAAGCTGTAACCGCTACTATTTTTTTCGCTGAAGCTGGCGCCGTTTCAGGCTCTATCTCTTCTGCCGCTTCTTTTTCTTTGATGACAGAAAGCAGCTCTTCCTTAGTTGAAGCGCTTTCAACACGTGAACGAAATGCGGCATCCATCAGCATGGATGATAGACGGGCGAGCGCTTCCAAATGAGTGTGATCCGCCCCATCCGGAGCAGCAATCATAAAAAATAAATGGCTTGGCTTTCCGTCCAATGCGTCATAATCGATTCCAGGATTAGATCGGCCAAAGGCCACCGCCGGTCTGGCCACCGCGGATGTTTTCGCATGAGGAATGGCAATTCCATCGCCGATTCCCGTCGTACTCTGCGCTTCACGGAGCAAAACCGCCTCTTTAAACGCTTTCAAATCATGCAATACACCTGCTTGCTCTAATGTTTGAGCAAGCTCGTCAATAATTTCCTCCTTTGTTCTCGCTTTCGCCTCAAGAACAATCGTTTCCTCTGTTAATAAATCCGTAATTTTCACGATCACACCCTCCTTTTAAATGCGCATGATTTTTACTTGGCCAAGCAACCGCTCGACATTTTCTTTTGTGCATAAGTCTTGCGAAAAAGCGGTAGCGCTTCCGGATGCGACACTATAAGCAAATGATTCTTCTACACTTTTTCCGCTCGTATAGGCAGCTAGAAAGCCTGCGACCATCGAATCACCAGCGCCAACCGAATTTCTTACCGCTCCCTTCGGCGCTTCAGCAAACAGCGCGGTTTCCTTATCAAAAAAGAACGCTCCCTCTCCTGCAAGTGAGACAATGACATGCTTCACACCCCATTCAACTAGGCGGCGTCCATATATGGCGGCCTCTCTTTTCGAATGAAAAACCGTATCAAATAATTCTCCTAGCTCGCGATGATTCGGCTTCATTAAAAACGGCTGGTCGTTCATGAGCCTCTTTAGGGCGGGGCCGCTTGTATCCACGATCACTTTTACCTGCGCTTTTTTCGCCACGTCCATGATTTGTTCATAAAAACGCACAGAAAGCGAGGAAGGAATGCTGCCAGCCAGCACGAGAAAGTCATCAGGCCGCAAACATCGAATTTTTTTGAGCATTTCCTTTTGCGAATCAAAGGAAATCGTCGGGCCTTTTCCATTAATTTCGGTTTCTTTTCCCGATTTTAATTTAATATTAATTCGCGTATCTTCCGGCACTTTGACAAAATCAAACTGAATATTTTCGCGCTGTAATTCATGCTCAATAAAGGCTCCTGTAAATCCACCAATAAAGCCTAAAGCCGTATTTGGCACACCAAGACGTCTCAGTACGCGCGATACATTAATTCCTTTTCCACCTGGAAAGGTCGTTGCACTCAACGCTCGATTCAGTTCACCAATTTGAAAATGATCTACTTCGACAATATAGTCAACAGAAGGATTTAGTGTACATGTATAAATCATGTTGTCACAACCTTAACCTCGGTCTTTGCTTCGTATTGTTCCAGCAGTTCTTCATCTAACTCATCTGTAATAATCGTGGCCGCTGGCAAATCGGCAATTTTCGCAAATGTGCTTTCATTTATTTTCGAGTGGTCTGCTAAAACATAGGCTTGCCGAGAAAGCTTAATCGCCATGCTTTTCACCATCGCTTCTTCCGGATCTGGTGTTGTGTATCCGTATTCAAGATGGATGCCATTCACACCAATAAAGCATTTGTCAAAGCTATAATTTTCTAATGAATGAAGCGCCCCGCGTCCAATTAGCGCCTTTGTTTTCTTTTTAATCAATCCCCCTAGCAAATAAGTGGGAATATTTTTCTCCAGCAATGCTTCTAAATGAGTGATGCCGTTGGTCACAACAACAAGATCTTTGGCATTTAAATGCGGTATCAATTCAAGAGTCGTTGTGCCTGCATCTAAGTAAATGCAATCGCCAGCTTCAACAAAACCCGCGGCATATTGAGCGATCATTCGTTTTTCTTGTATATACTTTTCTGATTTCTCAAGTATGCTCAATTCCTCTCTTTTTTGATGCAAAACAGCAGCTCCTCCATGAACGCGCCGCAATTTTTTCTCCTTCTCCAGTTGGTTTAAATCGCGGCGGATGGTTGATTCGGAAGACGCCGTTGCTTCAACCAGTTCCTGCAATTTCACAATCTTTTTTTCTGCTAATAATTCTAGAATCAGGCGATGTCTTTCCACTGTCAGCACGGTCTCACCTCCCCTTCTGAATCATATCGTTGCTTTCATCATATCGTATGGCGAACGAAAAATCAATCAAAATCAATCAATTTCATTCATAAAAAATCAAAAATTATCTATAAATCAATCAAAAATAATCATTCCCGATAAATACAGCTTGAAGGTCGAACAAAAGGTCTCTAAAAAATAACGGCCGAAGATAAGTCCACATACTCATCTTCGGCCGTCAAAAAACAACACGAACTCTATATTCATATACATGGCTAGCGATTCGTCCGCTCCAAACGCGGCATATATTGCGTTTCGATAAACTGAATAAACTGCTGGGCATAATAAGGGTCAAACTGTGTTCCTGCACAGGCGCGTAGTTCGGCCACAGCTTCTTCAAATGTCTTGGTGGGCTGATACGGGCGCTCTGTTGTCATCGCATCAAAGGAATCGATGATGCATAAGATGCGAGCCAGCTTCGGAATTTCCTCTCCTTTTAATCCATATGGATAGCCTTTTCCATCATATCGTTCATGGTGAAGCTCAACAAGCGGCAGCACATCTTCAAACCGGCGATTCGAAGCTAAAATTTCTTTTCCCCATATCACGTGCTTTTGGATAATTTCCCATTCATGAGGCTCCAGCTTTCCTTTTTTATTTAAAATGTCGCGCGGCACTTCGATCTTTCCGATATCGTGAATAAGCGCTCCTAAAATAAGCGTTTGTTTTTCATGATCGGTTAGATCAAGCCGTTCACTGAATTCAAGCGCATACGTAAAGACCCGCTTGCTGTGACGGTACGTATAGACATCCTTTGATAAAAAAATTCTCAACAGCTGCTCCATGTCCTCCAAATCTTCTTTAAATTCAATTTGACTCCAACAAATATTTTCCTCGTCATATATTTGTACATTATTCTTTCCTTGCGCTTTTGCATAATACATGGCTTGATCTGCTTTATGAATTAACTCACCGCTGTCATACATTCCTTTTTCATATTCAGCAATTCCACAGGAAAAAGAAAGACAGCGATAAGGAACATATTCAACACCAATAAAATACGTATCATTCACTTTTTTACGCAGCCGATCGAGAAATAAAAAGGCCGCTTCTTTCGTTGTGTTCGGCATTAAAATGGCAAATTCTTCGCCGCCATAACGCGCCACAATATAATTTTTCTCCTTTGTTTCGGCTTGCAATAAATCACCGAAAAACTTCAACAGCTCGTCCCCGCGCAAATGGCCATTGCAATCGTTATATTTTTTAAAATCATCCAAATCCAGCAACGCGAGGCAAAAAGATTGCGGCAACTTTTTCACATCTGCAAAATGTTCTTTTAACGTTTCTTTAAAAAAACCATGATTGTACAAACCCGTTAAATCATCCCGATTCGCTCGTTCAGCGACGGATTGATATAATTGTAGAAATTTATTGAATACAAAGGAAAGTAATACAACTAAAACCGTAAATAAAAATAACCCGAAATATTTTTCCTGTTTTAACAAAAGAGCCAAAACTAGGGAAAGCAACAAGGTGACAGAATAGCTAACACATGCTTCCTTCAAAACCCCTAAATCTAGTGCTCCTTTAAAAATTTGTCCTGAAAAGAAGAAAAACAGAAACATTAATGTCACATTTATGATAAAATAAGCCATTAAACTCATCACGTATGGCCATAAATTATACGTATTGATTGCACCAATTTTTCCATTAAATAAGAGAAAAGAATAATACGCTCCCAGAATCATTAAACAGTACATGGAAAAATTAAAGAGATGTCTCCATAAGGACATTTTACGTCTGTAAAAAAGCTCTACTATACTACAAAGCAGCAGAACTTTTAAAGCTAAATCCGTTCCGTACAAAAATACAGTGGCAAGATATACCGACGAATCCATTGAAAATGAATTATCTTTTGGCGGAAGATTGATTAGAAAAAAATTTAACAAAGTAATCGAGCCAGCTAGCATATAAATTAAAACCCAATCCTCTAGGGATTGAGTATGAAAGTGATCTTTTATAACAAACATAAATATTCCTAAAATTGAGATAAATAATGTATAGATCTTTTCATGGCTTTTCAAATCTACCTTTACAAACATATTAAATCACTCTCATTATAAGAATTTTAAGAAGGAGTAGTATCATGCTACTCTCCCTCTTTGTTAAATTAACCACCAAGCTTAAATCCCGATGTCAACGCCACGATAACAGAACCGATGATTAATAGGTTCACAAGCACTTTTTTAACGGTTACGTTCATCCTGTTCACCTCCCTTCATGGGCGGTTTGATGTGAAGAAGGATTATTCTGTCCATTCACCATAAGATGCTGAACAAAGAGAAACGCTCCTACATTCATGACCACATCGCCGATGCTGATTACTTGCCGGCGCGGATATGGCGGGGAAAGCGGAATAATGTCTCCTAAAAACGGCAAAACAGTGGAAGCGTGAATCGCTTCATGCTTTCCATATATGCCAGCCTTCAAAATTTCGACATACTCCCGCCCAAGCGTTTGTGCAGCTTCAATGGAAACAGGCATCCTTCCGCCGTTGACTGCCATAACAATGAAATTCAAAAACACTCCTGCAAAAATCACCAAAAAACCCGGCTGGTGTCGATTCATCCAGAGAAAAATCAGGCCAACTACATAAATCAAAAGAAACAAGACATTGCTAGCTTGACCAATTATATCTATTTTATTTTGCAACATAAAAATACAAATTTCAATCCCTAGTAAAATAGGAAAAAGCCAGCCGCCGCGCAAGTTTATATGGGCAATCCCTTTCAAATTTCCCCCGCGCAATAAACCGATTAATAATGATAAAAGAATACCGTCATAAACCATCTTTTACTCTCCTTTACCTCTCGCACCTTCCATCAATCGTCAAAATTCGCGCGCATGCCCTATGCCATCTCATTCCCTGAATCTATATACATCCTCCTTGCGAAGAAATGGGAAGTCAATGGTTGGAAGCCAGTCCAAGCACTTGCTTTTCTCATGCAAAAATCAAAAAAATATTTAGAAAATTATTACCCTTTATATCCATTAAATCTATTCTTGTATAAAAATGTAAATAGGAGTTTAGAACTATTTATATCAAGATATCTTTCAATCGCCCTTCTTCTCGTTTCAAACTCTATTATACAGCTTAAAGCGAAGCAGCCGGCTTATCGACCTCACACCTTTCCTTTGCGTCATGCATCTTGATGACGAAAACGGTCGTCCGAATACCCTATCTGATCATTGGCGAGAGAAATGTGGACACATTCCATTCATACCGTTGCACTCGATTACACCACGAAAAGAAAGGTTCATTCCGTTCTCTATCGATCATTTCGCATAACAAATGGCCGAGCGGCACCGCCTTTCACTGCCTGCCAAGCGATGATCTTCGGCCACCTTTCAAAAGGAGAAGGCGTTCCAGCGTCTCCTTCACTTAGAGATAGGATTGTCTTACTTGCTTCTATGTCCCCCTAAATGCCCCTCCCGAAAAAAATAACCACGATTTATATCGCTTTATTTTTTATGAGCTTGATCGGAAATACCATATGCTCTGCTAACTCCGGAACATCAATAAACGGGTTGCGATTGCCTTGAATCAGAAAAATGGCTTGATTTCGATGTCTTTCATAAAGCGTAGCGGGAAACTGTTTGTGCCAGCGAATAAGCAACGGAACATCAATTTTACGGCGGACTCCCTTGGCAATTTGCGTCGGATAGCGCAGTAAAAAATATAACATCGCTCTTGCCACTGTCCCTTTTCCGTATTCCGGTTCAAAAAAGCCATTTTCAGCGACGCCGCAATGATTTTGAATTAGTTCATCAGGTGATTCTGGTTCATAGAAGGGAAAGTCAGCATATGGAAAGTTAGAGCGGACCGTATTGCATTCCGGCTGGCACACAAACAGATGATGCAAATCTCCTTTCATCGGCTCTCGCGCTCCAAACCATGATTGCGGCACAACATGCTCCGTGTTAAATTTAAATTGCTGTTCAATCCCTTTTATCTTTTGTTCGACATTCAATTCACTTTTTCTTATTTTTTTTAACAGCAGCCGGAATTCCTCATATCTCTTTTTAACGATTTCATAATCTCGGACAATCATCGTTTCCGGGGCCTTTTTCTCTCCTGAATAAATGCTTTGAACGGAGCCATCCGGATGAAGATCGACCCATGTATACAAATACTCATCCTTACTGAAAAAATACGGCAATCTCCGCTTATGCGTTTTTGTAATCAGTTCGTGATACTGTACAAACAGGGACAGCTTATCCGCTTGATGCTCAATCTTCCGGTAATATCTCTTAATCGCTTGACCATCTTTTGTTTCATCGTAATAGATCCTTGCATCCGCTTGGATTTGCTGCTGGTTTTCCTTCAATACCATCAACTGCGTATCGCAGTCCTCGCAATTCCACTGTTCAAGCTCCTGAACACTTTTCAACAGATTTATTCCATTTTCCATCTTCCTCCACCCGCCTTTTAGGAGGTTTATCCGCCAGTTTTTAGGCAAACAACAAGCGTCTCTGTCCCCTGATTGATAAACGGCTGCATATGGATCGTCATTCTTTCTCTATATGGTACGTCAATGCTTGCTTTCTTGACCGTGCGCATCTTGTTTGGCTTTCCATTTTACACTAGAACGCCACGGGTCATTTGAATTCACTAGACAATGAGAAGACAACAAGGAAGGGGATGATGATTGATTGTTTCTTCTGTCTACAACTAACGTAGCAGCTAGCTCTCAGGATGAAGCCGATGATGCAACTGGACAAATAAAATGGTGATTATCTGTATTATATCAAAAAAACCGATTGGCAGATATTCACCATTTGAAAAACTGTCGAGGCATGCCTAATAAGCAAGGTTCAGTAACTGGAAGCTCTGAAAAAATAGCGGCCGGAGGCAAGTTCAAAAACCTTCCTCCGGCCGTTGAAAAACCGCACGAGATCCATATGAATCAAGTGACCCTTATATAGCACTTTTCAGCCATGCTACCAGACTACCGCATAATAAACGACATGACGCTGAATAAAATGACGGCTAGGCCCGCTGCAATAAAAGAAGGAAGCAGCTTCGTGCGCGCATATTCAATCACCGGCAGATCTAAAATGGTACAAAGCGTTACCGTGTTATCGCTAAGCGGGGAAGCAAAAGCGCCAAATGTACCGCTAGCAAATACAGCGCCAATCACTAATAAAATGTTCGTGCCCGATTCATGAGCAAGCGTAACGCCAAGCGGCATTAATAATCCCCACGTTCCCCAAGAGGAGCCGATAAAATAAGAAATCAGCGCACCTAATAAAAACAATACAGGAGCTACAAAATAGTGAGGAATCCAGCCTTTTACATGATCCGTAATATACTGCGAGAATCCCAAGTCCTCAGAAATCGCGGACACCGCCCAAATTAATGAAAGCATAATAATGACAGACATTAACTCATTTCCGCCTTTGACAAAATGAGTGAGCAAATCCGCTAGCTTAAATTTTTGAAACAAAAAGTAGGCCACAGCGATGATGACCGTTATGATTAACGATTCCAGCATGACTCCAAGGGCATCGCTGCGCAGAAAAGCATCAAAAAAGCTGTTTGCTCCTTTCCGTCCGTCCCACCAGCTAAGAAATAACGTTAATACAAGCACAAATGAAAGAGGAATCATTAAATTCCAAGGCCTGATCGGCGTTTCTTTTTCAAATGCCTTTGGACAGGTTTCTAATCTTTCTTCCCCTTGAGCCTCGTTCGGATTGGCTTCCGCCTCGCTTGCCGCTTCAACCATGACCGCCTGATTCCATTTTTTTATGTCGGCCATCGGCTCCGTTTTTTTCGAGTATTTGAAAAAGCTATAATACAGACCAACCACAATAATGGTGAATGAAAAAAAGTTAAAAGGAATGCTTTGGACATAAATGGTGTAGGCTTTTTCATGAATCCCGGCGGTTTTCAGCGCTTTATCAATCACCGACACCATGTATCCGACAAACGCAGTCGCCAGCGGAATCAACGCTACGACAGGATTGGAGGTCACTTCAATTGTAAAACCGATTTGCTGAGACGATAAATGAAGACGTCTTTTCAGCGCTTTCATAATAGGAGCCACTGTCACAATCCGAAAATCAGGATCGCTAAAGGTCACCATCGTCGAAACCCACGTAAGCAGGAGAGCGCTTCTCGCTGTTTTCACCTTTTTACTCACGAGGTGAACAAAGCCTTTGATTCCTCCTGTATATTTGATCATACTAATTAAGCCAGCAAATACATAAAGAAAAATAATAATTCGGATGTTATTCGTTTGCATAAGATTATGAACGACATAAGACAGCATCGTTTTTAAACCGCCAAGCAGCGTTGGCTCTATTAAGTAGCTGCCTAGCATCAGCGCAGCAAACAAACCGGGAATGACTTGCCGCGTCCATATTGATAGTGGAATCACAATTAAAAATGGGAGAAGAGATTTCCAAGAAGGCTCCATCATGAACCGCTCCTTTGTCAATAAATCTTTTACTTTATATGTTAGTATGATTCGTACGGCTAAAATGTATTCTCTCCTCCATTTTGGCTATTGGTTTATCCGCGCAGACGAAAGTGAGCATTCATTTGTCCTTTTAACATTTTTTCTCTAACTTCCTTTGTCAACTCTTTGCGAATTTCTCGGGTCGTAACGCCCTCTTCTCGCTTATCGGCAATATCCATTAATCGTTCTACATCATCAAATGAATATTTGCGCGCTCCCTTTGATCGATCTGGAAAAATGAGCTTTCGTTCCTCATAGTAGCGAATCTGCCGTTGCGAGAGCCCTGTTAACTCACTAACAATTCCGATCGAAATAACCTTTTTGAATTTATAAGAATCTTCTTTATGTGACATGGCGCCCCTCCTATGACAGTTTTTCTAACATTATTATAAAAGTTTTAAGGGAAAACTGTTACCATATTGTTAAAAAAATTAACAATCATTCCGATTTTATGTAAGAAAAACTAACAAAAAGATATGAATTCATTAGCTGAATCATATAAGATGAAAAGAAAAAGGGAGTTGATCATATGGGAGCATTCATGCGGAAAGCCCTGTCGAAACAAAAGCAGTTTTATATTTATGAACTGATGAGGACGGGACAGTTTGTCAATCCCGATCTCCTTTCCCAATGGACCGTAAGCGATCTGCGTCATGAATATGAGAAAAATAAAAGCCGGCGGAAAAGAAACGGAGGGGATGATGTTGAATCGGCAAGCTCTTGAATTAGCTAAAAAAGTCGTAGATTTAGATATAAAACGCGACGAACTGTTTGAACAGCTTATTCTTCTTGTCGGCGATCGAGCGTACGAATTGTTGCGATTCGTACAAAACAGATGACCTTTCATCGCCCCCTGCCTCTCACTCCTTTTCGTTCAGGGGGCCCTATGTACAAAAAAGGAGCATAAAATTAGCTCCTCTTCTTCATCAGCATTTTTTCAATAGCCTTTTATGTCTCGTTTCCATCCCTTGATTTTCCATTTCAAATAAAGTGAACTAAACCAGCTTCCTCTATAATTCCAACCGTTGTCGCAATGCTTTGACATAATTCCGGCTCACCGGAATTTTATCGGCCGTTCCCTCGAGTGACAGCTGATATGCTCCATTAAACCAGGGGGTGAGCTGCGCAATTTTTTCCACATTCACCAAGTAGCTTTTATGCGGCCGGAAAAACAGATTTCCTTTTAGCTTTTGCTCCAAATCCTTTAGCGACACCTTCGTATAATACGTTTTTTGCTTCGTAACAATAAGCGTATCTTTAATTTCTCGACAGCAATACAAAATATCGTGTGGCGAAACATAAACAATCCCGTCGTCTTCCTCGACGGCCAGCTTGCGAACCGCCTCCTCAGAAGCAGCCGGCCTTTCTTTTTCAAATTTGCGAATCAAACGCCATATCGTTTCGCGAATCTGCCCTTCATCAAATGGCTTCAGCAAATAATCGACCGCTTCACATCGGAACGCCTCTACCGCATAATTAGGATAGGCGGTAGCGAACACAATGCTCGGCGGCTGCTTCATGCGCTGCAGCATTTTAGCTAGACTTAATCCGGACATTTCCGCCATTTCAATATCAAGAAAAACCACATCGGGCTCTAATGTAACAATTTTCTCTAATGCGCTTTCTCCGCAATCCGCTTCACCGACAAGTTCGATCTGTTCATATACACAGAGCAGATGCTTTAACTCTTCGCGGCTCAAAGGCTCATCATCTACGACCATAACCTGAATACGCAACCGCATATCCCACCTTTCTTTCTGTATATGGAACAAGCAATTGAACCGTTGTTCCCTTTCCTTTTTCAGAGGCAAGCGAAAGCTCCGCCTCCTCCCCAAGCAGCGATTTTAAACGCTCATAGACATTATACAATCCGATTCCTGCACCGGATTGGGAAGCAATCGGCGCCTTCAACAATTGCGATAATTGCTCCTCTGTCATTCCTTTTCCATTATCAGAAACGGAGATTTTCACCATGCTTCCCTCTGCTTTGACAGAAATAACAATTTCGCTTCCTTTTTTCATATGCTTCAAACCATGCCGCACCGCATTTTCGACAAGCGGCTGCAATGTCATCGTCGGCAGGGTCATTTGCTCATACCCGGCCTCGATTTCATAGCGGACGCGCAATTTATCTTGAAATCTCGCTTCTTCAATCGTCAAATACGCCTGGACATGCCTGATCTCCTCTTCCAGTGTTGACAGCATCTCCGTTGCATCCGCTAAATTTTTGCGAAAATAATACGCTAAAGACACAAGAAGCTGTCTGGCGCGATTCGGATCGATTCGAATACATGAGACAATCGTATTCAACGCATTAAATAAAAAATGCGGGTGCACCTGTGCGTGCAGCGCTTTAATTTTCGCTTCTTTCATAAGCTGATAATATTTTTCTGCTTCGGCAATTTCAAGCTGCAGGCTTAAAAGCGAAGATAGCCCTTTTACAAATTCTACTGCAATCGATGATAGCTCCGCTTCCGAATGAAAATAAAACTTAAGTGTCCCAATGGTTTCATCTTTTCGCTTCAGCGGAGCAATAATGGCTTTATGCAGCGGACAATGCCGGTGGCCGCAAATCACACGATCGCGCACAATCATCATTTCTCCTGTTTCAATCACTCGGCGCGTCATTTCTGTTTGGATCGGCTCGTCAGCCAAGTGGTGGTCACTGCCTGCCCCCACATGGGCAAGAATATGAGTTCGATCCGTAACGGCCACCGCTACGGACGGCACCTCCCGAATAAAAAGCTCGCATATCGCCCTAGCGGATTGCGGAGTCAAGCCGTTTCGCAAATGATGAACGGTTGCTTCGGCCAGACGCATCGCTTTTTCAGCCTGTAAAGCCCCCGCTTTTTCTTCCTCTTGAAAAACATTGCGAATCACTAAAATAAAAATGGCGCTGCCAAGCCCGTTCGCAATAATCATTGGAATTCCGATTTCTTCTACCAAAAGCCACGCACTCGCAAAGGGCTTGGCCACCAACAAAATAACAAGCATTTGCAAAGACTCGGCGGCCATTCCCACCATAAGTGCCACACGCGGCGAAAGAGCGTTCGCTCTTTTTTTACGATGATGCACAATCCCAGCAATAGCACCGGCAGCCATCGTAGAAATTCCGCAAGCCACAGCGGTAAATCCACCAAGAAACAACCGGTGAATTCCAGCAATCAGCCCGGCTCCAAGCCCTACTTTCCAGCCGCCGAGAAGACCGGCAATAACAACTCCAATAACACGCGAATTAGCAAGCGCTTCATTCTCTTTTAACGACCATGGCCATTTCATAATTTCAAATGTTTCAACCCGAACGGTCAAGCCTGTATAAGTACCAACAATGCCGAAAATTCCGAAAATGACCATAATAATAAACCGCTGCATCCCGTCTACTTCTTGATGATAAATTAAGCGGCGAAAATATGGAAGACGCGTCAATAAAAAAGCGACCATCACAATAATTCCAAGCCTTTCAACCATGGAAAGACAAAGCTGCCACATCGCTCTCACCTCTATTTTTTATCATATCATGTTTTACACATTTCGCTAGAACTTTTGGTGTTGATATTTACAGAAAAATCAAAAAATATATCCGTTCTACTTTCGCATCAGACAGTGCTCGAATAGCCAAAAAAGCGATAAAAAAACGGGGCTAGAAAATCAGCTTCTCCCCCGCTTTCATGATTGATGAAAAATCATCTATGCTTTCGTAGGCAATCCATTTTACAGATCCAAAACCATCCTTTCCGCCCATGCTTCCTTCAGCTGCTCCCTTAATAGTGAAAGCAGTTCGGCTGCCGGCAGCGCCTTAGCTAGCCGATATCCCTGTCCAGCCCATAATGCCATCGCATGCGGGTCGCCATGTTGGGCAGCAGCTTTGCGCAGCTGTTTAGTCAAATGATGCACCTGCGGATAAGCAGCTGGAGCGGTTGCATCATGTTGAAGGAAAAATCGATTCACAAGACCTCGTGCCGGCCGCCCTGTAAACGCACGGGTAACCGCTGTCGTTTGAAACTGCGGATCAGCAAGCGCTGCCTTGTGCACCGGATGTGCCCCGCTCTCTGGGCAACGCAAAAAAGCGGTTCCCAACTGTGCGGCACATGCTCCTGCCGCCAACACGGAAGCAATATCCCGTCCTGTCATGATTCCCCCTGCTGCAATCAACGGCACCTTGACAACATCGCGAACTTGCTGCAATAAAACCAATAAGCTCGTTTGGTCGTCCGCTTCTTTGCTGTTGCGAAATACGGAACGATGCCCTCCCGCTTCCATTCCTTGCACACAAAGAGCATCCGCTCCCTCTTGTACTGCCTGGATCGCTTCATCCTTTGATGTCACGGTTACAATTATAAAGGAGCCATGAGCTTGTAATGACTCCATCACCTCGCGTGAAGGACAACCAAATGTAAAACTGACGACCGGGACTTTTTCTTCCCTTAAAACCGCAAGCTTCTCCTCCCACTCATCATCGTCCCATTTTTCTGCTTCAAGCGTGATGCCAAAACGTTTCGCTTCTTCCGCTAATTCTGCTTTGTAGCTGATTAATTCCTGCTCGTCTGCTTTATTTTCCCCAGGTACAAATACGTTGACGCCAAATGGAGCGGCGGTCAAGCCCCGAATCTTTTTTATTTCATTTCTCATTTCTTCTGCCGTTTTATAGCCGCCAGCTAAAAAACCGAGCCCTCCGCCATTGGACACTGCCGCGGCCAGCTGTGGAGTTGAGGCCCCGCCTGCCATTGGGGCCTGAATAATAGGAAGCTGAAGCGAGCGCAGCATTCCGTTCATCGGCATCTCCCCCTTTCCGACTGTTGCGCACCCATAAAAAGCCGCATGATGTCATAGATGAATACAGGATAACTATCCGAAATCCAACAACCATTTTGGGATAAATTTTCTTTACAGTCCACCGAAATACTTTGCTTCTGTTGAAAGAACCGTATATATAAGCTACTTTCCGATAAAATTTGGCTTCCGTTTTTCAAGAAAGGCGCGAATCCCTTCACGATGATCTTTCGTTTGCCGCATATGCTGCTGCCATTCTGCTTCAAGTTGCAATACCTTTAATAACTCATTTTTGCCTAAACGGGCATACAACATTTTACTGGCAATCATCGCTTGCAGCGGCTTAGCCTGCCATTCGCTGATTTTTTGCTCGATTTGCTCCCCATCTTCCGCCAGCCAATCAACGATGCCGAGCTCATAGGCTTCGTGTGCGCTCATTTGTTTTCCTTCCCAAATCAATTGCTTAGCCTTGATTTCACCGATCCGTTTCGCTAAAAAGAAATGACCTCCTCCATCCGGGATCAGCCCAATCCCAATAAAATTCATGGCTAAACGCGCTTCCTTCGCAGCCATCACATAATCGCCCGCTAAAGCCAAGCTTAATCCCAACCCTGCTGCAGGCCCATGAATCGAAGCAATGACGACCTTCGGCAACGTATACAAAGTCACAATAATCTTTTGAATCGTACTCATCACCTTATGAAACGCTTCTGGATCATCTACATTAAGCATCGTTTTAATATCGCCACCGGCGGAAAACCCTCTTCCTCTGCCGCGAATGACAAGAATGGAGGCCTCACTCTGCTCAACTTGATGCAACGCTTCTAACAGTTCATTTAGCATTTGAACATTGATCGCATTTAATGATTCGGGACGATTCAGCTCTAATAACGCCAAGTTTCCTGAAAAAGAAAGCACGACTGTTTCCATTTTTCTCCCCCTTGTTTGACTCATATGGGTGCGATCATTCATAGCAAGACCGTCTTATTTTCATTTTCTGTAAAACTGCCGGCATGACAGACGGCATGCGGAAAAAAGCTTGAACAATCCACAGCCCTTTTATTTGTATTTCCTCACAGCAAGCAAAATTCCTTTTTTATAAGCCAAAATCCACCCCTTCGCATCTAGTAAAGCCATCATTATGGCCCGTTACCCTCAAAAAAGAGCAGCGGCGTAAAGCCGACAACCCAGCCTATAAACAAATAGAGTTTTGAAACGAAAATAAAAATTTCATATAATAAAGTTAATGCACCAATGAGTAGGAGGACAGGCAGTGGACAAAGAAGAACAGGTCTTAATGAGCTTCAAGAATTTATTAAATAAGTTGATTTTGCTTAATAAGACTAAGATGGAAGAAAGTCTTAAGGGTTATAAGCCTTCTGAAGTACATTGCATCGAATACATTGGAAAACATGTAGATTCCAATGTAACAAAACTTGCGGAGTTCTCTTATATGACTAGAGGTGCCATAAGCAAAATGACCAAGAAGCTCATAAAAAAAGGCCTTATCGAAAGCTACCAAAAGCCGGATAACAAGAAAGAAATCTATTTTAGACTCACTGAGCAAGGGAAAATCATTTATAAAATCCATGAGGAACTGCACAAAGAGTTTCGAGAGCGAGATAAAGCCGTATTTGAGCAAATAACAGAGGAACAACTTGATATGATGATCCATTTCGCTGAGAAGTATAGCAGGCATTTGGAGGCGGAAATAAAAAAACAGGGGATCAAAATAAATCAGAACAAATTTGATGAATAAAAACGAACCAAAGACAGCCCAACTCTACCTGAGGAAAGGCTGTCTTTTTATCGCGATTATTTTGTTGACAAAGAAACAAAAATGATATATTGTTGACAAGGAAACAAAATGACACTTTTAAGGAGAGGAGCTAAATGTTGAAATTTAGAGCACACAATGGACAGAACAGAGAACAAACCATAGATACAAAGGCTTTACTATTCGGTCTTATGTCCGTGTTTCTTTGCGGTGTAGGCTTCAGCATCATAGCGCCTGTCGTCCCATTCTTAGTGCAGCCTTATATAAACAATCCGGGAGAACAGGCTATCGTTGTGACGCTGCTGACCTCTGTTTATGCGGTCTGCGTGTTTTTTGCGGCCCCCGCACTTGGGGCTTTGAGCGACAAATACGGTCGTCGCCCATTGCTCTTAGTATGCCTTTTGGGTTCGGCCATAGGGTACTTCGTTTTTGGTATAGGAGGAGCTCTATGGGTGCTATTTGTCGGGCGCATCATAGAGGGAATCACAGGCGGGAGCATAGGCACGATCTTCGCATATTTCGCAGACATCATTCCTCCGGAACAGAGAACTAAATATTTTGGATGGATGAGTGCAGTTGTAGGCGCAGGCACTGTCATTGGCCCGACTCTGGGCGGATTGCTTGCCAAGTTGGGGTATTCTGCACCCATGTATTTTGGAGCGATCATCACTTTATTGAATGTTGTTTATGGATTCTTGTTTATGCCTGAAAGCCTTGACAAGAATAAAAGACTGAAAGAGATTACCATAGTAAGACTGAACCCATTTACGCAGCTTACCAACATACTTTCCATAAAAAACTTAAATAGGCTGCTTGTCTCCGCGTTCTTGCTTTGGATACCGAACGGATCTTTGCAAGCGGTGTTTTCACAATTTACAATGGATACTTTTAGTTGGAAACCTGCGCTAATCGGACTTATGTTTTCCATTATTGGCATCCAAGACATCCTTTCACAAGGTTTCATCATGCCAAAGCTTTTGAAAAAACGCAGCGATAAACAGATAGCCATTCTTGGAATGGTTTCAGAGATGATAGGCTACATTCTTATCGCGTTATCTGCTTTATTTTCATTCTATCCTCTATGTATCGCCGGAATGTTTATATTCGGTTTTGGCGATTCGATCTTCGGCCCTTCCTTCAATGGGATGCTCTCGAAGTCTGTCGATTTTAGTCAACAAGGAAGGATCCAAGGTGGCAGCCAATCTATTCAGGCTTTAGCAAAAATAATTGGACCTATTATTGGAGGGCAAATCTATGTATCACTTGGGCATGCCGCACCCGCTTTTATGGGCATGATCCTTATAGCAGCGGCAATACCCGTTTTGTATAAGGGTACGCATATAAATATGTAAACGACCACCTGCTTTATGGAGGCAATGCCCTACCTTCATTTTCGATGATAGAAAGGAACGCAAATGCGCCATATACATCTTCACGTCGAGACAAAGTCGTCTGAAACGCGAAGCTTTTGGTATCAAATGGTTTTCGAACCATTATACTCTTTTTTCATTGGACACGATAAAGGGAAAATTGTGTTGATGGAACTATACTCAATCTAACTCTTCCACGTTAATACTCCTTGAGTAAGTTCCTTTTATTTTTTCCATAACTGACAACATACTGTTTACTCCAACTAGAATTAGTGAAATTTCCCGTATAATTAAACGTAATATTGCTCCCATTCGACCAACTTCTCCAGAAGTTTTATATATTGATTAAGCGATAATTTCCCATGGTTAAAAAAGTTTTTCAAAATCTTTAATTCATAATAGAAAGGCTCCATTAGCTCACCATTCCTATCTTGAGGGAAAAGTTGCATGTTTTAAAATAGCGTTCAGAGCGTTTATTGCAAACTCACGAAAACAATTGTAACCGACGAGAAAAATGGAACAGTTTTCGCTAAATAAGAGTGAACACTTTTCTGGAAATTCCAGCGTAATCTCTATCACTTGACATGGAGCCTCTGCGTACAAGATCTTTCCTAAAAAGCGAGCAACAACAAGAATCAGCCGCATGAAACGAGGCTATCATGTATGCCACTCCATGTAAAGTGCACGCTTCTAACTGGTAAAAAACTGTTCAATTTAATCAATCGAATTTTGTTCAGTGTTATTTAGCGGGTCACAACAATCCTCATGAACCTATTCGTCATTGCTAATGTTATAAGCTTCTTCACCTTCATCCATTTCTTCGCGACAATTTTCACAATAACGAATAATAACTTCGTCGTCACAAGGGTTATCGAGTTTCCAACTTTAGTCAGATTCGATTAATTTGGTGTTCAAACATTTCCCAAGCACAGTTCTAATATTTGACCTAATGGTTTCATCAATAGTACCATAATGTTAGTTAGTGGTAACTAACATATTTAGGAGAGGAATGAGGAATGTGCAAAAAGAGATGAAACAATATATAATTTTAATTATTGGATTGCTAGTAATGGGCATAGGGATTGCAATGGTTACGCAAGCTGAACTCGGTACGACACCAATTGCTAGTATACCGTATGTATTAAGTCTTATTTTCCCTTTAACGATAGGACAATTTACGATCTTCCTAACTGTTTTATTTGTATTAATCCAAGTAATTATTTTAAGGGAAGATTTTCCTAAATTTCAATATCTTCAGTTGTTGATTGGTTTTATATTGGGTTACTTTATCGATTTGGGTATGTTGATTTTTTCTTATTATCACCCTTCCTTATATATTGAAAAGCTAATTTTATTAGTTGTAGGGTGTGTCATGATCGCATTAGGAGTGATCCTTCAATTAGCAGCAAATACGATTCTTAACCCTGCAGATGGGATCATAAAAGTTATTTCCATGAAGTACGAACGGAACTTTGGGAGGTTGAAAATAGCGTTTGACTCATTACAAGTAATCATTGCTGCGCTTATTTCGTTTTGGACATTTGGGGAAATACAAGGGATTAGAGAAGGAACGATTATGTCAGCTTTTCTTGTCGGTTTTTTTATTAATAGAATTAGAAGGATACAACAGTTATATCTAAAAAAAGACAACATTTAAAATAGTATTATACCAACTTTCTTTTATATTTTTTGGATTTATAACGATTGTGAAACGGGTGATGATATGGAAACAAACGAAAAAATTTTAGATTCAGCTATTTCATTAATGGCTTCAAAGGGATATAAAGCTGTAACGATTAAAGAAATAGCAAGACATGCTTCTGTCAGTGAAATGACAGTATACCGCCAATTTGGGAACAAACAAAATATTTTAGACGCCATTATCGCTAAATTTCAATATGCTTCTTTCATAAAAGAACAATTGGAAAAAGAGCTAACATACGAATTAGAACATGATTTATTACTATACTCGACGATTTATCAAAATTATATGATGAAAAACAAACAAATTTACATGATATCTGTTCTCGAGCGAAACACCATGCCTGATCTTCACCTGACTCTTCACAAAAACGTTGAAGAAATTCAGCAGTTTTTATTAGATTACTTTAAGGAAATGCAAAATCGGGGCAAATTGATTAAAGGCAACATCGATTCATTTGTAGCCTTATTTATGCGGTTCAATTATGGTCACTTTGTTTCAGAAACGTTGCTAGGATTTTCAAATATTCCTATTTCAAACGAAGAATTTCTTAAGGATGCTGTCTCTGTTATAGTAACAGGATTAACTCCTAAAGCTTCTACATAAAATCAAGACGTGAGGCATAGAAGCCCCCATATACCTCCAAAGGAATTTTTCGTGAGCTTTAATTCGAAAAATTTTCTCGCCGACAAAAGAAAGCAGCAAATAAAAAGTTTTTTCTTTCTACGGAGGATGGGAAAGAAACCAGATGCAGGCGATGCTTGTTTATGCGGCCATGAATTTGATAACTGCCTATGGAGAAAGGGCCCCCTCCCTTCTTTTGCATTCGAGTATGCATTTATGTTTGTCGTTTCACCAAGAAAAACAACTACGAAAAATGAAACAAAATAGGTGTAAGACAAAAGTCTTACACCTATTTTGTCAACAGTCTGAAAGAGGGGGTTCCAAGCTGCTTTTGGGACACCCTCTTGCTTATTTTCGAAACTTCTTTAACTGTTCATTGATTTCTTTTGTCTGTGCATAAATTTGCCGATACACATGGAATAGCTCTTGATAGCGCTGAGCTGCGTCCTCTTGAGGCTCAACCAGCTGTTCGACTTGCTTAAACGTAGCTGCACACTCTTCCAGAGACTCAAACCAGCCGCAGCCGCATGCCGCAATCATTGCTGCCCCTAAACCTGGGCCTTGTTCATTTTTCAGTTTTTCAATCGGTGTATGAAAAATATTAGCTTGAATTTGTAGCCACTCATGACTTTTGGCTCCCCCGCCGATGGAAACGATCGACTTCATTTTTTTGCCGCTCCGCTTTATGATCTCCACCGACTCATTTAAAGAAAAAATAATGCCTTCCATCACGGCACGCGCAAAATCCCACTTTGTATGCGATGCATCAATTCCGATAAAAGAGGCGCGAATATGCGCATCGGCATGCGGTGTTCGTTCCCCGACTAAATATGGCGTAAATAACAGTCCATTGGCTCCGATTGGCGATTCTGCTGCTTGGTGAATCACTTCTGAAAACGAGATTTCCGGCATAAATGTTCGTTTTAACCAATCAAAACTATATCCGGCAGCCAAGGTAACGCCCATAATATAATACGAGTTTGGCTTCGCATGGTTAAAATAGTGCACCTGTCCAGCAAAATCTTTGGTCGCCGTTTGCTCATATGCTAAAACAACACCCGATGTGCCGATGCTGCACATCGTTGTTCCTTCTGATAAAATGCCAGCTCCGATCGCTCCACACGCATTATCCGCTCCACCGGCAAACACCTTGACATTCGCGGAAAGCCCGATCTGTTCGGCAATATCGGAAAGCAGTGTGCCTACATAGCTAGTCGATTCCACAAGAGGTGGACACAATCGCTCATCAATGTCCAGAAGCTCGCAAATTTCTCGGCTCCATGCTTTCTTTCGTATATCCAGTAATAACGTGCCAGCAGCATCGGAATACTCCATTGCCATCTGCCCGGTCAGCCGAAAACGAACATAATCCTTTGGCAACAAAAATGTGTAGGCTTGTTGGTATAACTGAGGCTCATGCTTTTTCACCCACAATATTTTCGGTAAGGTAAATCCTTCTAACGCGCGATTTTGCGTAATAGATAGCAATCGATCCACTCCGACCCGTTCTTCAATTTCACGGCATTCATTTGCCGTTCTTGTATCATTCCAAAGAACGGCCTTTCGCAGCGCCTCTCCTTTCTCATTTAAGAGCACCAATCCGTGCATCTGTCCGGAAAAGCTTAATCCGCATACGGAGCGCGGATCGATATTGGCTGTTTGTACTACTTGTCTTAACGCAACCATCGTTTTTTCAACCCAATCCTCCGGGTTTTGCTCACTATATCCAGATTGCGGCTGATAGAGAGGGTAAGGCTCCGTCCACTCCCCTCTCACCTGCCCGTTTCGGTCAACAAGCAACACTTTTACCGCACTTGTCCCTAAATCAATTCCGATAACGTATTCCATATGGACCTCTCTCTTTCATTAACGGGATACGCTCAACACGCTGACTTCAAGCAAATATTGGTTGAGCAACGTCTTAAGACGCTCGAGACGGCCGGATGTATTGCGAATCTCACCAAGTTGCAGCGCATATTTTTCTAATTTTTTAAAATCAGCAGTTTCTTCGACAATCTCGCGACCAATGCCTTCCGTATAGCTCTTGTACCGCTCTTCGATCAATTGTTCAAATACGCGGTCTTCAAGCAAACGATGGGCCACTTTCAAGCCGATCGCAAAGCTGTCCATGCCGGCGATATGGGCATAGAACAAATCTTCCGGTTCAAATGATCCTCTTCTCACCTTAGCGTCAAAGTTCAAACCGCCTTTGCCAAGACCATTGTTTTTCAAAATTTCGTACATGGCTAGAGTAGTAGAATACAAATCCGTCGGAAACTCGTCCGTATCCCAGCCTAATAGCGTATCTCCTTGATTCGCATCGACCGAACCAAGCATGCCGTGAATGCGGGCGACTTGTAATTCGTGCTCAAACGTATGGCCAGCCAACGTTGCATGATTGGCTTCAATGTTGAATTTAAAGTAGTCTTTCAGTCCATATGTTTGCAAAAATGCAAGAGCAGTTGCCACATCGAAGTCGTATTGGTGCTTCGTCGGCTCTTTTGGCTTCGGCTCAATCAAAAATTGTCCATCGAAACCAATTTCTTTCGCATAGTCCACCGCCATACGCAAGAAACGGGCCAAGTTGTCAAGTTCCAGCTTCATATCGGTGTTCAGCAGCGTCTCATAGCCTTCCCGTCCTCCCCAGAAGACGTAGTTTTCCGCTCCGAGCCGTTTGGCAATCTCGAGCCCTTTTTTCACCTTCGCTGCTGCATAAGCGAACACATCAGCGTTGCACGACGTCGCCGCTCCGTGGACAAAGCGCGGATGGCTGAACAAATTCGCCGTATTCCAAAGCAGCTTCGTTTTGCTCGTTTTCATGTACTCTTCGATCATGTCGACAATTTCATCAAGGTTTTTGTACGTTTCAGCAAGCGTATCTCCTTCTGGAGCGATATCGACATCATGGAAGCAGAAAAACGGAACGTTCAACTTTTCAAATAGTTCAAACGCCGCCTCGACGCGTGCTTTCGCCAAATCCATGCCGCTGTAATGGTCCCACGGGCGAATCATATTGCCAGCGCCAAACGGATCCGACCCATTTCCGGTAAATGTATGCCAATATGCAACCGAAAACCGCAAATGCTCCGCCATCGTCTTGTCGCCGACCTTTTCTTCCGGATTGTAAAACTTAAACGCTAATGGATTGCGTGACTGTGGACCTTCATACGCAATCGAGCCAATATTCGGAAAATAAGCCATATTCAAATCCCCCTTAGCGGTTAATTGATATCAACACGCAAGAATCATATTGCTTCAGTTCCATTATAGCGCTTTCATATTTGTTTGTCTATCAGATAAACAAAGTTTTATCTTTGTTTTCTTATTCGTTTTTCAATGGTGATTTTGAATAATAAACCTCTTCGCATCTCTGTAAAGGCACCTAAAACAGAGTTATTCACCCTCTGTCACACGAATACTTGACAAAGAGATTCACAGGATTTCCTTCTATTACCAATGCTCTACATCTTCAAGCTACGCGTTCATTGGATATATTCTTCTTTTTTGTCCTCATCCCCATCCATATATTCTTTCAGATGGAGATTAGTCTGCTTTTAAATGATTTTTCCATTCGAAACGGATGAACTTGTTTCATTTTGTAAATGATGAATTACTCTCTGATTTTCTTGAATTTTTTTGAAAACTCCACAACGCTCCTGACATGAGAACAAGCGAAAACGCACTTGCTCCGAAAAATGGAAGGAAGCTAGGAACGTAAAGAAAGAAGATCGTCAGCAAAATGATTCCTGTTAGCATTGCCAGTGTAATAAATGGATTGGCTATTCCGATGAAAAAAGCGCACTTCATATACTGTCTAAAACGCAATTGATAATGAACATAGACAGGAAAAATATAGACAGCCGTAATGACATAAAAGATGAGCGCTATAAAGAAAAACAGCGAAAAGATTGTCTGCAGCCATTCTTCAGCGTTTACTATAAACCAAAAATCTATATATAAAATATAGGCAGTGCCGCCCAACAGCAGCCCGATCATATTGGAAGGGAGAAATTCTTTTTTATAAGTAGCAAAAAATGTTCGAAAAACAGGGAAATCCATCTTCCCCATCATCCATTTTCTCACCACCGTAAATAGAGCAACAGAAGCGGGGGCTACTCCCGCAACAATCATTCCTATGCATGAAAAACAAATCCATAATAGATTAAGATAGGCTAACTTTACAATCCAATCACACGCAGAATACAGCCAATCTTCTCTTCTATTCATAATCCTTTCCAGTCCCTTCTTCCTCAACGATCAATACAATAAGCACCTTTTCTTTTTTAAAATATTCAAATAGTAATAATGAAGAACAAAGAACTTATTCTCCCTCGTTTAACCATAAAATACTCGTCACGCCGCGCGGGTAATATTTGCTGCCGCTAATTTCACCGGCAATTATTTGGTCGCTCCAGCTCCAAATCGATAGCTCGGGATGTGTGAGCCATGCTACATGCGCCGCATCGGCTTTCTTTCCTAATTCATCCCATTTCCATCCTAAAAGATGCCGCGCAATAAATTGGCACAAATAGATTTTGCTGAGCCATGAATTGTTACTTGTTGATGAAATTTTCCATCCGCCATCCGGGAAGAGGCAAATTCCTTCTCGTAACACATAACGCAAATGTTTGCGCAGCGCTTGAATATATCCCCCAAAGCGGCCGTCGTCTTTTAAAGCCTCATGGCAATTCGTGAAATAAGGGAATACAAGCCCCTCAATGGCCGGAATGATTTTCGAATCATTTCCTTCTCCCATTACGGCCGGAATATACCCGTCATCGGTCACATAGCTGACGATCGTCGCCGCGCATTTTTCCGCCTGCTCCCCAGCCAGTGCGGCTCCTTCTTCCTTGCCGACATCACGGAACAATTTCTCAAGCGCTACATAGGCCGCCCAACATTTGCCCGCCAAATATAAGTTGTTGCGTGCTTGGCCAAGAGAAACGTCTAAACTATCATATGTCGTGATTTCCGCTCCCCCCATCGTACGGCTGCTATCAAGTCCCATTATTCCATTCCGCTTTTGCGGCTGGGGATGATCGCGGCGAATCATGCTTTCCAAGCATTGTTCTAAGATGGGGAGCCGCTGTTGGCGCCATGCCCAATCTTTTGTTTGCTCGATGTATACCGCGGCGCAAAGCACCCAGTTGACGAGTTGTTCGTGCGTCATATGCGAAAAGCAGCCGCTGATTCCATATAGCTCATAAGAAGAATACTGGGGACGGGAAAACGTATTGGCCACTCCCATATCATGAGTGAAGCTGATGCCTCCCGGATATTCTGTTTCCTCTCCCGGAAAGCGGACGCGATCCTCATAGCTATACCGTTCAACATATAAATCAAGCACATTTTTAACTGTCCACGGATTCATTTTCAACTCAAAAAACAGCTGGTCAACGGTTAAATCAAAGGTATTCATCATGCGATATTCGCCTTCATTGACGACCCAAATCGGCTTCCCTCCATGCTCAAGCAGCTGGGTGTTGCCGTAATAACTTCGAATGGCATGAGCCATCATAAATTTTTGATCGTCGGAGAGCCATGCTTTTTCAATGAGCTCGTTCGAACGGAACGACTGTTCTTTCAACACCTCCACCTGCTCTAACGCATAAAGGCCCACTTCTTCGATATTGTTGAAAAAACGGGTATAGAAATAAGAAGCATCCATTCCCGCCGTTGCATAACCGCCACGGTAGAAACAAACGGCAAATTGATATGTTTTCTTCTCTCCAGCTGGCACATCCGCAATTAACGCGCCGATTTTCCCAAGTCCGAACGTCCAGTTTTCTTCGAGCGGAGTCGTCAAAATATCTTCCATACTAAAATGCAAAGCAGAGCGGACGCCTTCATCTTTTGATACAATCCCAACAATCCGGCCTTGGCCAACCCCGCACAGCTCCTGGCACGTTTCATCGATTCGTCTCATCGACGTATACGGATCGGTGCCTTCAAATCCGAAAAATGCCCGTCGCGCTTTTGTTCCGTTTGTATTGTCAATCGTCATCTCGACGATAACGGCTGGGACTAACGCCAGCTTCAGCTCTTCAGTGGTCGCCGTTTTTGGATCCGGCACCGCTTTCACCGGAGAATAAATCGTAAACGTTAAATCTTCCGCTTTCCAGGTATCGGTCGCAACGCGAAATTCCCGTTCGATGGCCTCTTTGGCAAACGGAAGGAGAATGTTCGGCTTTTGTGGATTCGGATCCGGATTTTCAATATCATATCGTTTGCTTTCATCTTCTCCTGACATTTCTAAAAACGGTAGGACATGATACAAGCCCGGTTTACTTAACGATTCTATCCCAATCCATACGTTTTGCAGCGGCGGTCGGCCAATTTCAAGATCCAAGCCCCCGCTCTTTCCTGGAAATCCCAACGTAAAGCTGGCAAACGCTCCAACGGGCGAATGATGGGCGTTAAAAAAGATATTTTTAGGCATTGAGCATTATCTCCTTTCTCCCCTAAATGACCTTAAAGCTCGAATGTGAATCATCGACAATCGAGAGCAAATCTATAAAACTGGTTTTGTCGAACAACCAAGATTCAGACAACAGTGATCCATAGCTCCATCAACGAATGTGTGAAGCGCTTCGTTGGCCAATCACTTCTCGATCCCCGAAAAACCGCACACTCCCTTTTAAGCGGAAAAGGCTAAAAAGCTTCGTTTGCTTGCTCAATCGTTTTCAATCTATTCGTTCTCTTATGCCATCAAACTCTCTTTATCCCTTAATGGCACCGGCCGTAATCCCTTCGACAATTTTGTCACTGAGAAAAAAGAAAGCGATTAAAATCGGCAAAACACTAATCATCAGCGTGGCACCAATGGCTCCCCAATCGGTCGTATATTGCCCAATAAAGTTTTGAATTCCTACAGTCAAGGTTTTATATTGCTCAGAGCTAATAAATGTATTAACAAACACAAATTCATTCCAGTTGTAAATCATATTAATAATGGTAGTCGTGACAATAACAGGGGATGTCATCGGCAAAATCACTTGGAAAAACATCCGATGGACAGAGCAGCCGTCAATAATAGCCGATTCCTCCAATTCGCGCGGCAAGGAATGGTAAAATCCGAGTAAAATCATGATCGTAATCGGCAAATTAAACCCGATATTCGTTAAAATGATCGACATTGGATGGTCAATTAATTGAAGTTTAGTAAAAAAGCCGAATAATGGAATTAGTGTGGAATGCACGGGAATCATCAACCCAACGATAAACATCCCTAGCACAACATGTTTCAGCCTCCAATGCATGCGCGTCAGCGCGAATGTGGCAAAGCTCGCCAACAAGACCGTAAAAATGACTGATACGGTAGTAATCCAAACACTATTGAAAAAATAACGGCCAATGTCTCCCTCCACCCATACTTTCACATAATTTTCCCAGCGAGGTGGAGACGGAAGCGCCAATAACGGCGTATTAAAAACCTCTTGATTATTTTTAAGCGAAAAGAATAACAGCCAAACAAGAGGAAGGATTTGAAAAATAGCTAAAATGATTAAGATGGCATAAAAAATGGACATCCCTATTCTTTTCCCTAGGGCTCGAAAGGATGATAACGAAGCTTCCGTTTTTCCTGACACTAGTGCTTCCCCCTTTTGTGCTAATACTGGATTTCTTCATTTGAACGGGTAAGTTTTCTAATCAACCATGTCACTAAAACGCAAATCAGCAGCAATGAAAAAGCGACGGTGCTTCCATATCCGAAATTAAAACTGCGGAATGCCTTTTGGTACATATAAGAAGCGATGACTTCACTCGCGCCGTTTGGCCCCCCGCCCGTCATCACATAGATTAAATCAAAGTATTTTAACGAACCGACAACAGCTAGCACAATCGTGACTTTAACGACTCCCGCAATTAACGGAAGCTTGATTTTATAGGCGAGCTGCCACGGATTAGCACCGTCGATTATTGCCGCCTCCATAATCGATGCGGGAATGCTTTTTAAAGCAGCATAATAAATCAAAATATAAAATCCGGCATATTGCCATATAATCGGAACAAAAATGGAATATAGGGCAATCGAAGGATCAGCCAGCCAGTTTGGCGGATCATCTATTCCTAGAAACAGGAGAAAATGATTTAACATCCCGTTCGATGGGTGATAAATCCGTAACCATAGCTGAGCAATGGCAACTGAAGACAACAGCATCGGAATTAAATAAATTTTTCTTAATAAATGGGCTCCCTTGATTTTTCCTGACAGTACGAGAGAAACCGCCAAATAACCGGCGAGGCTGATCACGGAAAACACCGCCAGCAAAAAGGAGTGGTATACGCTTTTCCAAAACATCTTATCTTTTAGCAGCTCTTTATAATTATCGAGCGCGATAAACTCCATGCGTCCGATGCCGTCCCATTTCATGAAACTGTAATAGCCCGTCATCACGATCGGAATGTACACCAATGTCAAAAGCAGCAGCAAAGACGGCAAAATATAAAGCGCAATGATTTTTTTATCGGACATCATTTTATTCATGCTGTCTCCTCCTTTCGCATTGGACAAAAAGGACATATATGACATATGCCCTTTTTGTCGCCCTTCTTTTCCCTCATCATTGCGTCTTAGACAGCACTTCTTGATGCTGTTTAGCGAAGTCTTTCGGTGTCACTTCTTCACCAAATAACGATTGGATTAAATTTAAATGTGTTTGCGCTGCTTCCGGGTTCATTTGCACATCGGCAAATAATGTAATATTGCTAGCTTTGTTTAATTCATTGAGCACATCGATATACATTTGTGGCAGATCGACATTAGCCGTGTTCACTTTTGTTGCTGGAATGACACCCGCTTTCGTGACTGACTGCTCGCCCCATTTTTCAACGAAAAATCTTACAAACTTTTTCGCTTCCTCCTTTGCTTTCGAATTTTGCGCTACAAACAATCCGACTCCCGGTCCTCCGACCCAGCTATCCACATTTCCTTTTTCGCCTTCAACAACAGGAAACTTAAAGAATCCGACTTTGTCGCGAAACTCCTTTGGAATATCTTCATTTGTTGTAAACTGCGGCAAATCCCATGTTCCCATTAAATACATAGCTGCTTTTTCGTTGGTAAACTCCGCTTTTGCTTCATCGTTCGATAAACCGTTAAATCCCTTGATAAACGCTTTCATTTTGACGAGGTTTTGGACTTCTTCCGCCGCTTTGATTAATCCTGGATCTGCAAATGTACCGCTTCCGTTTATCGCGTTTTTTAACGTGTCAGCGCCGCCGATTCGGTCGGCTAAATACATATACCACATCGATCCTGTCCAGCGATCCTTATTGCCTAACGCGATTGGGGCTACGCCATTTTTCACAAGCGTTTGCACCACATGCTTGAATTCTTCATATGTTTTAGGGACTTCTAAATGATATTTCGCAAAAATTTCTTTATTATAGTACACAGGAGTGATGTTAAGCTCCAATGGAAGGGCATACGTTTTGTTGTCAACCGCATATGCTTCTGTTGTCCCGGAAACAAACTGATCTTTAAGACCACCGTCTAAAACATCATCTAAAGGTGCAAATAAATTCCCTTTCACGTATGGCTCTAAAAATCCTGCCGCCCAAGTCATCCCAACATCAGGAAGCTCATTGGAAGCTGCTAATACTTTTAGCTTGTTTTTATATTGTTCGTTTTCGAGAATTTCCGTTTTGACTGTTACATTCGGATTTTCTTTTTCAAACTCTTTAATAATGTCATTAACAATCATATGGTGCTGCTTTGAGCTTCCGGCAGGCCAAAGATGCATAAATGTAAGCGTCACTTTTTTCCCGTCTTCGGGTGAAGCTCCATTTTCATTGCTTGAGCTGGAGCTAGAGCAGCCTGTGACGGCTAGCGCCAATACGAACATCATGCTGATCAGCCATGAATGCGCTTTCTTTTTCAACAAAGCCATTTCCCCCTTTGAATCTTTTTGGTTTGCTAAGATTATATCATTGGCTGATGGGGAAATAAGGCCACACTCATTGCCTAAAATTCTACTTTTTTTAGATGTTGCTTTCTGAAGCGATAGGGAGTCATTCCTTCAAATTCTTTAAATACTTTAATAAAATATTTCGCTGTTTGATAACCGACAGATTCGGCAATTTCTTCAACAGATAAATCGGTTGCCACCAGCAAGCTCTTGGCTTTCTGTATCCTGCATCTTGTCACATATTCACTAAAGGTCATATCTGTTTCTTCTTTAAAAAGGACACTAAAATAGCTTGCATTCAAATGTACATGCCTAGACACATCGCGCAGGCTCAATGGCTGATGCAAATTTTTATGAATGAACTGTATGGCTTCCCTTACGGAAGAAGAGCGGATATGTTCTTGAATTTGAATGACTTGATGATCGATCATCTGTGCCAGCATTTCTGATTTTTTTCGCTCTTCCAATATCGCCAGCGCCTGTTCCACCGCCTCAATGAGTTTATGTTTGCTGACCGGTTTGAGAAGATAATTGACCACTCCTAATTTGATTGCTTTTTGGGCATAGGCAAATTCAGAGTAAGCGGAAATAATAATCACAACTGGCTTATGCTTGTGCTCCGCAAAGGCCTCGATCAGCTGAAGCCCCGACATTTGCGGCATGCGGATATCTGTTAAGATTAAATGAACGGGGCGCTGTCTCAGAAGCTCGATTGCTTCATCCCCGCTGGCCGCACAAAGAATCTCGCATGTTCCCATCGCCCAAGCATCCAGCGTTTTTTTCAGTCCGATTCGCGCTCTCGGTTCATCATCGACGACTAAAATCGTCTTTACATCCATCATCTTTGTTCACCACGCTTAGGGATTTTCATAGAAACGTGCGTTCCTTTTCCTAATTCACTATGAATGAACAGCCTTCTATCTTCTCCATAATAAAGCTGCAAGCGCCGATTGACATTGATGATCGCCATGCCGCTCCCTTTCAAAAGGGAAAACTCTTTATCATAGAGACGCTTACGGATCTCTTGAACGGTTTGTTCCTCCATTCCATGTCCATTGTCCGTAACTTTAATGATTAAATCAGAGGAATCGCTGTCTTCCTCGATGGTGACCCAAACAGAACCCGGCTCCGCCTTATTGCCGATGCCATGCAAAACAGCATTTTCTACTAGAGGTTGAATCAGTAGCTTAGGAATAGGAATCTCTAAATATTGAAAAGGAACAACCATATTCCATAAAAGGCGGTCTCCCCACCTTAATTTCATGATCTCAAGATAGCGGCGAATATGTTCAATTTCCTCGCGAAGCGTTACCCATTCATCGTTCTTTGAATGGCTAATCGTATAGCGAAACAACTCGGACATATTTAGCACAAATTGCGATAATTCCTCTTCTTCTTTATCGACAAGTGACCAATATAGAGCATCGAGCGTGTTAAAAAGGAAATGAGGGTTAATTTGCGCTTGCAGCGCCTTTAGTTCAGTGCGGTTACGTACCAATTCTTTTTCATAAACAACTTGAATCAAATGATTGATGTTGTCTACTAATGAATTGTACGTATTGTTTAATTCATTAATCTCAATAGTAGAAAAAATAGGCGGACTCGGCTTTAATGTCCCGTTTTTTCCTCGCTTCATGATTTTGGTTAGGCTTAAGATCGGCTTGGTGACTATGGTCGAGAGAATAAAGGAGAAGATGAGAAAAATGAGAAAGCCGATAGCTCCTGAAAGTAGGATCGCATTTTTTAAGATCGAGAGGCCGCTTGTCAGCACCTCTACTGGTGTCATCATAACAAGCAACCACCCGGTCAGGGGAGATCGCTGTTTGACCACAATATACTCCTTTCCATCCTGCTTGATCACCCGCTGTTGGGTATGCAAAATAGGAGTAGGATCTCCTTGAAAATTAGAAAAAATAGATTGGAAATCATGATCGACAAGCAGCATATAGCCTTTTTCCTCTGTTTCATTGCTATAAACGTCCGTTAGTTGAAAATAGTCGCGATTCACACGTACTAATAAATACCCTCCTGGAGAAAACCAGCGGTCCATTAAGCGAATTTGCCGAATCGCTAAAAAATCTGAAGAGGCTGGATCTCGTCCAATCCAAACAATCCTCCCCTTCGCATCATTCGCTCTTTGAATCGATAAAGCTCCTATGCGATTGACCAAATCCATTTCATTCAGCGGGAACACTCGTTTGTAATGATTCGTATAAAGTTCAAAGGAATGAATACCTTGGGAATACGTTTGGTACGAATTGACGATTTGCATTAAATATTGCCGTTCGCTAAACCCAAGCAAATGGCCTCCAGCCTCTTTTAAAAGCAATTTTTGTACATACGCGTCTGTCGCCACTTGATTGGTCAATGCATCCAGTTGTCCATAAAGCGCTTCCAATCTGCCGTTTGCCTGAATGGCTGTTTGGCGAATTTGCTCCTCGGCATTTTGTTTTAATAACACCGATACGAAATGAAATGTCATCATTCCTACGAAGAGCAAGACAAATGTCATGACGAATATAAAAACGATTAGAATTTGGTTGCGAAGAGTATTAAAGCGATTCAATTTTTCTCTTATCTTCATATTCAGCAAGACACCTACCATTTATGACGCACATATTACATAGATGAAAGATCGCTCGCAGGATCAGAGCAAATTATAGATGTTTGCGACGGTAGGAGACAAATCACAGACTTGTCTCCTACCGTCATACCTGCATATTGGCGTAGGAAATCGTAACACGGGATGATGCCGCTAACAGAAAGATTCACTCCGTTCTATATCGATGCAGCCCATGGATTCACTCCCCCCGTCGACAGCTTCGTTTTTACAAGCTCACCTATTCTTTCATCCAGCATTTTGAGCAAAAAAGTCGTTATTGCTGAACAAGTCTAAATGTTGCAAAATTTAATTTTATTATACCTTTTGTTTGTTTATGTGACAAACAAAGTTTGCCAACCATCTAGAATTGCCGTATAAATTATGATACATTGGTACATAGGGTGATTCATTTGACAAAAGTAACGGGAAATCCACATCTAATTAAAAAAATTAATAAGTCGCTAGTGCTTGAGATGATAAGAACACAGGGTCCTTTGTCGCGAGCTGATATAGCACAGCGTTCCGGACTGAATAAAGGGACGGTTTCTTCCTTAGTCAAAGAATTAATCGAGGAAGAGCTCGTATATGAAATAGGCCAAGGAGAATCAAGCGGCGGACGGCGGCCTGTTCTGCTGCTGTTTAATGAAAAAGCCGGCTTCTCGATCGGCATCGATTTAGGGGTTCACTACATTTTGGGAGTGTTAACAGACCTCCAAGGAAACGTCATAGCCCAAAAGCGAGTGTCTTTTCAAAATAAAGGGTATCAAGCGGTATTGGTTCTTATCAAAGAAACCGTTCTCTCTCTGCTTGAACATATGCCAAAGAGCCGCTACGGATTGGTCGGTATCGGAATGGGCGTACCAGGAATTGTTGATAAAACAGGGACGGTGCTGTTTGCTCCGAATTTATCGTGGAAGGATATCCCTTTAAAACAGGAAATGGAGGCTGTCTTTCATGTTCCTGTCGTCATTGATAATGAAGCCAATGCGGGAGCATATGGAGAAAAACGCCTCGGCGCCGGACAAGAATTCGACCACATTCTTTATGTGAGCGCTGGCATTGGTATCGGTGTCGGTTTGGTGCTTAACGGTGAGCTTTATCGAGGAACGAACGGCTTCGCAGGCGAAAGCGGCCATATGACGATTGACATCGACGGACCCGTTTGCCGCTGCGGAAATAAAGGATGCTGGGAGCTGTACGCCTCAGAACAAGCCATTTTGGAAAAAGCCAAACAGCAGAATGTTGTTTCTGAAACAAAAGAAGTTTCTTTGGAGACTTTATTAAGCTTGGCCAAGCAAAATGATCAAAAAGCCATTCAGTTATTTGCTGAAATTGGCCGCTATTTAGCGATTGGAATCAATAACCTTCTCAACACCTTTAATCCACAGCAAATCATCATCGGCAACCGCCTTTCGATGGCAAAACAGTGGATTAAGCCGGCGATTCAGCAAGCGCTCTCTTCTCGCACTTTGCCGTTTCAGCCAACCCATTTAAGCCTTCATTTTTCTAAGCTATCCATTGATTCAACGGCACTAGGAATGGCTTTGTTTGTCATTGAAGATTTTTTGAAAAAAGGAGAAAAAATACAAGTGTTTCTATAACCAGCTCTCATCGACCGTTGAGAAGCAAGTGACGAGCTGATAACAAACAAGGGGATCCCAGCATGTTTTATGGGATCCCCTTTCTTTTAGTTAATACGCCCCTCGAATAAACGGATGCACTTCGTTTCGATAAAACTCGGCTAATTTTTCCTTTTCCTCTGGGCTAAAGGAAGGAACCATGGCAGCTTGCAAATTGTCCTCCACCTGTTTAATCGTCTTAAATCCTGGAATGACGCATGTAATTGAGTCATGATCTAAAATCCAGCGAAGGGCTGCTCTTGTCATATTTCCTCGGCCATTGGCAATCCACTCTAGCTGTTCGCTGAGCTCTACCCCTTTATGGAACTCAAGGCCGGCAAATGTTTCTCCGACATTGAAATGCTCGCCATTTCGATTAAAGTGGCGATGGTCACCTTCTGCAAACGTTGTCGTTTTTGTAAATTTTCCTGTCAGCAATCCGCTGGCCAGCGGCAGCCGCGCCAATATGCCTACTCCCTGCTCTTTCGCCTGTGGAAGCAGCTTTTCTAAAGGCTTTTGCCGGAAAATATTAAAAATGACTTGCAGCGCTTTGACGTTCGGATTGGCCAAACAAACGAGCCCTTCCTCTACCGTCTCAACACTGACGCCGTAATAACGGATCTTCCCTTCTTGCTGCAATTGATCAAGCACTTCAAACACACGCCCATCCTTCAGCACTTCCAGCGGCGGGCAATGAATTTGATAGAGATCAATCCGCTCACGCTGCAGGCGCTTTAAGCTTCCTTCACAATACTTGCGCACCTGTTCCGCAGAATATGTGCGGAAATCATGAATATCGCCCGCCCGGCAAAATTTTGTGGCGATGTAGATGTCGTCTGCTTTTCCTTTTGTCGCTTTCGCTAGAAGTTCTTCACTGCGTCCATCTCCATATACATCGGCTGTATCGAAGAAATTTACACCAGCTTCAATCGCCCGCTGCAACCCTTTTAGTGCTTCTTCTTCATCCGTCTGTCCCCATGATCCGCCAATCGCCCATGTCCCAAAGCTAATTTCACTTACCTCAAGCTCGGTATTTCCTAAACGGCGATACTTCATGACTTTCTCCCTCCATATGTAAGCATCTATTTTTTTAATCAGCTACGCCAATCTTATACTTCGTTACAGAAGAATAGGTGTCACCTGCACGCAAGATCGGGCTAGGAAAATGCGGATGATGAACAGCGTCCGGCAGTCCTTGTGTTTCTAGGCAAATGCCAAGATATTTCCTTGACGGCACGCCGCCCAAATCCACCCCTTCCGGCAACTGGTTCGACGTGTACACAACGACGCCGACTTCATCCGTCTCAACCGTCAATACCCGGCCGCTCTCTCTGTCATAAAGCACAATCTCGTTGTCATGATGCCGATCCAACCAAAACGGGTGGTCATACCCCCCACCAACCAACTCGATTTGCGGATGTCCGGATGCGACAGCCTCTCGTATGCTCTTTCCTTGCCGCAAGTCAAACGGCGTGCCAGTGACATCTAAGACGCGGCCCGTGGGAATCAGCTCCTCATTCAACTCCAGTACGCGCGAGCTTTGGATCATCAACATGTGATCCAAAATATCACGTTTGCCGTTGCCGCTTAAGTTAAAATACGTATGATTGGTCAAACTCAACGGGGTATCCTGATCGGCGACAGCCCGATACGCAATGCTCCATTCGTTCGCATGATTCAGCGTATAAGTGACTTGGACATGCACTTGGCCCGGATATCCTTCTTCACCATCAGGACTCGTATAAGAAAATTGCACTCCGGCCTCATGATCAGCTTCAATGACTTTCGCATCCCAAATCACGCGATGAAACCCGTTGATCCCCCCATGTAAATGGTTTCCATTCTCATTTTTATGAAGCGCATAGGTTGTTCCATTCAACTCAAAAGACGCTTGATGGACTCTGCCTGCTACCCGCCCGATGACAGCGCCGAAATACGGTTCATTTTTTATATAAGGAGTAAAGTCATCAAAGCTAAGTACGATATTTTCATAGTTTCCATGACGATCCGGAGCGATTATTTTCGTAATAATACATCCATAATTAAGGCACGTCACCTCTACGCCGTTGTCATTGATTATCGTAAAAGCGACAATAGGGCGCTCTGACAGCTCTGCCCAATTTTTCTCAATGATTTTCATCGCCGCAGCCCTCCTCCTCTATTAGTAAAAAACGCTCGACACTCATCATGCTAGCGGTACTTTTCGTCCCGTCTCTGCCGATATCCGGCATGCCTCCAGCACTCTAGCCTGCTGAAGCATCGCCTGATGGGAGTAGCTTGGCTGCTTTCCTGTCAAAATACATTCAGAAATGTGTTCAACCTCAAGCACATATTGATCTCCCGCCACTATTTCCTCGCGCACTTCGCCAGAAGCGGTTTGCATGACAATCAATCCCTTGCCATCGTGCAAATCGGGCCGATATGCCCGCGGCACGGTCAGCTTTCCCTTTGTTCCAATGATTTCATATTCATTGCGCCAAACGGCTTCAAAACTACAGTCAAATAAAGCATGAACACCATTGTCCATTTTCATCCATCCGCTTGTCGCTACATCAACCGAATGCTGGTTGTCATAGCTGGAATGAACGGCTAATTCAACCGGCTCCGCATTTAATAGATAACGAATGGAATGGACGCAGTAGCAGCCAATATCGAACAGGCTTCCGCCGCCTAATTGTGCATTCATCCGGATATTATTTTTGCGTTCCTGAAGATCAAACGAGAAGCCCACTCGAATGGTCTTTATCTCTCCTATTTCATCTGAAGCAAGAATATCTTTCACTCTTTGATGCTGCGGATGAAACTGATACATAAATGCTTCCATCAAAATGACTTGATTCTTTTCACAAGCCGCTACCATATTGCTGACATCTTTCTCACATAAAGCGGCCGGTTTTTCGCACAGCACATGTTTTTTATGTTCTGCTGCTTGAATGGTCCATTCGGCATGCAGACTATTAGGAAGTGGAATATACACAGCATCAATATCAGGATCGTGAAGCAAAGCTTCATAGCGATCATAAGCCTTTGCAATTCGCAGTGGACGCGCCACTTCATGCGCTTTTCCACTCTCGCTTGCAATCGCTACCACTTCAGCATTTTGCGAACGCTGAATCGCAGGAATCAACGTTTCTCTTGCAATCGCAGCGGTGCTTAAAATCCCCCAGCGGACTTTGGAACTCATCTTCCTTCACCCCTTTTACTAATCAAGACCTATGGTTAGCAGTCGCCTAGCCAACAATATCGCGTTGTTTGAAATTTCTAAAAACGAATCGTAATACTTCCATCATAGCAAGGTTTAGTTAGTTTGTACAGTAAACAAACTAATATATTTATCGACAGGTTCTTTCAACAAACAAAACTAAAAGATCTGCAAATAAACGACCCTTCCCCTTGCTTTATCTGTCTTATTTTTCTAATTCTGTTCAAAATATCAATCTTTATTAATCTCCACCTATTCTCTTCTAATCATCAATTCCCCAATCAATGAGCCCTGGACTGATGAATAAAAAAGACATGAGAAGCAATTTCCTCCCCCATGTCTTTTGATTGCGTTCACTTCAACATCTTAGCGATACCGCCATACTACTTCATTCCACATGAGCTCATTTTTGATCGTTTGCGGTGAAGTGCGCTCATCGATAACTACACATTCAATGCCGCCCATTTCCGCAAAATCTTGCAATTGCTCCGTTGTGACGGCAAACGAGAAGCATGTATGGTGAGCGCCTCCGGCTAAAATCCATGCTTCTGCGGAATCGCGAAGTGACGGGCGTGGTTTCCATAAAACTCTTGCAACTGGGAGATTAGGTATTTCCTTTTCTATTTTAACCGCATCCACCTCGTTCACAATCAATCGGAAACGATGTCCAAGATCAATTAGGCAAGCATTCACCGCTGATCCCGCATCACCATCAAAAACAAGACGGGCCGGATCCTCTTTTCCTCCGATCGACAGAGGATGAACTTCAATTCTCGGTTTTGTTGCGGCAATCGTCGGGCACACTTCAAGCATATGGGCGCCGAGAATCATTTCGTTGCCCGGCTCAAAGTGGTACGTGTAATCTTCCATAAATGACGTTCCTTTGCCATTGGCCATCACTTTCATAAGCCGAACAAGCGCAGCCGTTTTCCAGTCTCCCTCGCCGCCGAAGCCGTATCCTTCCGCCATAAGCCGCTGAACTGCGAGCCCTGGAAGCTGCTTCATGCCGTGCAAATCCTCGAACGTCGTCGTAAAGGCAGTAAAGTTCCCATCTTGTAAAAAGGCTTTTAGTCCAAGTTCAATCCGCGCCTGTTCACGGATCGACTCGCGAACAGGCCCTTCTTGGCGGCCGGCTGGTACAATGTTATACAGCTCCTCGTATTCATCAAGCAGCTCGTTCACTTTTTGTTCGGAAATATCGCGGATGTATTGGACTAAATCCCCAACGCCATAGCCGTTGACCGACCAACCGAATTGGATTTGCGCTCCAACTTTGTCCCCTTCAGTAACTGCTACTTCGCGCATGTTGTCGCCAAAACGGGCCACTTTTAGATTTCGGCTTTCCGCAAAAGCGACAGCCGTCCACATCCATCCTGCCATTTGCTTACGAACATCCTTCTCCTCCCAATGACCAACGATCACTTTCCGGGCGATCCCCATTCTCGCGCCGATAAATCCGTATTCCCGATCACCGTGGGCTGATTGATTTAAGTTCATAAAGTCCATATCAATGCGATCCCATGGAATGTCACGGTTAAATTGAGTGTGGAGATGCAATAGCGGTTTTCTTAGCTGCGACAGACCGCCAATCCACATTTTCGCTGGAGAAAATGTATGCATCCATGTGATCATCCCCGCACAAGCGTCATCGGCATTCGCTTCTATACAAAGCCTACGAATGCCATCTGCCGTTGTAGCAATTGGTTTCAACACTATTTTAAATGGAAGGGCGCTATCCTGATTGAGCCCTTCCGTTATTCTGTTGGCATGAACCTCCACTTGGGATAATGCCTCTTCCCCGTATAAATGTTGGCTTCCTATGACAAACCAAAATTCATATGGACGTAACTGTAGCATCCAATCTCTCCCCTCATTGATTAAACATTGGATTCTTCTAATCTTGCGTTTTCTTTCAATGCTTTTAATCGCTTCATCACATGATTTCCGCCGCGCCCAAAATAGTCATGAAGCTTTACATACTCTTGATAAAGCTGCTCATAAATAGCCACATTTTCCCGTATCGGCTGAAATACTTCATCGCGGACCCTTCCCATTTTTTGCGCCGCCTCTACAATCGATTCATATCCGCTGTTTTCTTTGCCGGCAGCGACGGCTGCAAACATCGCTGCTCCAACAGCCGGGGTATGCTTAGAAGCTGCCACTTTAATAGGACGATTCGTTACATCGGCATAAATTTGCATAAGCAATTTATTTTTTTGCGGCAGTCCACCGCACGCATAAAGCTCCTCCACTTTGACACCGCTTTCAACAAAAGCATCGATGATTCTCCGTGTGCCAAATGCCGTCGCTTCAAGCAAAGCTCGATAAATTTCTTCAGGTTTTGTCAGCAATGTATAGCCAACGATGAGCCCCGTTAAATCGGCATCGACCAGCACCGAACGGTTGCCGTTCCACCAGTCCAAGGCAAGCAGCCCGGTTTCTCCCGGCCGATAGGCAGCAGCCCGCTTTTCGAGCCATTCGTGGACGTTGACCCCTTCTTTTTCCGCCGCTTCTTTGACATATGCCGGAACGCCTTGTTCGACATACCAAGCAAAAATATCACCGACCGCTGATTGTCCTGCTTCATAACCGAGATAGCCAGGGATGATTCCGTCTTCAACGACACCGCACATTCCTTCCACATGTTTCTCTTCTGTTCCGAGCAGCATATGGCAAATAGAGGTTCCCATCGCCATGACAAGCTTTCCGGGTTCTACCACACCAACTCCAGGTACAGCGGCATGGGCATCGACATTTCCTACGGCGACCGCTGTTCCTGGAAGCAATCCCATCATTGCCGCCATTTCATTGCTCAGTCCGCCCGCTTTAGTTCCGAGAGGAATGATTTCGCCGCGCAACTTCGTTTCTGTTAAGTGTTCCAGCCGCGGATCAAGCGCTTGGAAAAACTCCTTGCTTGGATAGCCGTCTTGTTTATGCCAAATCGATTTGTAGCCTGCCGTGCAACTGTTCCGCACGATTTGTCCCGTCATCTTGAAAACAACCCAGTCAGTCGCCTCTAAAAAGAGGTCGGTTTGCTCGTAGATGTCCGGCGCCTCATTTAAAATCTGCCAGATTTTCGCAATCATCCATTCGGATGAAATTTTCCCACCGTATCTCGGCAAAAATGCTTCTCCTCTTTTGGCAGCGATCTCATTTAACTTGTTCGCTTCACCTTGAGCCGCATGATGCTTCCATAATTTGACCCAACTGTGCGGCCGATGCTTAAAGTTCGGTTGGAAACAAAGCGGCTCGCCGAAAGCATCAACCGGTAACATTGTACATGATGTAAAATCAATGCCAACACCAATCACATCCTCAGGGCGAACACCCGACTTTTGCAAAACGGCAGGAACCGCCGTAGCTAATACTTCGATATAGTCTCCGGGATGCTGGAGCGCCCAGTCTGGCTCCAGCTTTATATTCGATTCTGGCAGTGCTTCATCGATCACTCCATGAGCATATAAAGTAACATGATCGGCGATTTCGTTTCCCTCTAAATCGACAAGAACCGCTCGCCCAGACTCCGTTCCATAATCAATGCCAATCACATATTTCATCATGATATCCCCTCCGTCATTGCCCATAGTAAGCGTTTACTCCATGCTTCCGAAGATAATGCTGATCTAATAAAGATTGATCTATTGTCTGGACATTTGGATTCAGCTGATATGTTCTCGCTGCCATTTTTGCTACTTCTTCAAGAACGACGGCATGATAAACGGCCTGATTAGGATCTTTCCCCCAAGTAAAGGGACCATGGCCATGAACGAGCACTCCAGGTACTTGCATCGGATCAAGAGAATGGAACGTCTCCACAATGAGGTTTCCCGTCTCTAGTTCATACGCTCCTTTAATTTCCGCTTGCGTCATTTTTCTCGTGCAAGGAATTTCTCCGTAAAAATAGTCGGCATGTGTCGTTCCTAACGCCGGAATCCCTTTTCCAGCCTGTGCCCAGATCGTCGCCCAAGGAGAGTGCGTATGGACAATGCCGCCAACCTGAGGAAACGCTTTGTATAAGACTAAATGCGTAGGAGTATCAGATGAAGGCTTTAAGTTCCCTTCGACAACCTTTCCTTCTAAATCAACAACAACCATATCCTCTTTTGTCATTTTTTCATAAGCGATGCCGCTTGGCTTAATGACCACAAGACCTTGCTCACGGTCAATGCCGCTGACATTTCCCCATGTAAACGTGACCAATTTCTGTTTGGGAAGCTGTAAATTCGCTTCCCAAACAAGCTGTTTTAACTCGTCAATCATCTTCCCCACTCCCTAATAAAAATGATGTCACCTCCATTATAATTTTGTACGTACAATTTCTCTATAGTTTTTTGAAAATTTTATTCAAATATTTTAAACTCTTTTCGTCGAATCACGAATAATCAGTTCAGGCTGGTATACAATATCCTCTACTTCTTCATGTTGCTTTTCAATCATTTTCACGAGCATTTCAGCTGCCCTCACCCCCATGTCCACTTTTGGATGGCGAATGGTGGTCAACTTCACTTCTGTCGCTGTAGCAAATGTCGAATCATCAAAACCAACGATGGAAATGTCGTTAGGGACACTGAGCCCTTGCTGCCGAATGACATCTAATAGTTTGACCGCCAGTTCATCATTGTAGCACACAAACGCAGTTGGCCTTGCTTCTTTAGGCTGCTGCAAAAAAAGGCGTGCTGCTTCTAATGGCTTCGTGTCTCTTTCCTCTGTCATATAAGAGATAAGATGGCCTGTCGTCAGCGGCATGCCATGCTCTTGATGTGCTTGAATAAAGCCTTTGAGTCGATTGACACCTTGCAAATCATCCGTTTTGAAAAACCCCGCAATCCGTCGATGCCCAAGCTGGATTAAGTGATCGGTAAGCAAATAACCACCACGCGCATCATCCATTTTTATGTACGGACAATTCATTTCCAAATATCGCTCGTTAATCATCACGTAAGGAATGTGCAGATTGTTAAGCACTAAATAATAGTTTAAATTAGGGTTCCCTTGGGCGCTTTTTGTCGGTTCGATGATGAGGCCACTTAGCGGCTGCTGAATCATCGCCTCTAAATGTTCCCGTTCCTTATCCTTATTATTGCCTGTGCTGGCTAAAAGCAGCCGATAGCCTTTTTCATAAAGGGCTTCCTCCGCTCCTCGAACAATGTGGGGGAAAATATAATCAGAAATATACGTCGTTAAGATCGCTACCGTTTTGGTGGTTTCTTGTTTTCCTATTGATTTGGGCTTAGAAACAAACGTTCCGCTTCCTTGGATTTTATATAGCCATCCTTCATGCTCAAGTTCCCCCAACGCCTGGCGAACGGTATGGCGGCTTAACTGAAATTGGGTTACAATTTCATATTCTGTCGGTATTTTTTCATCCGGTTTTAATTTCCCTGACTTTATCCAAGATAAAATTTCATTTTTTAACTGCAAATACTTTGGTATATTTTTATCCTTCATATGTTCACCGCCTTATGACCAAATATCGATTTGCAAATGGGCTCATTCACTATCCAGATTGTCTTGCTTAGTTTCAGCATTCCGTTTCATTTTGCAACGGTCGAAGCATCGGCACCATCTATCATTCATTATAACAGTTTTTATTTGTACGTATATATAACATGGAATTTTTTTCATAATAAAAGAGGGGGCTCCCCCCTCTCTTTCACACACTTGTCCCTAAGCTGATTTGTTTTTATTATAAATATCGAAAGCGACAGCCGCGAGCAGCACAAGTCCTTTAATCGCTTGCTGCCAATCAATTCCTAAGCCAAGCAGCGACATCCCATTGTTCATGACGCCCATTACCAAACCACCGATAATCGCTCCGCTTACACTTCCGATTCCCCCGTATGCCGATGCTCCGCCAATAAAACAAGCAGCAATGGCATCTAGTTCAAATAAATTCCCAGCTTTCGGAGTGGCTGCGTTTAAACGGGCAGCAAAAATTAATCCGGATAATGCGGCTAAAACTCCCATATTGACAAATACCCAAAAAGTGACTCTTTTCGTCTTTACACCTGACAGCTGTGCCGCCTTCTCATTGCCGCCGATGGCATATATATGACGGCCAGCAATGGTCTTGTTCGCAACGAAGGAATAGACAGTAATCAAAACGGCTAAAATTAGCAAAATATTAGGAATTCCCTCATAGGTAGCTAGCACGTAAGCAAAAAGATTAATAACCGCCAGCACCCCAATTAACTTCGCGATAAACACAGCTTGATGTCCTACTTCAAATCCGTATTTCTTCTGCTCGTTTCTTTTTCTTATTTCAAGCCATAAAAATAGCAGGGACAATAGAGCGGCCAGCACCATTGTGAAAATATGAAGGCTGTCTCCATGAAATACGTCTGGAATAAAGCCAGAGCTTATATTCTGAAACGATTTTGGAAACGGGGCAATGGACTGTCCTTCTAAAATAACCATCGTCAATCCCCTAAATAATAGCATGCCCGCAAGCGTAACAATAAAAGCAGGAATTCTCACATAGGCGATCCAAAAGCCTTGCCACGCTCCAATCAATGCTCCCAGCAGCAAACAAACCAGCACCGTCGCCGTCATGGAAACATGATGTTCAACCATTAAAATGCCAGCTAAAGCCCCTACAAAAGCTGCTACCGAGCCAACGGATAAATCAATGTGTCCGGTAATAATGACAAGCATCATGCCGATGGCTAAGATGAGAATATAGCTATTTTGGAGAATTAAGTTGGTTACGTTTAAAGGACGCAATAAAATACCGTCTGTTAAAATTTGAAATAAACCGATAATAAGTACAAGTGCTACGACCATGCTGTAGCTGCGAATATGATTTTTGATTGTTTGTGCAAACAGCCTTGTTTTGCTTTCATTTGCGGCTGAATGATGTGAAGACATTTTTTGTGTTGGTACTTGCATGCTGTCTACCCCCTCACCCTTGTTTTGGTCATGAGTTTCATCAAGCCTTCCTGTGTCGCCTCATATCGATCTACTTCCCCGGTTATTCTTCCTTCACTCATCGCATAGATTCGATCACACATGCCAAGAAGCTCTGGCAGCTCCGATGAGATCATTAAGATCCCCTTTCCTTCTTGAGCCAGCTGGTTCATGATCGTATAAATCTCATATTTCGCTCCAATATCAATCCCGCGTGTCGGCTCATCTAAAATCAAAATGTCCGGTTCCGCAAACATCCATTTTCCTAATACAATCTTTTGTTGATTTCCGCCGCTTAGCTTTTCCGCTTTTTGAAAAACACTCGGTGTTTTAATTTTCAATCTGTTTCGGAACTTTTCAGATTCGATGATTTCCAGATTCTCATTGACAATAAACCACTTCGCGATTTTATTTAGACGAGACAAGGTCATATTTTTACGAATATCCGCCATTAAAATCAGACCGTTTCCTTTCCGATCCTCTGTTACATAAGCAATGCCCTGCTCAATGGCCTTGCTAACATTCCGAACATCAATTTCCACGCCATTTTTAAAAATTTGTCCGCTATTTTTTTTTCCATAAGATCGCCCAAAAAGGCTCATTGCGAGTTCGGTTCTCCCTGATCCCATCAAACCAGCAATGCCGACAATTTCTCCTTTACGGATATATAAATGAACATCATCAATTACTTTTCGTTCATGCTGAAAAGGATGATAAACGTTCCAATTTTTCACTTCAAATATGACTTCGCCAATTTTTGATTCCCGTTTGGGATAACGGGCTGTTAAGTCCCTTCCAACCATTCCTTTAATAATCCGATCTTCTGTCACATGATCTTTCTTCATATCTAGCGTTTCGATCGTTTTTCCATCCCGCAAAATCGTAATGGAGTCAGCAACACGTGCGACTTCGTTTAGCTTATGAGAAATAATAATCGCGGATACTCCTTGCTTTTTCAATTCTAATAAGAGATTTAACAAGTTCTCGCTATCAGCCTCATTTAAGGCAGCAGTTGGTTCGTCTAAAATGAGCAATTTCACTTTCTTTGCTAACGCCTTAGCAATTTCCACAAGCTGCTGCTTCCCCACTCCGAGAGTCCCCACTAACGTATGAGGCGATTCATCTAATCCGACTTTACTGAGCAATTCTTTCGTTTTAGCAACCGTTTCATTCCAGTTGATGATCCCTCTTTTTGCCTGCTCATTTCCTAAAAAAATATTCTCTGCAATTGATAAGTACGGAATTAAGGCCAATTCCTGATGAATAATCACAATTCCTAGCTGCTCACTCTGCTTAATATCTTTAAACTTGCATACCTCTCCCTTAAATAAAATCTCTCCATCATACGTTCCGTACGAGTAGACGCCGCTTAACACTTTCATCAACGTTGATTTTCCTGCCCCATTCTCCCCGCAAAGCGCGTGAATTTCACCTTCCCGTACTTTTAAATTCACATTATCAAGCGCTTTCACCCCAGGGAATTCCTTTATAATCCCCCTCATTTCTAAAATAAACTCGGACATATGTCTTCCTCCTTGCGAGAGAGTACGGATATAAGGGGGATCAATGCCCTTGTATCCGCCTTTCTCTTCGATCTATTTCTCTAAGTCTTCTTTTTTGTAATAGCCGCTGTCCACCAATACTTTTTCGTAGTTAGATTGATCCACCGAAACAGGCTCAAGCAAATAGGATGGTACTATCTTTACCCCATTGTTATATGTTTTTGTATCGTTAACCTCTGGCTTTTTTCCTTTTAATACAGCATCCGCCATTTCAACAGCTTTTTTCGCTAGTTCACGTGTATCTTTAAATACTGTTTGCGTTTGCTCACCAGCGATGATCGATTTCACCGACGCTAATTCGGCATCTTGTCCAGTTATAACAGGCATCGGCTTGCTGGTTGTGCCATAGCCAACTCCTTTCAGCGATGAAATGATACCGATGCTGATGCCATCATAAGGTGACAAAACAGCATCCACTTTTTCATTCGTATAATGGGCACTTAGCAAATTGTCCATTCTTGCTTGCGCAGTTGCTCCATCCCATCGTAACGTGGCTGCTTGATCAAATTTTGTTTGACCGCTGCGAACCACCAATTTTCCGGAATCAATATAAGGCTTTAATACAGACATCGCCCCATCAAAAAAGAAATAGGCATTATTATCGTCAGGCGAGCCCGCAAACAGTTCAATGTTAAATGGACCTTTCCCTTCCTTCAATCCTAGTTTTTGTTCGATGTATGTCCCTTGCAATACTCCAACTTTAAAGTTGTCAAATGTCGCATAGTAATCGACATATTTGCTGTTTTTAATCAGACGATCGTAAGAGATGACTTTAATTCCTTGTTTATGCGCCTTTTCAAGAACATCCGTCAATGCCTCGCCGTCAATCGGAGCAATAACTAAAACATTGACTCCTTTTGTAATCATGTTTTCAATTTGCGATACTTGATTTTCAACGACATCTTCGGCGTATTGCAAATCGGTTTTATAACCAAGCTTTCGAAATTCCTTTTCCATATTTTTTCCGTCACTAATCCATCTTTCCGATGATTTCGTCGGCATTGAGATGCCTACAAATCCCGCTTTGCCATCGCCTGCTCCATTTCCACTACATGCAGTCAACGCAAAGGCAAACATAAATAAAATCATGAATGACAACCATTTTTTCATAGCTTTTTTCTCCCCCTTTTATAAAGTGATTGAATAATTACCTAAAATATAGCACCAAGATAATTTTCAGTCTTTTCAATAAAATAACTATTTTTATAAAAATTTGACTTACTTAAAGCGCTTTCAAAAAAAAAGAAGAGCTATTAATAGCTCTCACTTAACCAATGGAAACTTACGCGGATCCCTTATAGTAAGTTTTCATGAATTTCTTTAAAAAGGAAGGCCCCCTTACGATATTGATTTGGAGGGATTCCAACTGTTTTCTTGAAAGCTGTGCTAAAATAATGCTGTGTTTCATATCCTACTTGTTCGGAAATTTCATAAATAGGGAGTTCGGTAGAAGTCAATAACTGAATAGCCTTTTTCATTCGGGCTTCTGTTACTAAATTAACAAATGATACTCCAAGCTCTTGTTTCATCATGCGGCTTAAATAAACAGGAGACACGTTTAAAAATTGAGCAACAGATTCCAATGTTAGCTTTGGATTCGAAAAATGCTCTTGAATATATTGTTTGGCGCGGCGCACAATCGGAGAAATATTCGTTTCTTTATAAATTAGTTCTTTACAATGCTGATAGGCCTCAGCTACCTTTCTCATCCCTCCCTCGATGCTTTGTATGTAAACGTTAGTCTGTACATTCAAATATTGTTTCAGTGTTTTTTCAATGGTTCGGATCATCCCTTCATCAATTTGCCCCCAAATACAAGCGACGATAAATCCAGCAGTATCTCGAAACATTACATGACAATCAGTAGACAGCAATTCAGACGCAATGTTTTCGATTGCAAAAAAGAGCAGCTGCTTATCCCGGTCATTGAGCAATGGCTGATGATTAAAAAAATCTTGCCAATAAATCATTGCTAATTGATTCGGGGCAGATGAAGGAAGCTGGAAAAAGGAAAGTTGCGCCATAATTTCTTTCTCTGTCAGCTCGCCATGGATCCATTTTAAACAAAATTGTTGCCGGATGAGCGAAAAGTTTTTTTGAACCTGCTCCGACAGCATCCTGATGTATTCGTTTTGCTTGAACCCTTGTTCCAGCGCTTGTTTTATTTTCATTACGACCTCTCGCAAATGCTGAGGATGAGTCGGCTTCAATATATAATCGTCAACCTGCAAACGAATCGCTTCTTGTGCATAAGTAAATTCATCGTATCCGGTAATAACCACCATTCTGCATGCAGGCAGTTTTTCACGAATCTGCCTCATTAATGTAATGCCATCCATCATTGGCATATTCAAATCAACAAAAAGAACGTGAATCTCATGATATACAGCCAGTTCTAACGCTTCTTCTCCATCCTCAGCTTCCGCGATTATCTCCATGTCAAATTCTCTCCAATTGATTGCCTCTCGTATTCCTTCGCGAATAATCGGTTCATCATCAGCAATTAACACCTTCCACATCTCTCTTTCCTCCTACATCGCTTGTCTAACAATTGGATGGATCATCGTCACGGTCGTTCCTTTTCCTTCTTCACTGTCGATCCATAAACCGTAAGTACTCCCAAAGGTTAATTGCATTCGCGCTTGCACATTCAACATTCCATATCCCTGCACCTTTCCTATCTCCTTTTCTTTGTCACGAGCCGTAAAATCAACCGTTAAGTCTTCACGCAAAGATGACAATAATTCTTTTGACATTCCGACACCATCATCATGAATGCGAATGATCAGCTTTCCATCCTGTTCCTCAGCTTGAATCAAAATATGGCCAGGTCCTCTCCGCTGCTTGATACCGTGATAAATCGCATTTTCTACTATCGGCTGCAAGACAAGCTTTAAAATATATAAATCTTGAACGTTAGAAGCGATGTCAAATGTATAGTTCAACTTGTCTCGATATCTCGTTTTTTGAATGCTTAAATAGCTTTGAATATGTTCCATTTCTTCCGCAAATGAAATGATATCCCTTCCTTTGCTTAATCCGATGCGAAATAGCTTTGACAACGCTTCCACTACTTGGGCTACATCCTCGGCTCCTCTTTTTCTAGCCAGCCAATGAATCGTATCTAACGTATTGTAAAGAAAATGAGGTTTAATATGCGCCTGCAAGCTCCGAAGCTCCGCTTCCCATCTTTGTCGTTCCTTCCACTCTACAAGAGAAATGAATTTTTGGATTTGATCGAGCATTCGATTAAAACTTCTTCCTAACATACCGATTTCATCTGCACGAACACTGTGATAGCGACTCGTTAAATCGCCTCCCTCTACTTTTTTCATAAATGAGATCAATTGTCTGATCGGTCGTGATAGCGAATGAGCCAAATAGTAAGAAGCGCCGATACCAATAAGACAGACCAAAAATACAAAACAAGTGACATAAAAACGGATTTCCATGATTTCTAACGCTGATTCTTGATTGGAGAAGACCCCAATCGTTGTCCAGCTTGTAAACGGTGAACGCTGATAAATAAATTGCAAATATTGTCCATCTACCTTCTTGCTAAATGTTCCGGAATCCCGATTGCCAAGCCATTGAGCCGGGATATTCGCGATAAGCGGATGGGCAGGTGAATAAATATTTTCGCCGCAATGATCGATAACCATTAAGTATCCTGATTTTCCTAAACGAACACTTTTCACGGCTTCCGCAATAACACGCAGCTTTAGGTCGATTAAAATCACTCCTTCTACCTGCTGAGTTTCTGGATTTAAAACGGCTCTAACAACTGACACCACTTCCTCTCGTTTATAATTCGTGTGTGTTGTTACATTACGTTTCTCCGGGTGGCCAATAATTTTAAAAATGCCTTTATTTTGTACAGCCTCCTGATACCATCCTTCCTCTGTGAGCGGCTTAGCTGAACGGGTATACATTTCGTTGCTGATATACTCTCCTTTATGATTAGCAACAAGAATACCCGCAACTTCAGGATACAATGTTGTTAATCCGCGCAGAAATTGACGAATTCGATATTCATCGCTCGTTTCACCAATTCCTTGCATCCTCTCGTTTCCTTCTAAAAACTTTTTTATTTCTGGATTAAATGCTGTTAAATAGGTAATATTTTGCATATTATTCAAGTAAAACTCGAGCGTTCGATTTACTTGGTTAATCACTTGAAGTGTATTTTGATTAATTTGCCGATCAATAATCCGATCAACTGTCCAACCTGTTACGCTCCCAAGTCCGATGGAGGGAAAAATGATAATGAATAAAAAAAGGAAAATCAGCTTATAGCGAATAGGTACATTATTAATCTGAAAATATTTCATTTGCTTCAATCCTGATCCCTCATTTCTAGCATCCGCATTCTTTCCCTTATTTCGCATAAAAGCTATCCACGTTTTCTTTCGTTACAACTGTAATTCCAGTGTCCATATACGCAGGCAATAAAGGATAGCCAGATGGCAAAGAAGGAGTTAAGCGATGGTGAAGGTGAAATAAAAATTGCAATGACCAATATCCCATATTCCATGTTCCTTGAGCCAATGTGGCTTCTATCATTCCTTGTTTCACCATATCCAATGTTCGTTTATCGGTATCAAAGCTAATAATTTTTACTTTCTTCGCTGTTGCAAACGATGCAACGGCTTCACCCACTCCGACTCCTCCATTGGCCTCGGTAACAAAAATACCTGATAGCTCTGGATATTGTTTTAACAGCTCTAGAGCGGCTTGCTTCGAGGCAAGGGCATCTCCTTTCCCATCCTTTACTATTACGACTTCCATTTCCGGATATTCTTTATCAATCGTTTCAATAAACCCTTTTGTCCTTTGTTGGTGATTTAACTGATTGGGAAGCGTAATAACCGCTACTTTCCCTTTTTTTCCTAACAGCTCTGCCATTTTATGCGCCGCTGTCACTCCGGCATTATAATTATTCGTTCCTAGGAATGAAAACGCTTTACTAGAAAGAGCATCGGAATCGAATAATACAACTGGAATTCCCTGTTCCACAGCTTTATTAATCGTTCCAGTCAGTTTATTTGGATCTATTGCAGAAATCGCAATGCCAGCTGGTTTTTTAGCAATTACTTGCTCAAGCACCGTCACCTGTTCATTTACGTCATATTGTGTCGCCCCCCGATACTCTACTGAAACATTGAGTGCTTGAGCCGCATCCTCAAATCCCTTTAAACAATTTTTCCAATAGTCAATTCCAGATAAAAAAGTGACCATTACATACGTCTCCTCGATTTTTCCTTGTAAAGTTTGCTCTTCTTGATTAACAGTCCGAATACGGGAAGCTTGCAAATGATAGTTATATACATAAATGAGAAAGACACCGATTAAAAAAACATAAACCAATAACAATTTTTTCATGGCAATCCCCCTGCCTACCATCACTGTAAAATAAAAAAAATTACAAAAAAATGGATTATTCCCACCTTTTTTATAAAATTGAATCAGTGTCTAAAAGATAGGAAACTTTCTGTATATTTATATGGCCATAAGTTTTTATAAATGTAGCGATCAGGCGCTAAATAAACCCAAAACAAAAATATGGTTTCGCATTCGCTTTAATTTGTACGCATCAATAAACAAAATAGAAAATTCGTCCCTTTCCGTCTCCTTATAAAACATAAAATCCACATATTTTTTGTTCGTACAATTTTATTGTACCATGAATAGAGAATAGTTAACTATTGAATTTCAAATCGTTTACGATGTAGCTTTAGGAAGAAACGTGAAGAATCCTTTTGATTTGGAGGGAGCCATCTCTCAAGCAAACATATTCCGAATCAAAAAAATGAGCTGTTTAGGACAGCTCATTTTTTACATACAACTTACCGATGGCCCAGGCGACGAAATAAAGAGAAATTTGTGGATTTTCCTTCATCATGAAAACGAGTGGTAAAGGTTCGAATGCGTTGCTTTTCCACCGTATTGATGAGGACGTTGTTCCGGCAGACGCCTGATTAAACTCCCAACGTTAACCTCAAAGCTCTGGAAATACTTTCGCTCATCAATAAAGAAAGCTGACACATTCAACGGTGATAAATTTTCCTCATGAAAATTTATCACCGTTTATTCCCTCACTTCAATTATATGGATTTTTTTGAGATGGGAATCCATATTTCGCTCTTGAAAGTGGGCGAGTGGATATTTTTATTCTCATTCCACAAAATTTCCGGCCCCTCAGCCGCTTCATAATGGGTTGAAGGAAACCATTCAGAATAAATACGTCCCCATCCTTCTTGCAATGCTTGGGGAAAGGGTCCCACTACTTCAAATACAGCCCATGTCGAGGCAGAAACCTCAAGCTTCGTTAGATGATCTGGGCATTCTTTCGTTGTCGCCACGCCAATATAATGGTCCAATTCTCCCTTCTCTTCCATTCTTCCCTCAGAAAAGTTCACAGAGGCGCTAAGCAGCCCTAAAGGTTCCACATTTGAAAGCCGCTTCAACTCATTGATTGTGTCATCATCTAAGCTTTTCCACATGGAGGCAATCTCCGGATTGACTCCATGAAAAATCAGCGGAACTCGTCTCATGATGCCAACGATGCGAAACGGTCCTTTTTCTTCAATGCGATAGTTCATTTCATTTCCTCCTCTTACAGATAACTGGAAGGTCATGGACGGATAAGCTTTCAATGAACAGCCGCCATTCCTAGCTTCCGATGGTGTGATCCCATGCAGCCCTTGAAATGCTCGGGCAAATGAATCCGGGGAGCTGTATCCATATTTCAGGGCTATATCAATAATCTTTGCCTTGCTCTCCTTGAGCTCCAAAGCGGCAAGCGTCAGACGTCGGCGCCGGATATATTCGGATAACGGAATCCCCGAAAGAAAAGAAAACATCCTTTTGAAATGGTATTCTGAGCAAAGTGCCAGCTTTGCTGCTTCTTTAAAATCAATTTCTGCCGTCAAATTGGCTTCAATGTACTTCATCGCTTCGTTCATATTCTTAAGCAAATCCATCTTGATGACCTCCTTGCCCATAGAATAACAGGAATGAAGGAACGCCGCCCGACATTTCGTGCCCAATCATGCAGGGAGCTTCCCGGATGGATCCATTGTCCCCTTTTCGCTGCAGACACGGCTGATCATGTTCAGAGCCGCCAAAATCGATCGAGCTTCGCTGCTTTTTTCCCATGTTTATAATATGGGAGCCAATACAAGCATTCATTCAAACCTGCTATCAAGCAAGCTGTCCTACCGCTTTTTAAGCAAAAAAACTGTGCCGTCTAAAAGAAACGGCACGGTTGCTCCTTACTGATTGCGATTGAAAATCACAAGTTTTAACTCTGTCATTTCTTCGATTGCATAGCGGATGCCTTCACGGCCAAATCCGCTTTCCTTGACGCCTCCATATGGCATATGATCCACCCGGAACGTCGGAATATCATTGACAAGCACTCCGCCGACATGCAGCTTTTCTGCTGCTTTCCACGCGACATGGACATTATCTGTATAGATGCCGGCTTGCAAACCGTAACGTGAATCATTGACCAATTCAATCGCTTCATCAATAGATGAAACTTTATTAATCAAAACAATCGGCGCAAACACTTCATAGCACGATACTTTCAACGTAGGCGCTGCATTTAAAATGACCGTCGGCAGCAAAATATTTCCTTGCCGCTCGCCGCCGATTGCTACTGTCGCACCGCTTTGTTTCGCTTCTTCAATCCACTGCAATGACCGCTCGACATCTTGAGGTGTAATCAATGCTGAGACATCTGTACTAGCATCAAGCGGATCGCCGATTTTTAACTGCTGAGCAGCTGCAATAAATTTTTCTACAAATTCGTCATATCGTTTTTCATGAACATAGATGCGCTGAAGGGAAATACACACTTGTCCTTGGAAAGAGAAAGCCCCAAAGACACAGCGCGGGATCATCCGGTCGATGTCTGTTTGTTCATCGACAATGACGGCCGAATTCGATCCAAGCTCCAGCGTCACACGCTTAAGCCCGGCCTTATTGCGAATGCCAATCCCTACCTCTGGGCTTCCCGTAAATGTCACCATACTGACGCGCGGATCCGTGACGATCTGATCGCCTACAGTTCGGCCGCTTCCCGTTACTACATTGAGCGCTCCTTTTGGCAGTCCCGCAGCTTCAAACAGCTCAGCAATAAAATAGGACGAAAGCGGAGTTTGGCTTGCCGGCTTTAATACGACCGTATTTCCGGAGGCAAAGGCCGGTCCGAGCTTGTGCGCAACAAGATTCATTGGGAAGTTAAAAGGAGTGATCGCCCCGATGACTCCAATCGGCTCTCTCGTCGTAAATGCGATTCGGTTTTCCCCACCCGGCGCCGCATCTAACGGAATGGTTTCACCATGAATACGCTTCGCTTCCTCCGCAGCAAATTTATAGGTTTGAATGGTGCGAGCCACTTCCGCTTTTGCTGTTGTCAGCGGCTTCGCAGCTTCTGTTGCGATGATTCGCGCTGCCACCTCTGAACGCTCCTGCAAAAGTGACGCCACCTTTTCTAAAATAGCCGCTCGTTGGTAGGCTGGCATTTGCTTCATCTTTCCCCGCGCTTCATATGCAGCCGCAATCGCTAAACGAACCTCTTCCTCCGTCGCAGCTGGAATTTCGGCAAGCGCCTCGCCAGAATAAGGAGACCGCAATGTCGTATACGCTCTTGCTTCCACCCACTCCCCATCAATATATAGCTTCTTTTTTTCAAAAGTCGTTTTCATCGTACTCCCACCCTTTCCTTTTAATTGCACAAACGACAGGTTGCCTCTAACACCCTTTCCGTTCTCCTCAATAGCCATAACATGCTAACACAACCACCATTATCTTTATTCGTCTTTTTGACGGAAAAGTCCTGCTGTTGATGATTCTCCACTTCTAAGGATATAGGCAATTTTTAACCTCACATTTTCTCTTTCATCTTTTTATTCACTATTTTCAATAGGTGTTGTACAATTACAATCGAAATAAGTAAACGTTTACTTCTCAAACATCCATTCACCAATCATTGAATTCACCGTCAGGAAGCCCCGTTTGCTTATTCCTTTTGGATCATGTTTTATAGCATATTTATACTATTTTTACATTTATTATAGTTGCAAAGGGAGCGAGCACACATGAGCTTTTCAATTTTTATGAGAAAAAAGGCGCAGCCCGCCAGCACAAGCCATATCAATCCAAACGTTCCAACTAGGCTGGTCCGTCTTCAGAATCCTTCCATTAACAAACAAATCGAAATGGTTGAGCTAACCGAACGGGATCTGGCCATACTTCAAGCGTTAAAGCCGTTTATTGAAGAAAAAATCGATACCATTGTCACCCGCTTCTATGATGTGCTTCAAACAGAGCCTTCACTGCTCGCTATTATTCAACAGCACAGCTCTGTTGAACAATTAAAACAAACGTTAAAGGTCCATGTCATTGAAATGTTCAGCGGAAGAATTGATGATGAGTTCATCGCGAAACGCAGGCGCATTGCGATCGCCCATTTGCGCATCCAGCTTCTCCCAAAATGGTATATGTGCGCCTTTCAGCAATTGCTGTTGGCTCTATTAGACGTCATTTTTCCTCATATTTCTGAGCCGCATGCGCTAATGGAGGCCACTAAATCGATGACCAAAGTACTAAGCCTTGAACAGCAAATTGTGTTAGAGGAATATGAAAAAGCAAACGAAAGAAACCGGATGCAAATGGAGCAAATAAAAAATGAAATGAAAGAACAGCTTAAAGCGATGGTTCAAGAGCTTTCCACTGTATCAAGCGAAGTCAGCTCCTCGGCTAATGGATTAACAACTCAAGCCAAGGATATTTTGCACTTTGCTAAAGAAGCCGTTCAAATTGCGGATACGAGCGAACAACAATCGGTCAAAGGCCAAGAAAAACTACAGCGCCAGCAATCAACGATTCGTAATTTTCAACAGATGATGAAAAAAATTCAGACGGAAGTACATAGCCTCCAACAATCAGCTGCGAAGATCGAAAATATCAACAGCCTTGTCACGGCCATCGCCGACCAAACCAATATGCTCTCGCTTAACGCTTCGATCGAGGCTGCCCGGGCTGGAGAGCACGGAAAAGGGTTTGCGGTCGTTGCCAACGAAGTTCGCAACCTTGCCTCGCAAACGAAACAGTCGGTTTCGAGTGTAGCGGACATTTTAAACGAGCTCAACTCAAAGGTTCATACGATCTCGCAATCATTGGATGCCATGGCTTCATTAATTGCGGAAGGTACAGATGATATGGAGAAAATCAATCAATTTTTCAATGAGTTCGGCTTGTCCTTAAAGCAAATTCGCGAACAAAATCAACGCATTGATCACGAAATGAAGCAATACGTTCATGTTGTGTCAGAAATGAGCCAAGCCATCGCCGATGTCGCTGCATCTGCTGAACAGGTGGAGAAAGTGGCCTATGATCTGTAGAGAAGCCAAATCGGTGCTACCGAAAGATATCGGTGCGCTCCGCCATCTGGCAGCCAAAGCCCCGATTACCCGAACCCTCGCTTCGAATAACGGGGCTTTTTCCTATATGACCGACACTGATAAATCCACACCTACTACACCGACAATTTGCTGCTGATGCAAAATAGGCGCAGAAATCGTCAGGCACGGCTTCTTCGTTAACGCTGAAATATAAACGTCTGAAATAAACGTGTTTCCTTTGCTTGCCTCGATAAACCAAGGACGTGCCTTCGCGTTGACAAGTCCCGCGGAAGGATTGGAATAAACGAAGGTCCCATCTAAACGATTCGACCAGACCGCTTCAATATTAGAATGAGAGCGCAAAAATTCGTTCAAATATTTTTGGTGCTGCCGCTCGTCCAGTTTATATAATGGGCACGCCTGCAAAAACGTAAACAGCCGCTTTTTCGCTTCTTCGATCATTTGTTCATCAAGAGAAGCAATCGTTATCGCATGATCTTTTTTCATCATGCCTTGTAATTCATTGGAGGTTTGCTCTAAAGCTTCATTGATTCGCATGATTTGCTGGACATTTTGGTGCTGACGATCCATATCCTTTGCTACTGCCTGAGCATATTCTTTATTTGCTACCGACATATTGGAGATTTCATCAAGCAATAACGCGATTTCTTGAATGCTTTCCGTTTGTGCCTCTACCGCTTGTGTCGAATCCGATACCATGCCTGTAATTCCGCTTAGCTTCCCCTTAAATGTATCAAGAATGTAAAGCACATCCGTCATTTCTTTTGAGCCATGTTCAATTTGTTCCGTCTCCTTTTTCACCATGTCTGTTGATAAAGCAATTTCTTTTTGGATCAATGATAAAATTTCCCGCGTTTGTTCAACCGCTTTTGATGTTTGTCCAGCTAAATTTCCGACTTCATTGGCTACTACCGAAAACCCTTTGCCGTGCTCCCCTGCTCGCGCCGACTCAATGTTGGCGTTTAATGCCAAAATGCTCGTTCTTTGTGAAATAGCACCAATCGTCGCAAGAATTTGATTGATTTCCTGCGATCGAGTGACAAGGCTATCCATTTGCCGCAGCAGCATTTGGTGACTGCTCCGAAGTTCCGCCATTTCTTCCTGTAATTTTTTGAGCGACTCCCATGAATGAGCCAGCTCTTCATAAAACAATTGGCTGCTGGAATGAATTTCTTGGGAAACAGCGGAAATTTGCACAGCCGCCGCTTCGATTTTTTTTATTTTTCCCGCCACACTTAACACATCATTCACTGTTTTTTCAAGGTGCGCCGTTAATCCAACCGTGCTTTCCTTGCTTGACGAAGATGTTTCATCGAGAGAATGAGCAGCCAGCTTCATTTGTTCAATAATTCCTTTTAACTGATCAGCTGCTACTTGGATCTGTCCCATGACATGTCGATCATCCGCTTCACCGGAATGATGTAACAAATCGTTTTCTTTCAAACGCCGCTTTAATAAAAACATACAATCTCCCCTTCGATGTTATATTTTATAACAAAATTATAACATTGATTTTAAAAAACAACCGAATCCTTTTTGAATATTCTTTATTTTTTGTTTAGTATCCATTTTCCATCACTCGATGAACCTTCCTGTCTCACTGATGATCCACTATTCTTTTCCATACATGATTTCTCTTGATTCGTACACATTAATAACTGTTTAAACCGATTCATTTAACCGTTTGTATATATTGATGAAAGAGGAGTGTAAACAAAATGAACCTGTTACGTCTATTTAATTTCGGACGTAATCGCATGATGTGGAAGCAAGCATTACGTCTAATGGGGCGGCGAAACAATAACCGCATAGCGACTTGGAGCATTCTTAGCTTCGGTTTAGGAATGGCGTTAACGGCTGTTTTGAATAGGAGAAAAGCTCGAATCTCTGCATTTTCCCTCAAACAGCCACTTCAACAAGCCATGAATAAAATGAACAGCTTAATGAACCGAAATCGAGGAATGAAACAGCCGAGTTTAGCAACGGTGGAGCTTTCACAGGAGCTTATGCAAAACCAAACGAGCACGACGCCGACAAATAACCAACCGTCTTAGCAATCCCTCTTATTCCGCGCAAAATCTCTCCTGCCTTTTATGAAAGAGGCGGGAGGTTTTTCTATACGTTAATTAACCATTTGCTTCTTAACCGTTGTGATATATGTCAAAATAACCGCTTGATGACGGGAATATACTAAAAAAATCCCCCGTCTTTGCATGGTCTAAACTCCTTCTACCCCCAGGTTTGCTGACGTTTTTCTAACTGAATTCACATGATTTTATTAAATAAAAACCTTCACAGGAATCCTTTTTGCTAATGTTTTCGCAAAATCCAATAAAAAGACTTTTCATCTCTACGGAACTCGTTAGCCAGACAGCAAAGCTCTGATAGATAAAACTTGTGATTCATCGATATTTGATATGAGCAAGGGCATGCCCCATTTTCTCCGGTCGAAAGGCACATGTACAGACTTGTGTTCTGACCATGAGTTTTTATACCTTTCTCCTATCGATTATCGCCTAAGGATAATCGATGGATCGATTGCATCGCCCACCAAGTCCAATCATAAAAAAAGAACCAATACATTGGTCCTGGTTTCCATCAGCGATTCATCTTCGATACAACGCCATATAAATATGACGCTTTTTTCATCCTTTCTCTCTACCCTTTTTATCGCGCCACTGCCGTCAGCTTTTAAATGAAATAGCTAATCGATCATTGCGCGGATTTTGCACGAATTTTCCGCCAATCTTGAATCAGGCGCTGCTGAACTTCGCCGTACAATTCATCCACCGTGCTGCATCTTACCATTTCTTTATCAATTAATGCAAATGGACAGCGTTTGCATGTCTTGCATTTTCCTAAACAGTCTTTGCGCTTAATTTTAATGTTTTTATAGGTATCTTTTAAAAACACATAAAGCTGTTTTGATTCAAACTTATTTTTCTTACAAAAACAGATCTTCTTCATTTCTGCCTTCCAAACCTCCGCAATGATAAAAATTATCATTTTCATCTACTCTAATAATACCAAAAAATTTTCATCGCGAAACAACAAAATTATTTTTTCTCGTTGTTTTTTGTAGATTTCAGTAGATTGTTCTTTATAGTTTATTCAGAAAAAAATAAATTTTTCAAAATCGTTTTAAAGGGGGGAAATCATTGATTCATTTTCGTCAAGTGAACAAACATTACGGCAGCTTCCACGTTCTAAAAGATATCAATCTTTCCATTGAACAAGGAGAAGTTGTCGTCATTATCGGTCCATCTGGCTCAGGAAAAAGCACCTTAGTCCGCTGCATTAATCGTCTTGAAACGATCACAAGCGGCGAATTAATCGTTGACGGTGTGAAGGTGAATGACAAGAATGTCGACATTAATAAGCTTCGCCGCAATATCGGCATGGTCTTCCAACATTTTAACTTATACCCGCATAAAACTGTATTGCAAAATATTACGCTCGCACCTATTAAAGTTTTAGGCGTTTCAGAAAAAGAAGCAAAAGAAACAGCTATGTATTATCTCGAAAAAGTGGGGATTCCAGATAAAGCAAACGCTTATCCCGCTGAATTATCCGGCGGTCAGCAGCAGCGGGTCGCCATTGCCAGGGGCCTCGCCATGAAGCCGAAAATTATGCTGTTTGACGAACCGACATCAGCGCTGGATCCCGAAACCATTGGCGAAGTGCTAGATGTAATGAAAACATTGGCTACAGAAGGAATGACCATGGTCGTTGTTACGCACGAGATGGGGTTTGCTCGTGAAGTGGCAGACCGAATTGTCTTTATGGACAAAGGACAAATTCTCGAAGAGGCCTCGCCGGGAGAATTCTTTGCCCACCCGCGCGAGGAGCGAGCCCGCTTGTTTCTGAGCCGTATTCTTAGTCATTAGATAACAAATAGGGGGAATTTTTATGAAAGCCAAAAGAATGTGGAAAAAAGGAATCGGACTTGTATTGGCAGCCATACTCTGTTTATTCGCTTTAGCCGGCTGCAACAGCAGTGAAACAGCAGCCACAGACAGCAAAGGAGACGGATCGAAGCAAACAGAATCAGCTCAAAGCACCCTAGACAAGATTAAAGAAAGAGGAAAGCTCGTCGTCGGAGTAAAATATGATTTGAATCTTTTTGGGTTAAAAAATCCAGAAACTGGTGAAGTGGAAGGTTTTGATATTGACATCGCCAAGGGTCTCGCCAAAAAAATTCTCGGTGATGAAAATAAAATTGAATTAAAAGAAGTAACATCGAAAACGCGAATTCCGATGTTAAATAATGGCGAAATTGATGCCATCATCGCTACGATGACGATTACAGAAGACCGGAAAAAGGAAGTCGATTTTTCTGATGTTTATTTTATGGCTGGACAATCCTTGCTTGTCAAAAAGAACAGTAAGATTAATGGAATAAAAGATATCAAAAAAGGAGTTACCGTTTTAACCGCAAAAGGGTCCACTTCTGCGCAAAATATTCGCGCCAAGGCTCCAGAAGCAACCGTCTTGGAGTTTGAAAATTATGCGGAAGCCTTTACAGCATTAAAAGCTGGACAAGGCGATGCCCTCACCACCGATAATGCATTGCTTTTTGGCATGGCGAAACAGGATCCGAATTTCCGGGTTGTGGATGAGACATTTTCTGAAGAGCCTTACGGAATTGCTGTGCGCAAAGGAGACAAAGAGTTTGTCGATCTCATTAACGAATATTTGCGCGAAATTAAGGAGAATGGCGAATACGATAAAATCTATGAAAAATGGATTGGAGAAAAGCCAAAGCAATAATAGCCATTTGAACGGATGAGCGGGCATATTCCGCTCATCTGCTATTCTATAGAAAGACCATTGGGAAACGGAGCGAATGAAGACAACAACCAGAGGTAAGCCACAAACTCTCCTTCTGCCACGCAAGTTGTGCGACAAAAGCCTAGCTTGCCATCTATTCGCATATCAAAAACAACCTTGTATCAAGCATAACGAGGAGGTGCAATCATGCCTGATTATTCAATTTTAATCGAACATTGGGATCTGTATATGCAAGGTTTTCTTCATACGATAAAATCCAGTGTTCTTGCCCTAATCGGCAGTTTACTTATTGGAACGGTGATGGCCATCTTTCGCATTGCGCCGGTGCGTCCATTGAATTGGATTGGAGCGGCATATGTTGAATTTATTCGCAATATCCCGCTCATTTTAATTGTATTTGTATTTTTCGTCGGGTTGCCGGCTCTTGGCATTCGTTTGGACTCCTTCACCGCCGGAACATTGGGATTAACCGTTTACACAGCTGCCTTTATCGCCGAAGTCATCCGTGCCGGGATTCTTTCTGTGCCAAAAGGACAGATGGAAGCCGCACGATCATCGGGATTAACTTATTTGCAAGCCATGTGGCATGTGATTTTGCCTCAAGCTATTAAAATTGTCATACCGCCTATGGGCAACCAATTTATCAATCTCGTTAAAAACTCTTCTGTTCTAGGCGTTATTGCAGGATTAGATCTGATGTATTTTGGTGATTTAATTTCCTCCGAAACGTTTGTCACTTTTGACGTCTATATTTTTGTTGCCATGTTTTATCTAGTGTTAACCATTCCGCTTAGCTTAGGCGTTGGCGCGCTCGAACGCCGCTTAGCAAGAAGTCGATAAGATGATAGAAAAAGGTGGGGTGAGAAATGGACTTTATCGGCGCCTATTCTCCAGTTCATTTTAAATTTTTACTTGAAGGATTTGCCGTCACGCTTGAAGTAGCTTTTATTTCTATTGCGCTTAGCTTTGCGATCGGCATTATCGTTGGGGTATTGCGTTATGGGCAGATTCCTGTCGTTTCCCACATTCTCGCAATCCTAGTTGAAGTCATCCGCAACTTGCCGTTATTATTGATTATTTTCTTTACTTATTTCGCTCTTCCTGAGATCGGCTTTAAGCTCGATAAGCTTTATGCCGCGATTTTGGCGCTTGTTATCTTCGAATCAGCTATGCTATCAGAAATTGTGAGAAGCGGATTAAATTCCATTGAAAAAGGGCAAATTGAGGCAGCGAGATCATCAGGGCTGACGTATTTGCAAACGCTATGGCATATTGTCCTTCCCCAAGCGTTAAGACGCATGGTGCCGCCCATTGTCGGACAATTTATTTCTTTATTGAAGGATACATCGCTAGCTGTTGTGATTGCCCTTCCTGAATTAATGAATCATGCTCAAATCATTAACGGAAGAAATGTCAATTATGTCATTCCGATCTTCTTGCTCGTCGCCATCATGTATTTTGTCGTGAATTATTCATTATCACTGCTTTCGCGAAAGCTTGAATATAAGCACCGATAAATAAAAGAAAGGATGAAGAATCAGGAGTGCTGATCATCCAGTAAAACTCAATGAACAGTACTGGATTCCTTGCTTTTTTGCTGAAGTAAACAAGCGGGTTTGCTTGCCTACCGGGCATGCTATAGGCATGCCCTTCAACCATAGATTCACAGACATCGTTCGTTCAATCTTTAAATTTATACGGCCGACTTCTCCACTCTTCTCCCATCGGAAACGTTTTCTGTCACTCGAAATGCTGAGCATAAAAAAGACGATTCTTCATCCTATGAAACAGATTGGAAAATCCATTTAGTTTTATATAAAATATAATGATAAGAAATCCATACATTTTCTTAATACCCTTTTATTGTATAATAATATGATAGAATGGGAGAAGATTTCCTGATAGACAGAGGGGAACATGATGCGTGAACGAATTTTAACCTTATTGCTTCTCATCTCTGCTACAGCTTTTCTTGGAGAGATGAAAGTAAATCCATTTTCCAGTTCTTTCCGATTTTCTTTAGGAAGTGTCGCTTTTTTCTTTGGACTTGTTTGGCTTCGTACGATTCCTCTATGTCTGACTGGCTTTTGTGTTGGGGTGTTTGTCACCGCCTTTCGCGTAATGATTGATTGGTTAACCAAACAGCAGCCATTGGCTGATAGCTTATTGATTCATTTGCCTGCAGGCATTTATTACATTTTCTTTGCTTGGCTTGTATATATGACAAAATTCCGCCAGCATCTGGACCACCCTATCCACGTCGGAGTGCTTGGGGCAGCGATTGATTTTACAGCTAATATCGTAGAACTGTTCATTCGTCAGCTGCTTGGTGAGTCTTTCACCATCGCACACGAAACCGTTTTTATGCTGCTTTTGTTTGCAATTTTGCGAAGCTTCTGCGTAATAGGACTATATAACATTTTAACCATTCAGCATATGCGGGCTTTAGGAGAAGCGCGAAGACAAGAGCTGGAACGCCTTGTCATGATTAATACAAGCCTTTATGAAGAAGCATTCTATCTGCGAAAATCGATGAGCCATTTAGAGGAGATTACGCACAAAAGTTATGAGCTGTATACACAGTTGATGGAGTCTAAACAGGCCGAGCTAGGCACCGCCCTGTATATCGCTGAACATATTCACGAAGTTAAAAAGGACTCGCAGCGAATTTTGGCCGGATTGTCTGATCTGATTAGCCAAGAACAAGCAGAATTGAATTTGCCGATCAAGGAGCTTTGCCGCATGGTCATTCGCACTAACCAAAAATACGCAGAACTTCTCGGCAAATCGATTCATTTTCATGAAGCATGTGACATCGATTTACCGACCTATCATGTATACGCCCTTCTTTCTGTCCTAAACAATTTAGTCGCCAATGCCGTCGAGGCGGTGCCAGATTCCGGATGGGTCTCTCTTCATGTGCAATTTGAGCACAATGAACTGGTGTTTCGCGTAACTGACTCAGGTCCTGGAATTCCCGATGAGGATCGGGATTGGATTTTTCAGCCGGGATTTACGACAAAATATGATGAAAATGGCAACCCTTCCAACGGGATTGGATTGACCCACGCGCAAGAAATTGTTCATAGCTTTAAGGGGCACATACAACTGGCATTTGACGAGCACAACCGAACACAATTTCAAGTCAGAATTCCAGGCAGTCAGCTGCTGCGAAAGGAGGAAGCCGTGTGATGTCCCTTCGTTTTTTTCTTATTGAAGATGATGCTGTTGTCCGAAAAATGCTAGAAAAAATAATTGTAGAAAGCGGACTTGGCGAAGTGGTAGGTCAAGCGGAGGATGGCTTGCATGTATCAATCGATCAGCTCTATGCCGTCGATGTTATTTTGATTGATCTTTTGATGCCGGGCTTAGATGGGATACAAACCATCAAAAAATTAAAAGCGCAAGGATTTACCGGTCCTTTTATTATGATTTCACAAGTAGAACATAAAGAAATGATCGGACAGGCTTATCTTTGCGGAATTGATACGTACATCCACAAGCCGATTAATCGATATGAGGTCATTTCGGTTCTCAGACGCGTAGCCGACTATATGGCGGCTGTTTCTTCCCTGAATTCGATCCGCCGTTTATTGCACACTTTGGATCAAAGCAAAAAACATGACATGTATCCTTCTCCGCCGCAGCATACGGCTCATTATGAAAAAGTGAGCTTGGAGCAAAAAATTGAACAACTCCTTTTAACATTAGGAATTGCTGGCGAATCGGGCGCAGCCGATTTGCTGCACATTATGCAATGGTTTGCTGAAGCGGAACATAAAGGAGCGACTATGCATGATTTGCCACCGTTAAAAGAGCTATATCGGCAAATTATCAAGCGGCTGCACGGCTCAGAAGAGGAGCCATCCCTTCAAAAAGAAATTAAAGCGATGGAGCAACGGGTTCGCCGAATGATTTTTCAAGCTTTTACCCATTTATCCTCACTCGGATTAACCGACTATACAAACCCTACCTTCGAGCATTTTGCGCCGCGTTTATTTGATTTCAAGCAAATTCGCCTTCGCATGAAGGAGCTGGAAGCCGGTAAAAAAACAACGAAATGCCGGATTAACGTAAAGAAATTTTTATCCGCTTTTTATATCGAAGTAAAAGGAGCATAGGCGTCTATGCTCCTAAGCAGATAGCCAAAACCCATTTTGACTTTAGCTATCATCCGAAGTTTCAAAAACGCTTGGCGGATAAGAAACGCAACTGAATGCAGGCACAAATGAAATGAAACCAAGACGTTCATAAACGATCGAGCGAGTTCAGTGACACAGGAAAAAGCAGTGATCCCCCCTCCTCTAAAACTCTGAAGCAAATGCCATTTTAATAGTTAACATAATATTAATTATGTTTGCTAAATGCGATTTGTATTCCAATAGACCCCAATAATACCGCCTTGACTCGATTGATTCGCTTGGCGACCGATGAATGGGCAAGCAACACATGCCGCAGTTTTTCAGCCCCCGCACTGACAGCGACAAAAATAACAAGAGCTTGGATCAGAAAGATCAGCCCCAAGATGAACATTTGCAGCGCTGCATGCCCTATCGATTTATTGACGAACTGTGGCAACAGCGCTAAAAAGAATAGCGAGACCTTCGGGTTTAATAAATTCATCAAAATGCCCTTTTTGTATAGAGCTTTGTATTCTAAAGATTGCTGGTTATCTAAATGAAAGCCTTCTTGCTTTTCGAGCCACGCCTGCCACGCCAAATAGAGCAAATAAGCAGCACCGGCATATTTTACAACAGCGAATGCTAGAGCTGATTGATAAATCAATGCCGAAACGCCAAGCGTAGCGGCTGTTATATGGACAATGAGTCCTGAGCATAGACCAAACGCTGTGGCTATTCCCGCTTTCTTATTTTGTGAAAGGCTTTGAGCGATCACAAATAAAATATCCGGTCCCGGCATAAGCGTCAATAAAACGGCGAATCCTAAAAAAGATAGGATCAACGTCAAATCCACATTCCCCACTCCTTTTCTAATCGCTCCCCCTGCTTATAATTTTGTGCGAATATTCCATAATTCAGGGAAGAAGCGATGATCAAGCACTTTCTTTAAATACGTGACACCCGATGAACCTCCTGTCCCTATTTTGTGCCCGATAATGCGTTCCACTGTTTTCATATGCCGGAACCGCCATTGCTGAAGCCAATCTTCAATATCAACGAGCTTTTCAGCCAGCTGATATAATTCCCAATATTGGTCCACCTTTTTATATACATCTAACCAAGCGGCTTCCACCGTCGAATCTTCTTGATACGGCTCTGAATAATCCCGGTCCAAAAGGGATGGATTAATCGCAAATCCAGCGCGGGCCAGCGCCTTTAAGGCGACATCGTAGATGCTTGGAGCATATAGCGCTTCTTTTAGCTCCTCATACAAAACTGGATCCTTCTCGTAAATTTTTAAAATATAGTCCGTTTTGTAACCAAGAGCGAACTCAATCATGCGATATTGGTAAGACTGAAAGCCGGACGCCTGTCCTAATTGATCGCGAAACTCCATATATTCGGATGGAGTCAATGTCGCCAGTACGTCCCAGGCATGAATGATTTGCGACTGAATTTTCGACACTCTCGCCAGCATTTTAAAGGCTGGATCCATTTCATTCCGTTCAATGGCTTGAATCGCTGCTTTTAGTTCGTGAAGAATCAGTTTCATCCATAATTCACTCACTTGGTGAATGATAATAAATAACATTTCATCATGGTGATCGGACAGACGCTTTTGGCTTGATAGAAGCGCATTCAACTGCAAATAATCACCATAGGTCATTTTATTTAAAAAATCCGTATGAATGCCTTTTTCCGCCGCTAGCTTTTGATTTCTTTCTGATGAACTGTGCATGATAGAACCCCCTTCTTATCTATGTTGCCATCGGCTTAATAACTGCGCGCACCGGGCTTCCGTCAGCATCCTTTAACGGAAGCGGCAGTGCGATAAGCTCATAGTCGCCGCATTCGACATGGTCAAGCATTACATTTTCTAAAATATGCACACCGTTTTTGGCAAATGAATGGTGCGTCTTAAGATCTTTGCTGTCAAGCGGATCGACTGACGGAACATCCACTCCAAGCAACACAATCCCTTTCTCTTTGAAAAACGGGCCTAAATCTGGATCAAGCAGCGGAATCGACTCAGGAAACCGCTCTGGCTGGTTCGGAACATTCGTTTTTAATAATAGACGCTGAACGCCGGAAAGATCGAAGGATTGCAGCACAGCACTATTAATAATGGAGAATGGTGATACATCAATCACACGCGCCGGTCCAATAAAAACATCGATCGCCAAATCGATTATTTTTTGACCATGATCGTCAAAATGAAACGGTGCATCGACATGTGTGCCAATATGGACGCTTGTTGTCATTTTTCCGATATTGACTGAACCCGTTTGTTCTTTTGTAAAAGATACCTCATACGCAAATGGTGTGTCCCCCGGCCAATGAGCAATCGAATGAGAAAGCGGCTGTGAAATATCGATCCATGAAGAGGAGGTTTTTTTTGTCATGCCACCACTCCCCGTTCGTTCGGAAATTTTTTATGCTTTTCTTTCTCCATAATCTCCTTTAAAATATGAACTGCTTGCCAAACATCTTCATACGTGTTGTATAATGCGACCGGAGCCAAACGAATCCCATTCGGCTTACGAAAATCAGGAATGACCCCTTCTGCCTTCAACGCTTGGCAAATTCTCGCCGCTTCTGGATGCTCTAAATAAACATGTCCTCCTCTGCGCTTATCTTCTCTTGGATTCCCTATCATAAATTCGTAGTTTGCCAATTCACGCTCGATCAGCGCCATCATATACTCGGTGAGACGCAATGATTTTTGGCGAATATTCTCCATCCCGACCTCGCAAAATAGAGAAAGAGAGCCAATCAGAGGAGCAGTGCTTAAAATATGCGGTGTGCCGATTTGAAAAGCGCCAGCATGCTCTTCAGGAGTCAGATCCGGCTCCATATCAAACTGCTTGTTTTTCTTTGAGCTAAACCAGCCGCTTAATCCAGGCTCTCTCCCAAAATGCCTTTCGTGAACATACAGAGCCGCCACACATCCTGGGCCGCCGTTCAAATATTTGTAATTGCACCAAAAAGCAAAGTCAACTCCCCAGTCATGGAGCTGATGCGGAATGGCGCCGACGGAATGACATAAATCAAATCCGATCATAATTCCACGTTTATGCGCTTCTTCTGTGAGCGTTTTCATGTCAAAAAGCTGGCCGCTGCGATAAAGAACACTTGGCAGCACAATGAGAGCAATCTCCTCTGTCATCGCTTCAATCAAATCGGCCTCCTCGATGGTTTTTCCATCCCTGCTTTTGACGAGCACGAGATGCTCCTTCGGGTCGTATCCTTTTAGCTTAAGTTGGCTCTTTAATGCATAAATATCCGATGGAAACGTCAGTTCATCGGCTAAAATTTTCGTTCTTGCAGCTGTCGGTTGATAAAATGTAGCCACAAGCTGATGAAGGTTAACCGTCGTGGAACCTGTAACCACCACTTCCTCCGGTTTGCAGCCAACAAGATAAGCCATGCGCTCTCCCAATGCTTCTGATAAATAAAACCATGGATGGTGTCCGTTTGTCCACCCGTCAATGCCGTATGATTTCCATGAATCTAGAATTTCCAGCAATGACCGTTCCGCGCGTTGTGAAAGCAAGCCAAGTGAATTGCCATCCAAATAGATCGTGCCTTCCTGAAGATAAAATTCCTTTCGATACGATGCCAACTTATCTAGTCGATCAAGCTGGCGTGCTTCCTCTCGTGAATACATTTTCCCACCGCCTTGTTTGTTGTGTTTGAATTTTCTATATTTTTAGTTAAAATATATAGGTAAGTTGACACAATGTCAATGACAGATTATCACCAACATACAGAAAGGAAGATAAGCGATGAAAAAGCTTTCTTCAAGACAGCTTCAAGCAATGGAAACAAGACAAAAAATTATCGCTGCATCCTACGACGTATTTTTAGAAAACGGATTTCAGAAAACCACCATTTCGCAAATTATCCAAAAAGCAAATGTGGGCTATGGAACAGCGTATGTGTATTTTAAAAACAAGGATGACATTTTTGTTGAAATGATGGAAAAAACGATGAGAAAATTTTACGAAGTAGCGGAAATCCCGTTTGCTCCCCGAACAAAAGAAGAAGCCCGCCATCTCATTGAGCATCAAGTCCGCCTTTTTTTACAATTGGCCATCCAGGAGCAGCGGCTGCTTCAGCTAATGAAAGAAGCGATCGGCATTTCCGATTTAGTCGCGAAAAAATGGAAAGCAATCCGCGAACAATTTATCACCCGCATCGCACAGGATGTTGCCTATTCGCAGGCAAACGGACTAGCAAAATCACATTTGCAGCCAAGTTTGGTCGCACGAGGTTGGTTTTACGCTAACGAAATGTATATGTGGGAATTAACCGAACAAGAGGTTCCTTTTTCATTGGAAGATGCCGTTTATCATTTAACAGAAATGTACACAAACGGCATATACGAATAATACGTTTTCACAAGAAGGTGAAATAGATGCTTTTAGCAAAGCTAATGCTTGATTCAAAGCATACAGTCATATTGACCGGGGCAGGAATGTCAACAGAAAGCGGATTGCCCGATTTCCGCTCCGTACAGACAGGATTATGGCAACAAAAGGATCCACAGCGCTTAGCAAGTACGCATGCGCTTCAATATCACCGAGAGGACTTTATCTCCTTTTATCAATACCGCATTCGCACACTCCGGCAATGTCAACCCCATGCTGGTCATCGTATTCTCGCTGACTGGGAAGCACGTGGGCTTATTCAAACTGTCATCACCCAAAATGTCGACGGATTTCATCAGCAGGCCGGCAGCCGAAAGGTCATCGAACTTCACGGTTCACTTCGGACGGTCCGTTGTGCGCGCTGTAATCAGTCTGATGAAAGCGAGGCTTATCTTGATGATACCTTTTACTGCACATGCGGCGGCTTTTTGCGCCCCTCCGTCGTTCTGTTTGGCGAAGCGCTGCCGGCGGAAGCGGTAGAACAAGCATGGCGCGCCGCCGAGCAAGCCAAACTGTTCATCGTGCTCGGTTCTTCCTTGCAAGTATCGCCCGCTAATCAGTTGCCGCTCATCGCCAAACGAAACGGCGCCCAACTCGTCATCGTCAACCTAGAGCCGACCGAACTGGACGAATGGGCCGATCTTGTCATCCAAAATCGAAAAATCGGCGATGTACTGGCAGAGACGGATCGGCAGTTGGAACGAAGAATATAAACAACAGAGCGTGGCCTCTATTCTATAAAGAGGACACGTTCATCCTTTTCCTTTGGCGATCGATGCCTAACTCCACTTTTCTCGTTCGAACTGCTAAGCAATCGTTTTGCCATTTCAATATATCAAAGCGATTAGTCATCGCGATCACTATTTTTCCTTCATGATAACACTCCATAATATTCATAGCATGAACCTATCCAAACCAATAACGGTATCGTCACCTTATAGCAATGTCTTTCAATCCATAGTTTTCTATACCAGTCTAAATCATCTGTCTTTTTGCAATATCACATGGTTAATTAATCGAGTATCATCATGATCCACATTCATCCACTACCCGGCTCACGGTAACCATATCGGTGATCAACAAAAAACATAGGGCCCGTTCATATGAATGAGCCCTGTGTGGATACACAATGAATCATATAAATATACTACTTTATTTCTTCAAGCGCTCCCGTCAATGTTTGCACTAAAAAGGCAGCATCCTCGCTTTCAATCGTCAAAGGAGGCGACAATGTTAACACATTATTAAAGCCAGCTACCGTCACACCGTTTTTGCCAATCAACAAGCCGTTGTTTTTGCAAATATTGATGGCTTGATTGACAAGCGACACATCCAGCGGCTCTTTTGTAGCTTTATCTTTCACCAGCTCGATCCCAATCAGCAAGCCCCTGCCGCGAACGTCGCCGACATAAGGATGGTTTTGCAGTTTATGCTTCAACTCATTCAACAGCTGTTCGCCAGCTTCGCGGGACCGGTCAAACAAACGCTCTTTTTCCATAATTTCTAAATTTTTTAAGGCAAGGGCGCATGCGGCCGGATTTCCGCCAAACGTATTTATATGACGGAAATAATCATATTCCTCTTCCCCTTTGAATGCCTCATAAATTTCTTTGCGGACTGCAGTGGCCGATAGCGGCAAGTAAGCGCTTGTAATTCCTTTCGCCATGGTGATGATATCCGGTTTCACTCCATCATGCATAAAGCCAAACGGTTTGCCTGTTCGGCCGAACCCGCATATCACTTCATCGACAATCAGCAAAGCTCCGTGCTTTTCACACACTTCCTTCACCGCTTTCATATAGCCATCCGGCGGAATGAGCACTCCCCCGCCTGTGATCATCGGTTCCATGATGACCGCGGCGATGGTTTCACTTAATTCCCATGTCATCACTTGATCAATCGCTTGAACGGATTTTAAATTGCGCGGATTTTCCGCTGTCTCGTTATCGCGGTAGCAATCGGGAGGAGCGACATGAATAAAGCCCGGTGCCAAAGGTTCGTATTTATATTTGCGCTGCGCCTGTCCAGTAGCCGCGAGTGCTCCCATCGAGTTTCCATGATACGCCCGATAACGGGAAATAATTTTATAGCGGCTATGCTCTCCTTTTTGCTGATGATATTGCCGGGCCATTTTAAAGGCGGTTTCATTAGCCTCGGAGCCGCTGTTAGAGAAGAAAATGACATATTCGTCTCCTAGCAGCTCGTTCAATTTCTCTCCCAGTTCAACTGCCGGTGCATGGCTTTGCGTCAGCGGAAAATAAGCAAGCTTCTTTAGCTGCTCATAAGCGGCCTCTGCTAACTCCTCGCGACCGTAACCGACATTGACGCACCAAAGCCCAGCCATGGCATCTAAATATTTTTTTCCGGTATGATCGGTTACCCAGCATCCCTTTGCTTCCTCGACAATCAATGTTGATTTAGGATTGTACGGCTTCATGGCATGCCATATATATCGACCATCTTTTTCCAATAAATGTTGACTTTGATCTGTTTGAACCATTCTGTTCCCTTCCTTCTGTGAAAATTAAAAATCAAATCGGGAGGTAATCATTTTTTTTCGTGTATAGAAATTCACGCCATCTTTTCCATTGACATGAAGATCGCCATAAAATGAATCCTTCCATCCTGAAAATGGGAAAAAGGCCATCGTCGCTGGCACACCGACATTAATTCCTAACATTCCGGCATCTGCTTCTTCGCGAAATTGACGGACGGCTTTTGCATCCTTTGTATAAATGGTCGCTCCATTTCCATAGCGGGATTGGCGGATATATTCAAGCGCTTCATCTAAATCAGCCGCGCGAAGCAAGCTAAGGACAGGGGCAAAAATTTCTTCTTTGGCAATTGTCATTGTTGGTGTTACATGATCAAAAATCGTTGGCCCGAGGAAATTCCCTTCCGAAAGCTCCGCCATTTCTTTTCGTCCGTCGCGAATCAGCACAGCGCCTTCTTCCACTCCTTTTTCGATGTAACCAAGCACTTTCTCCCGATGTGATTGGCGAATGACCGGGGTCAGCAATACGTCCTCATCCATTCCATTGCCGATCACCAGTTCATCCGCTTGCTTTTTTAACGTTTGGACAAACTGTTCATTATCTCCTACAACAACGACGGCACTGCACGCCATGCAGCGCTGGCCTGCACTTCCGAAAGCGGAGTTGATGATATGCTGCGCAGCAAGCTCAACATTGGCATCGGGCATCACAATATGGTGGTTTTTCGCCCCGGAAAGAGCCTGTACGCGTTTGCCTCTTGCAGCCGCTTGCTCATACACATATTTGGCTACAGGCTGGGAACCGACAAAGGAAATAGCCCGAATATCTTCATGGGCAATCAGCGCGTTGACCACATCGTGGGCGCCGTGCACAATATTTAAAACCCCTTCCGGCGCACCGGCTTGCGTAAATAACTCGGCTAATTTATTCGCTAAAATGGGCGTGCGCTCGGAAGGCTTTAGCACAAATGTATTTCCGCAGGCAATCGCCAATGGAAACATCCAAAGCGGTACCATCATCGGAAAATTGAACGGTGTAATTCCCCCGACAACTCCTAACGGATAGCGAAGCATTTCCGAATCAATGTCTTCCGCAATTTCTGCAAGCGTCTCGCCCATCATTAAAGTCGGAGCCCCCGCTGCAAACTCGACGCATTCAATTCCGCGTTGAACCTCGCCATACGCTTCTTTATATGCTTTTCCGTTCTCTTGCACGATCAGCCTTGCCAATTCTTCATGATGCTCCGTCAACAAATGGTGGAACTTAAACATGATGCGCGCCCGTTTTGGAACAGGAGTGTTCTTCCATGAAGCAAACGCCTTTTTCGCCGCTTGTACGGCACGCTCCACATCTTCTTTTGTAGAAATCGGAACTCTAGCCAGCACTTCCCCTGTCGCCGGATTCGGTACTTCCAGCGTTTCCGCTCCGCTCGAATCTACCCACTTTCCATTAATGAAATTTTTTAAAACAGCGGTTTCGTTTCTAACCAAAGCCATGGCGTTCCCTCCTATTGATTGATGGTGCGAAATATTCATTGATCGCCGCGTTGATGAACCAAAAGATTCGTTGCGGTCGCTTAGCGGCTGGACTTCCTGCTTCCTTAAATAAAAGAGCGGATCATCAACACTCGTCATTCATTTCCATTATCGCTTAGTTCGTTGACGCATTCATTAGACATAATGTAAAAAGTGCGTTCGTTCCCATTCCACAATATGACAACTACTTAGACTTTATGACGCAAAATGAAAAGGGGCTGTCCAAAAAGTCAGGGTAACTGACTTTTTGAAGCCCCTCTCATTTTTTTCATTTTTTAAAAAAGTACACAAAAAAATCGTCCTATCCTGTAAAATGAAGGTACCACCACAACATTCCAGAAAGGACGATTTTTATGAGCAATCAAATGATTACTACTGAAAATTATAACACGCAAATGACACTTTTTCCAGAGACAGAGGAAAAAAAGCCCTCTAAAAGACCATTAGCCCCTACTTTTAAACCCTATGACAATCGTCAAACTCAAGTGATTTTTGATATTGAAGCCCTTATACCAGAACATCACGTCGCACGAGTAGTGGACGAAATGGTGGAATCTGTACCAGATGAGCTATTGTTTTCTCATTATAAAGGTGGTGGCAGAAGTTCCTATCATCCCAAAATGATGCTTAAAATCATTCTGTATAGTTATTCCCAAAAGGTTTATTCCTGCCGTGGAATCGAAAAACTAATAAAAGAAAATCTTCCTGCCATATGGTTAGCTGCGATGCAACAACCAGATTTCCGCACGATCAATGAGTTCCGCGGAGAACGGATGAAAGCCTTGATGGATGAGTTATTTGAAGCCATGATTCTAAAATTGATTGAAGAAAAGTACATCACAATGGAAAACTACTTTTTGGATGGCACCAAGATGGAAGCCAACGCCAATAAGTATTCTTTCGTGTGGAAAAAATCAACAGAGAAATGGGAAGCAACATTAAAAGAAAAAATTCAAGAAACACTTGAGTACATTCATGAATTGACACCATTAGAAGCTGGAACGGGAGAAAAGGAAACCGAACAACGTGAAGAGATCACCGAACATCATTTAGAGACAGTCGCTAAGGAGATAGAAGAAAAAGTTGAAACGCTAACAGAGGAAATAGAAAAGGAACCAGAGACAAAGATTCGTAAGGAAAAGCGCCAAGAATGCAGGAAATGGAAAAAACCTTTAGAGCTGATTCGGGAAAATTTCTTACCACGACTAGCTACATAC
>NZ_NASY01000040.1:0-66687 GCF_002075365.1 Anoxybacillus sp. UARK-01 | reverse complement strand
CCCGCGCAACGATGATAAAGAACATCCATCATCCTTACTCCTTTCATGGATGAATTCGCAAACAGAGAGTCCATTTGTGTGTTAGGCATTTTTCTGTTCGTAGTCACCTTTTCCATAGGAAAAGGGCTCACAATGGGTGGAGCACCAAATGGACTCAAACAGTTTATTCTACAGGGTCGAATCACCATAAAAAAGAACGTCTTTCAAAACGGTTTGCGTTAATATTCATTATGGGAAGGAAGGCTTGATTTTCATGCATGGGTGGGGAGTAAAATTTACTCATGGATGTTTATTCTCTGTATAAACATTTTTTCCCGAATTTATACATGTCTACTTTTGAAGGCTCGATCCACTGTCACGCCCCGAAGTTTGTCGAACATAGAAACAGAGAGTCTGATGGCTCTCTGTTTCTTTTTCTTCATTAGGGATCCGTACCCGCCCCTTTCGAAGTGTAATGCCGAAAGTCTCCTCGCAGGGAATGACTGCGGAGCTTTTTTGTTTTAAAAAGGTGTCCTTTTCGTTTCATACATTTCCGCGCATGTTAAAATAAGGATGGAAGAGAATATGAGATAGGTAGGGATGAAGCCATGAAACGTTTTCGAAGTATCGTAGGAATGGGAGCGTTGGTATGGATCGGGTTGTTTTTTTCGTCTGGCCATCCTTCCGCCCAAGCCGCAGAAATCAAGAAGGATTTTTCCGACGTAAGCCCATCATTCTGGGCATACAACGAGATCATGAAGATGAAAGAACAAGGAGTGGTCAAGGGATACGAAGACGGGACATTTAAACCGAATAACGCGATTCGCCGCGACCATGTGGCGGTGTTGCTGGCCCGCTCGCTTGACTTGCCTGTGGTTGAGCCGGCCGAGAAGTTTAAAGATGTTCCAAGCGACTACGTCTATGCTGATGCTATCAGAAAAGTACAGCAAGCCAATATCTTCGACGGAACGGACGGCAAGTTTCGGCCAACCGAGTACCTGACACGGATCGTCATTGGGCGAAAGAGTATGTTCGCGCGCTATACAGCAACGGCATCACATTCGGTTCAGGAGGATACTTCAAGCCGGAAGAAAAAGTAACGCGTGCTCAATATGCCTCTTTTTTATATCGGGCGCTGAACATGGACCCTAACTTTGAGCCAGCGCCGATCCCGAATGATCCAACGCCTGCTAACAAAGTAGAAACGATCATTCAAGAAAATCCAGGCTTATTTGAGGAAAATATCGAAGTAGCCGACTATGTAGAAAAAAGTCCATTGATGATGAGGATGTTGACAGAAGGGTTAACCGTGGTTAAGAATACTAACTTAAAATTCTATGACCAAATCGATGCTTCTTTATATTTAAAGAATCCTAATTATAAGCCGATTAAAAGTCAAATGCCCTACGGGTGTAACCGACGAGAAAAATTGAACAGTTTTCGCTAAATAAGAGTGAACACTTTTCTGGAAATTCCAGCGTAATCCCTGTCACTTGACATGGAGCCTCTGCGTACAAGATATTTCCTAAAAAGCGAGCAACAACAAGAATCAGCCGCATGAAACGAGGCTATCATGTACGCCACTCCATGTAAAGTGCACGCTTCTAACTGGTTAAAAACTGTTCAATTTAATCAATCGAATTCTGTTCCGTTTTATTTAGCGGTCACAACGAGTTGATGTATTACGATCAAAATGGAAAAACGTTTGTAATTAGATATGATTTTCGCTCTGGTGCTGCTCAATATTTAGCAATGGAATGGATGAAACTTTCTGCTCCAGAGCTTGCTAATTTAGAGCAAAAGATCAATGAGAAAGTACAAGAAGCTAGAGCTGCCGAAAAAATGGGGAGTACTTTCCGAGGAATGGCGAATTTGTAAATGTAGGAAATTACAAAGTCCGCTTAGGAGTAAATGGGCTTTTAGAATTTATGGTTATTGAAGCTAATTATGTAGGAAAGTGAAGTAGGAATGATTAGAAGGTATAAAATCATCTTGATTATTTCTGTAATGCTTTTTGGAATCATTCCCCCTAGTCTAACTTTGGCTGCATATACAGAAAATCTATCCATAAAAAAAAGTTTTTATTGAAGTTTTTGATTATCATTCATATAAAGGGGAGACATTGTCATGGATAAAATGGAGAAATCGGCTAGTGAGATTGTGGAAATAGTCATAACGAAACTGCACAAAATATATCGCAAACTAACTCTTATTACTTTGATTGTGGCTGTCGTTTCTTCTTTATCTTATTTGGCGACCTATTCATTTCTTTACGGATATTATTTTGGTGGAGAATTTGACAGTTCTTTTTCAAATTTGGAAGTGTTGACACGAATCATTCCTTTTCATCAAAAAACTCTAGCATTTACATGGTTTATACTTGCTTTATCTATCAGTCTCATTATGTATGCTCTAAAATTTGCGATGGAGAAAAAATTGCTAAATACATTTGTTGTGTTATTGATATTAACGGTGTTCCATGTACTCATGACCATGTTTTTTTATCAGAATATAAATTTAAAAAACAATTTGTATTTTTTAATTGTTTGGATTTTTCCAATCATTCTTTCATTAATGATTTTGTTTCCAATAATCGGAAGTAGGACCCCCCTTAAATCAATAGCGGGAGGTTTTTCTGGAGTCATTTTGTTTATTTTTATTGTCGTTTTTTTTCAAATAACGCCAAATGAGAGTTGGATAATTATTTTAGTAAATTCCGCATTTTTCATTTTCGGTCTATTATTTTGCTTGATCCCTTATAGTAACAGATGGAATTTTATATTTTTTATGCCTTTTTCTTTCATTCTTTGGACCCTGTTTGTAAAAAATGCAAGTGCTACCGATCATCTTACACTAGATATACGTTTATTATGCCTTTTGATTTTGCCATCCTTTTTAATTAGTCATCTCATTGCTGTCCGATTTGAAGATAGGCTTGTGAATCCTCCAAAAAAGCCAAAAGACAAGAGCGGGCTCGATTTTATTATTCAAGAACTGTCGCAAGGAATTATTAATCCTAAAAGTCGTAACGGCTTTATCGCATTTATCCTTTTATGCACATTACTTGCGTATGTGGGCACCCCGAGAATCTCTATTGCTTCTGCTAAAGTGATTCGGACCATCACTTCAATTAGCGAGATTCAAACTGAAGCTATTATCGTATATGATCCAAAAGGAAAACAAAAAGAGATTAAAGGGAGGGCAGTAGCTGAAGAAGACGGTGTTATTTATATTTCCAACGAAAACTGGGAGCTTGAACAAATAAAAACAGACCAATTTCATATTCATCGGTGAAAGAGTGTAGCGTATATTTCGTTATACAAGCTACATATTGGATGTCACACCGCGAAGGTTGCGAAATTTAGAAATACATAGAGTCCTTTGGCTCTCTGTTTCTATGTTCGACAAACTTCGGGGCGTGACAGTGTGATGTATCCATTATAATGGTGTTTATTGCAAAATACAAATGGACACGATGCTATCTCGACAGCTAGAATGATGGATTGAGGGGGAAATAGAATGTCATCATCAGAAAAACATCAGAGATGATAGTAAAGCGATGAAACTAGAAGTCATTTGACGAGTGTTAGAGGGACGAGGAACCGGTCGTTATAGTGGCGGAGGAATTAGGCATTCGTCATTGCAATGGATTAAGAAATATAAACAATAGGGCGAAGCAGCGTTGGATCGTTCATGAACAAAACCAGTAAGAACATGCACATCATCTACTGAAAAAAGGTTAGAAGAGTTCAAAATCGAGGGAGAAGCCATAAAAAAATACTTAGAGATTTTGCACCGAAAGGAGGGAGGGAAAAATACCAAGCTATCGACGAGTTACGTCATCCGTCTCCTGTCACCGTGTTATGCCGTGCATGAGAAGTATCTCGAAGCGGCTATGATCCATACGGGAAACGAAAAGAACCCAGATGCAGAACGGGAAACACTCATCTCCTATGTTTTTCATCAAATGAAGGGGATTGATGGAGTAAGAAGGATTACTACTACATGACGTAGAGAATATGATCCGATCGTCAACCATAAAAAAGTCCATCGAATCATGAAAAAGCTAGGTTTACAGGCTGTGATTCGTCGCAAAAAATCGTATAAAAATTACCGTGAGAAGTCAGCTGGATTTAAATATGAAAATACGTTCAATCGTGAGTTTCACACAGAGAAACCAAATGAAAAATGGGTTACGGATATCACCGAGTTCAAAGTCCATCATCAACCAATCGATTGATCGGCCATTATGGATCTTTTTAATCATGAAATCATGACTTATCAGGTTAGTCTAAGAAATGATATGGAACTTGTAGAAAAAACATTCAAAATGGCGATCAAAAAAAGAGAAACGGCTTCAAACATCCTTCTACACCGTGATCAAGGGATGCAGTACCCGTTCCAATAAATATCACCCATTACGTAAACCGTACGGTATCACTCCAAGTATGTCAAGGAAAGGGAAATGCTGAGATCATGCCTGTATAGAGGGATTCTTCTCTCACTTTAAAACAGAGATCTTTCATCTTTCTCCGTTCAATACAATAAAGGAAGCGTTTACATCTATTAAAAAATAGATTGATTTCTATCATCATCGGTTCCAGAAAAAATGAAACAATATGCCCCCTGTAGAATTCAGGGGGCATATTGCATCTTAATGTCGAATTTATAAGTGTCTGTTTTTTTTGGGGGATTGACCACAGGCACGCAGCCCCTATACACAGGCACCTACATTCTAATTTTAGAAATATCCATAACATCTATTGTAATTTTATAATCATCTTCAAGTTTATCTTGATTAACGAAAAAATCTTGAGATTTTCTAACCTCATTAATTTTTTTTACTATATCCTCTTTCGATAATAGTTCGTTTTTAAATCTAAATAAAGTATTAGCTACATGAATTCTTTCTCTGGTAGGGATGTTAATGTACTCTTCAATCATATTTTCGCACAGCAATTCATCTAAATCTAAACTATTACTTATTTCCTTTATGTTACTAATAGAATACTCTATGGAGTTAGTTGTGTTTAATGTGCTATCGTTAAATTCCGTTAAACTATTTAGTTCTTCCTCAAGCACAGCTCGGAGAGGACATGAATATGTCGTTTGTAACAAACTAACTAGTCTTTCTATTTCCATTTCCCTAGCTTTTGCATTGAATTTACTACCCAACTCTGCCTTAATATGCTCTACTCTGTTTTTTATATCGTACAATTTCTCAAGGCTATTAACCCTTGCAACGTACTCTTCCTTCATAATGTGATTATCTTGTAGTAACAATATGGAATATTTAAGGGATGATAAATCATCAGTTTCACAAGTTATCTTACTTTCCAAATCAGATAAAAACTCACCAATTTTGCTTTCTTCTACTTTTCCTCCTATAAAGGAAATTTTTCCGGAACAACTATTTCTTAATAATAATTTTTGATCTGATAGAGGAATAGCCACTGTTCCTTTTATATTTGTTATATTCATAAATCTATCTGTCCCTTGCTTGAGAATAAACTTAAAAATCGAGACGCTTAACAATAAGCGCCTCGATTGTAAAAATCATTAATTTCCTAATACTTTCTTAATAGCAGCATCGATATAATCATATGCTTGCTTTAATGTTGTTACTGCATCTACTCCATCAAAGTTTAGTGGAGTCGTAGTAGTTGTTCCACCACTTGTAGTCGTTTTAGTTAACTTGTTAATTTCTTCAGCAACAGCAATTTTTTGTGTTGTTGTTAACGCTACATATGGAGCATAAGCAAATGTATCTAACGCTGTCTTAGTAGTAGAAATAGTAGCTGCTGTTAGGTCTCCAATTTCATTGAATTTAGCAAGTTGTTCTTCATGATCCGCAAGAGCTGTCTTTAACGGAGCTGTCGCATAGTCACTGCCTGTGTCACTTGTTACAATTGTACTAGTTAACGTAGCAGCTAAATTTGAACGGTTATCTACGATAAATTGAGCTACCTCTAATTTTACTTGAGAAGATACGTTTAAGAATGCAGTTGTAGTAGCATTTGGTGCTGCAGCTGCTGCTAACTCAACTAAAGCATCACGAACTTGAGCAACTGTTTTAGTTGAATCTTTTAATATAGCTAAATTTGCTTCTACATCTTTTTGACCGTTTACTGTCGCGATAGCTGTTTCTACTTGTGTTTGATTAGATGTATTTAAAGTTGCTAATGCTGCACGATAGTCTGCTAAACGAGAATCTACAACTTTAGCCATATCGAATTTAGATGTACCTTTATGGCTAGTTACATCAGCTAATTTTTGTAATTTAGCTTTTACGTCAGCTAAATCAGTTGTAGCAGTAATAGTATCGATAGCAGATAATGCTGCGGTTAATGCTGCGGTATCTGCTGCTGTTACTACAGCTGTTCTTAATTGAGATACAGTAGTTGTACCAGAAATAGAAGCAGCATTCTTAGCAGTTAAATAGTCTGTTTTTAGGTTAGCATTTAATGCAGTTGCTGGTAAGTTAGTTCCATCTAACGAAGATAACTTAACTAATGCATTATAAACAGTTGCTGGTGTAGTAGCTTCTTTTACTCCAAAAATAGCAGCTTTAATTTCTGATGCCTTAATAGCATCTGCTTTCGCAGTAGCAGGAGCCACATCATCAGCAACATACTTTTTAATTAACTCAGTTACAGCATTTTGTGTAGCTACTGTAGTAGATGCCGCATTTGCTGCTGCAATTTTCGTGCTATTTACTGAATCAACAATAGCTTGAATTTTAGCAACAGTATCAGTGTTTGTTGGTGTAGCTTTTGCTGCTACAATTCCTGAGTTGTAATCAACAATCCAATCAGGATTTACACGAGTAAATGCTTTACCTTGTAAAGCTGCTAATAATTGAACTTGGTTTGTAGCATCGTTAACAGCTTTAACTGCTGCTGCAGCTTCTGCAGCTGTTAGTGAAGTTTCATTTGTTTTATCAATAATTGTTTGAATATCTGCTAATTTTTCTTTTGTTGTAGAAGCATTGATAGCTGTTAAATAAGCTGTAATATTTTCATCTTTAACATTTGATAATCCAGCTTTTTTAAGAGCCGCAAGTAAAGCCACCTCGTTACCGTTTGAAGCAGCTGTTACGATATCATTGTAATTTTTAACCGCATCGTTATCAAATTTAACACCGCCAACTGTCCAAACACCAACTGGATCAGCAGATAAAGGTGTTTTAAATGTTAACGTAGCTTCTGTTTCTCCAACTTGTAAATCAACTGGTATAACCTCTACTTTATTCCCGTTGTTATCTAAAACTTCAGGAGCAAAACCTGTTTTTTCCTCTGTTAGAGGTTTAAAAGTTACTTTCACAGTTGTTTTAGTAATCGCACTTACACTCTCAACTTTAACATCTTTCGCCGCTTCTTGCGCTTCCAACGCACGAACGACGAATGAAGCGAACGCTGCGCGAGTGACCGTTCCTTTTGGATTGTACTCTGTTACAACTGTTACGCCGTTTGCTTCTAATGTTTTGATGTAATCGCGAGCCCATTCGTCCGCTTTGTCTAGGTCCGTGATTTTAGATGTGAAATCTGCTGGTTTTGTTAAGTCGAATGCTTCTACAAGCACTTTCGCCATTTGTTGGCGAGTCATCGTTTGAGTTGGATTTAATTTGCCTTCGTTTCCAGTCATCACGCCTGCCGCTTTCACGATGGCAGCCGCTTCGACTAATTCTTGGTCTTTTGCGTCAACAGGAACATCGTCGAACGCTTTTTTGTCGGCTGGAACTTGGAAGCCGTTATCTTTTAAAATGCGAGCGAAAATTTTCGCTACTTGACCGCGTGTAACGTTGTTGTACGGTTTGAATGTGCCGTCTTCGTAGCCTTTGATGTATCCTTTTTCGACTAATTTCTCAATGTTTGCAGCATGAGAGTCGTTAGGGTTTACATCGCTGAAGGACGCAGCGCTTGCTACGACTGGGCCAACTGCTGTCGCTACTAACGCAGCAGACACAGAGCCAGCCAAAAATTTACGGTAAGACTTTGGTTGGTAAGCCATCTGTATTATTTCCTCCCTTGTTATAGTTGTTTCTATAATTATTTTAAACTAAATTTAAGAGACCGCTTTCTCTATGTTTCCCCAATACTCTTAAATTTAGTTACCAAACAATTACTAGTATAGTTTTTAATAAGCCATTTGTCAATGTGTTCCTATATTCCACACAAAAAATGGACAAATTTCTATCTCTCTAGCTAATATTCTACTAAAAATCTCATGTTATGCAAGGTTTTTTCATAAAAATTTGTCTTTTTCTCATCTCCACTTCTTTCCTCCCTTTCCAACACGATTACTTTATGACTTTTCACCCTGTTTCATGACTTAAAATTTGTTACAAAAATGTAAAGTCCGTAAAAAGCTGAATATGTTAGACTACCAATAGTGACAAAATTCGGAGAATTTTTTATGCATCAGGGGGGATATGTCGATATGCGACGGAAGTTGCTTTTGGCGATGCTCATGTGCGGGGGTGTTTGGTGGATGGGCCATTCTCCGGCGCACGCGGCGGTGAATTATGACAAAATTATTCCCGCCTCCAAGAAATACATCGGCGTTCCGTATCAATGGGGCGGCACGACGGCGAAAGGCTTCGATTGCTCCGGCTTTATCCGCCATGTGTACAGTTCGCTCGGCATTGATATTCCACGAACGACGACGGAGATGTACCGCATGGGGACAAGCGTGAAGAAAAGCGATTTGCGCACCGGGGATCTCGTCTTTTTCAACACCAGCGGCAGCGGCGTGTCCCATGCAGGAATATACATAGGCGACGGCCAATTTATCCATTCCGCGTCCTCGAAAGGGGTTATGGTTTCCTCGGTGAATGATCCGTATTATTGGGGAAAACGATATGTCGGCGCCAAGCGGGTGCTCGCGTATCGCTTGCAGCCGGGACGGTTTCAAGACATTCCAAGCTCGTATTGGGCCTATGACGAAATTCGCACGCTTTCCGAGGACGGGCTGATCCTCGGGTATGAAAACAGCTACTTTAAGCCGAACGAACCGATCACCCGCGCGGAGGTCGCTTCATACCTAGGGGAATATTTACAGCTCGACCTTTCGAACCGTTCCGCCATTTTCCGCGATGTGCCTTCGGAGCATTGGGCGGTCGGGGCGGTTAACGCCATGCAGAAAAAAGGCTATATTACCGGCAGCGGCGGCAGCTTCCGTCCTGAAGAAACATTGACGCGCGCCCAGCTGGCGGCCATCTTGACAAGAGTATTTGACTTAAAGCAGCCGGCTGTCGATCAGTCCTTCACCGATGTCTCGCCTTCGTTTTGGGCTTATAAGGATATTCAGGCGCTCGCTGCTTCGGGCATTACGACCGGATATGAAGACGGCACGTTCCGTCCTGAAGATACCGTCACGCGCGCGCAGTTTGCCGTCTTCCTCTATCGCGCGGCTCACGAATAAGCGGCAAACGGCGGCGTTGTTTTTGTCAAAAAGGCAGATGAGGCTGAGTCCAAACGTCATTTTTTCATGACCTTTGGACTCAGCCTCTTTTTATTGTTCTTCCTTTTTGTCGAGCGTGCGCTTTAAAAATAAAGCAAATTGCCCTCGCGTGACGTTTTCATTCGGGCGGAAGGTGTCCACGACGGTAATGCCGTTATAAGCGAGCGTGTTAATCTCATTGTAGTTCCAGAAATGGAGCGGCACATCTTTAAAGGTTTTCTGCGTTTTCGGCGCATCGTAATAAGCGCGATAGGCGCGAACTAAAATCGAAGCCATTTGCGCCCTTGTCAAATACTCGTTTGGCCGCAGCCTTCCGTCTTGGCCCATGAGTCCATAGGCTTCGGCAATGACCATTTCTTTATAGCCAGGATCACTCGGCTTCATATCCTTCGCCTTTGGAACATAGCCTTTAGGAAGCTCCAAGCCTAGCTCATTGACGAGCATTTTTGCGGCATGGCGGCGAAGCAGCCGGTCATTTGGGCGAAAGGTCCCATCCTCATACCCGGTAATCACGTTCTTTAGATAAAGATAGGTCACAGCTGAGACGACCTCGCGATCCGATAGATCGGAAAAGATTTTCACAGCGGCTTTCACTACATTCGAGGAAGCGACATAGCCGTCGATTCCATTGCCCTTTACGCGGTAAAAGACATAATGATTTGCCGGATTGGCCGCTGATTCATAAGGGCCGCCGACGATTTCAAGCGGCGTATAGTGAGGCGCTTTGAGAATAATCGTGCCATCGACTCCGTTGCGGATGTTGGAATACGATGCTTGGCTGTTCCATGTATATAGCTTGTCTCCCGCATGGTAATGCTGGGTTGTCTTCGTATCCAGCTGCGGCCAGTTATATTGTTTCACAGGAAAGTACATAATATCCGGCTGGTTTTCATCCGAATACTCGGCCTGAAAGCGGGGAATCCTTTTCACATCGACAAGACTATGGTCGCGAATCACATCAAACACCCGGTCTTGGTACGGTTTTTGATCATGCGGCAAGTTCGGGTCGTTGCGCTTCGATAAACCGTTATAGGCCATCACCGCAAAATACCAATTCTCGATTATATCCGGGTTTTGGTCATTGATTTTCGGAATTCGCGTGCCCGCCCAGTTCCATTTCTCCTTTAAAATTTGCGCGCCGATGTCGATATTGTATGCCGTGTCGTACAGCAGCTTTTCTTTATTGATGTTTCTTGCCCGCATTTCCTCATCCGTTAATGTCACCTGCATGATGCCGATGCCGCCATCGTTTGTCACAATCGGGTTGCGGTTTTCGTCAAATTGCTTCATGCCCGTTTCGACATAAGCCATCGCCTTTAAAATTTCCCCCGGGATGCCATAGCGGTCCGCCGCTTCATGCAGCCTCTGCTTGATTTCCGCCGTTGTCAACTGCTTCACCGCATCAAGAGCGGCGGCCGGCTTCACCGGATCGATGGACTCGGCATGGGCGGCTGCTTGCGGAACAAGCAAAAGGCTAAAAGCGGCGCCTATTTGGATGAACGCACGTTTCATTTCTATTTTCCTCCTCGTTTTCATAGATTCATAGATCGCCAGCGCAACGGCTGGCCTATGCGCTTCAGCAACGTCTAAATCAGATGCTTGCCTACGGATGCCGGTTTTCCGTTCGTCTTTGCGCTGGGTGCATAGGGGCTACGGTGCAGGTCTTTTGTCGATGGTTCGTTTTAAAAATAGCGCCATTTGACCTCGTGTGACATACTCGTTCGGCCGGAATGGATTGGCGACGGTGATTTGATTATCGGCGAGCGTATTGATCTCTTGATAAGCCCAAAATGACGGAGCAACATCCGCAAAGGAATGGTTCACCGCCGGCTTTTGATAGAGATTTTCATACGCGCGAACGAGCACAGCCGCCATTTGCGCCCTTGTCAAATACTCGTTTGGCCGCAGCCTTCCGTCTTGGCCCAATAGGCCGTAAGCTTCAGCGATCGCCATGTCTTCATAGCCGGCGTCGCCCGGCTTCATGTCGGTCGCCTTGAGCTGATAGCCTTCTGGGAGCTTGAGCCCCAGCTCCTTTACGATCATGCGCGCGGCATGGCGGCGAAGCAGTTTTTCATTTGGGCGAAAGGTTCCGTCAGGATAGCCGGTCACGATGCTTCGCTCATATAGGCGCTGCACCGCCTGCTTGAGTTCTTCATCCTCAAGATCCGGGAAAAGCGGACGGGTGCGGACCGCCGAGTCGATGCTGCTATAGTTGATTTTTAGCGTGGTCGAGCCGCGGTTGAATCCTTTTTGCGCATGTTGGACGGCGCGAAATAAAACGCTGTCGTTCCAGTTCTTTTCGAACAGCCAAGAAACATCATCACTCAGCTTTTGCGGGTCGTACCATTTTTCCGTCACCCCGCTGGAAAGCGTGTCTAAATAGACGGAAGCGTACTGGCCCTTTCCATCCTGCGCGTTTATATAGGCGCTCGTTTTCGGGCTGTATAAATAAAGACGTAAATGATAGTACGAAGGATCCAATGTATCGGCTGCATATCCCGTTAATAAAAGAGAGAGAGGCGCTTGAACCGTGTAGTCGTTGCCCAACTGCTGATGCCAGTAGTTTTCCACTCCCGACAGCTCGAACGGAGTCGGCAGCGCCGGATTCATTTGCATATGTCCTTTTAGCGCAAGGTTGGAGCCGAATAGTTGCACATAATCCTCGGCTAAAATTTCAGGAAACAACCATTCATACGCTCCGTTGTCATCGACATGGACAGACGGATAGCGGAACAGCTCGCGCGCAGCCGCGTATTTCGAGCGAAGCCAGGCATTTGGCTGCAGCTGCTCTTTATTAATCAAATAATAATAAGTAAAATGGTGGCCGTACTCATGGGATAGCGTGGTCGCCAGCTGCTCGACGGTCGTGAACTCATTGCCGCCGTATAGCTGAATGACGCGATTAGGCGAAAGCGACAGTTTCGTGCCGCTGATTTGATATTCGGCCAAATATTGGCCAAGCACATTGGCGCCCGCCGGATAATCAGGAAAAATCATCACTTTTCCAAGCAGGGACAGCTCAGGGCCGTGCTTATTCGCGAGCAATTCCGCTTCCAGCGCCTTCAGCTGCGCCGTTGTGCGCCATTTGCTGCTGTAGCTTTCGATCGTTACGCCGCTGGCTCCTTTGTAGCGGGCAATCAGTGGATAGAAGTCTTCGTAGCTTTGGATTTGCGCTTTGTTCGTTAAATCAATCACATGGGCATCGGCTGTTTTTCCGCCGACAAGAAACATCGCAAAAAGTAAGAAAACCGCGACCGCATATTTACGCATTCTCTTTTTCTCCCTTATCTATATTTTCTATTTTTATAGTATCATAGATTGCCAGTAGAATGTGACCCATTGATTTCCTAGCCATGTAACAGCTAAACGTCAGCAAGCAAAATGAGCTTCCCTAGCCAGGACTTTCGAATGATGGCCGTCCGTCAGTCGAGCAAAAAATAGGCGTTTGCGGACTTTTGTTTCAAAAATGCCTATCAGCCTGCGTCCACCAAACGTCAACCGCTGTTGCGATTTCTAACAAAAAACGCGCTGAATGAATCAGCGCGTTTTTCATCGATTATTTTTGAGGGGAAATGGACAGTGTGTACGGCTGGGTATTCGGACGTGCGAACGAATCCTCCACCGCAAAATAATATTTTCCTTTTTTCAGCGTCACCGTTGCCACTTCGCTGTCGCCTTCGCCGTAATAATCGATTGTTTGCACAAGTCCGCCTTTTTCGTTATAGATGGAAATCACGCCATCGAATGTGCTGGATCCGTCTAATTTCAGCGTAAATGCGCCTTCCTTTGTCACGGTCAATGTATAATAGTCCTTATCGCCATAATCGACACCCGCGTTTAAGTAGCCGGTTGCTTTATAGGCGCGGCCTTCCTTCTTGAAGCCGAGCGGCTTGGATGGCACGTTGTTTTTCACGACAGATCCGGCATCTTCATCTTTGGCCTGAAACGATTCGATGCCAAAGCGATACGATTGCAGTGACAAGCCGTTCCAAAGGATGCTGCTGGTAATAAAGAAGTAGCCCGTGTCTTTTTTCGCCTTAAACGAACCGTTCACATCGTACAGCGGGCTCCAGCCTGTCGGCCAAAAATCGATCGCTTTTCCTGCTTCACTTTCATCGATGTTCATATTGCCGTTAGTATCTTCCACCACTGTCACGTACGGAATTAATGTGCCGCGCAGCGCCGCTGGCAGGCTTTCCGCGTGATCGAGCTTGTTCGGGCGCGCAAAGAAAGAAAAGACTTCATCGGCTTTGCGATGTTTGTAATAGTAAATGTCCGTATCGTTCGGAAGGACAAAGTTGCCGGTTACCGCTTTATTTGGCTGAACCACTGTTGCGCGGATCGGCTCGTTATTATTCTCATTGGCGTCTTTTGGCGCATCCATTTGTTTTTTCCCTGTAAATGTATATGGATCAGAAACCGGTTGGTAGCGGTCGTTGGCAATCGATAAATAATACTCCTTGCCTTTTTCTAGAACGGTTGTGAATTCCGACGTTTTTTGGCCGGTGAAATAGTCATAGCCGTAATACTCGGCAATCGGCAATAAATCATTTTGCTTCGCATCATATTCATAGATCGTCGCCCACGGAACCATTCCGTCCGGCGTATGAAAATTAAATTGATAAATTGCCGTTTCGTTCACGGCCACTTTATAAAAATCGCGATCATCACTGAATTGAATATATCCGGACTGCTGGCTGCCGAAATGGTAAGGAAGGGCTTGTTCTCTAATTTTTTGGATATCCTCTTTTTCAAAATAGCGCCATGTCCCATCTTCCACGATAATCAAGTTGTTCCGCTGCTTCGCATTTTGGCTGCGCTGCTGCTGGATCGCTGCTTCTTTTCCTTCTTGTGTCTCTCCCTTTTCTCCTGAATCGTCAAAGGATGGATAGCCGTCTTCATCGGCCGGCAGTTTGACTGTCTCCGCCGTTACATGATACGGGATCGCGGAAACAGGCAGCCCGCCTCCTGTATTGGCGCTGCTCATTGGATCATAGAAATAAAAGTCATTGACAGGCTCACTGGAGGCTTCCAGCACAAATTCCATCCCCGGCTGCGCTTCAAACGTCAGCGTTTCTCCCTTTCCGCTTCCATTGTTGTTTGCCGCGACAATCGGCATAGGCGGCTCCTGTTTCGTTGCGTTCGTGGAGCGATTTAAATCATCCGCAAGGTAGACGCTTAGCTCCGAATCAACGCCTGGAACAGCGGAAAGCTGAAACTTCACAATGGTTGGTTCGGCAACCGTAAATTTGAAATAGTCTTTATCGGCTTCTTGGGCATTCTTGTCGGGAACAAACGTTAATGAACCGCTGTCAAATGGGAATTGGCTGATGTTGAACGGTTCTGTTTTGGTTGCTTCATCGCCCGGAAGCTGTGCGAGCTTTTGCAGTTTCAGCGTATAATTTGATTTTCCTTCCAAATTATAGTGGCCGTTGACATCCTTGACCCCAATGACAAGCGTGCCGTCCGTCTCAGCTGTGAAAAGCTTTCCTTCCGTTTCGCCAGCGCGGGTAGCATTGACGTTGATCGGCTTGTCCGATTGTTTTTTCCCTTCCGGATAGAAACGAAGAATGAGCTTATAATCGTAATCACTCGCTCCATCCAGAACGGATTGCACGCTTTCGCCCGCCTTCAGGCTGACTTTCACCCAATGAATTTCATCAGGCGTTGTAAAGCTGCCTTTTTTCGTTAACGGCTGAGCGCCCAATTGCAACGGAGAAGCCTTCGCTAAAATCGTTTCATCCGTCCATTCTTGTTTGGTCGGCAAGTTTTTGATATTGTATTGCAGCGCGGCTACTGGATTCACGAGGCCGTTCGCGTATTTGAGATCATACCCCTTCGCTCCTAAGTCGGTCGCCGTCCGCTCCAAAATCGCTTCAACCTGATACGGCTTTAAGTTTGGATGTTTTGATAAAATAAGCGAGGCCACACCGGCAACAACCGGGGAAGCCATCGACGTTCCGCTTAGCTCCGCGAAAGAAGCTCCTTTTGCCGGATCATAGATGGAGCTGTACACATCCACTCCAGGCGCGACGATGTCCACGGAAGGACCGTAGTTTGAAAAGTCCGCCAACTGTTTTTTGCTGTCTGATGCACCGACGCTGATCACCCCTTCGTAAGCGGCAGGAATGGAATATAGATCGGTTGCGTCGTTTCCTGCGGCGGCAACGACCGTTACGCCGGCAGCGATCGCTTTTTCCACCGCTTCTTCGAGAATCGGTGAGCTAAAGTAGCCGCCAAGGCTCATATTAATGACTTTTGCGCCTTTTTCGATCGCGTATAAAATTCCTTGGGCGATCGTATAGTCGCTCGCTCCTGAACCGCCATTGAATACATCAATCGGCAAAATTTTCACATTTGGATTGATGCCATGCGCACCGATGCCATTGTTCGCGGCCGCGCCAATAATGCCCGCTACGTGTGTTCCATGGGTGTCTTTCACGCCAGGACTTGCCGGATTGACCGCGTTATAGGATGGAAGCAGCTTCGTTTGTAAATCCGGATGCTTCATATCCATTCCTGTATCAATGACAGCGACGGTTACGCTATTTTTCCCGGCAAGCTGGAGCGCTTTATCGATTTGCAGCAAAGAGAGCGGGTACATTTTTTCATTTTTCGGATCGTTTGTTCCAAGCTTTTGATATGTAAAGCTCGGCGTTACGCTTGCCACCGCCTTAAGCTGGGCATAGTTTCTCGCCACTTCCTGCAGCGTCTTTCCTTTTTGCACGGTCACCACATCATAGCCAAGCGCTGGAAATGACTTTTTCACATTCGCGCCTAGGCTGCGGTGAACGCTCGCAGGGATTTTTTCTTTGTACTTGACGATAAGCGTATCCGTGCTGATTTGTTTTTGCGCTTGTTCTAGCTGCTTGTAAGCCAGCGGCGCTTTCAACACATGGCGCGGCTGCTTTTTCCATTGCTCAAGCGGCGGTGTTGCGGTCGCTTGGGCAAAGCTCGGCAGGACGACCATCGAGGCTAGTCCAACCGAAAGTGCGGTTTTTGTCCATTTTTTCATTAGCATTTCCCCCCTGGAAATTCTCTTCTTTTCTCGTAAAAAAAGAAGCTACGTTTCTATAGACGATCGGATCAAAGAAAAAGTTTCATAGTTTGAAAAATTTATCCTGATAATGACATTATAATCCATATAAGAGAAAAAGGAAGAAATATTTTCCGCGCAGGTGAAACCAAAAACGAACGATGCTATACTGTATGAAGAGACTATTCGACAAGCTTGGAGGAGACTTGCAAATATGTTGTCTTATATTAAACGATTGGTCAATCACGATGAACGGAGACTGAAAAGCTATCAGCAAATCGTCTCTCGCATTAACGAACTGGAACACGAGATTTCTCGTTTATCTGATGAAGAATTAAAAGCCAAAACGCCTTATTTTAAGCAATTGCTTCGGGATGGCAAAACGGTGTTTGACATTCAAGCGGAAGCGTTTGCGGTCGTGCGCGAGGCCGCCAAACGCGTGCTGGGCATGCGCCATTTTGATGTACAGCTGATCGGCGGTTTAGTGCTTGCGGAAGGAAACATCGCCGAAATGCCGACAGGTGAAGGAAAAACGCTGGTCGCTTCATTGCCAAGCTATTTGCGCGCACTGGAAGGAAAGGGCGTTCACGTGATTACGGTGAACGAATATTTGGCGAAGCGCGACCGCGAGCTGATCGGCCAAATTCATGAATTTTTAGGGCTTTCGGTCGGATTGAATCTACCGATGATGGATGGGGAAGAAAAGAAAAAAGCCTATCGCGCCGATATTACATACGGAATCGGCAGCGAGTTCGGTTTCGATTATTTGCGCGATAATATGGTCTACGATGTGTCACAGCGGGTGCAGCGTCCCTTTCATTACGCGATTATTGATGAAATCGACAGCGTGCTGATCGACGAAGCGAAGACTCCTCTTATCATCGCCGGCAAAACGGAGACGAGCTCGCAATTAAGCTATTTATGCGCGCGCATCGTGAAATCGTTGGAACGAGATGTCGATTACTATTTCGACGAAGAAACGAAGGCGACGAATTTAACCGAAGAAGGCATTGCCAAAATTGAACGAGGATTCGGTATCGACAATCTTTACGATTTGCAACATCAAACGCTGTATCATTATATCATTCAGGCGCTCAGGGCCCATGTCCTGTTCCACCGCGACATCGACTATATCGTCAAGGATGGAAAAATCCTTTTGATCGATATGTTCACCGGACGGCCAATGGAAGGACGCAGCTTAAGCAATGGATTGCATCAGGCGATCGAAGCGAAGGAAGGGCTGGAGCTCACGGAAGAAAATAAAACGCAAGCATCGATCACGATCCAAAATTATTTCCGGCTTTACCCGGTTTTATCCGGCATGACGGGAACAGCCAAAACGGAAGAAAAAGAATTCCAAACGTTATACGGCATGGACGTCGTGCAAATTCCGACGAATAAACCGGTTATCCGCGTCGATGAACCGGATCGCGTCTTTATGACCATCGAGCAAAAATATACCGCCGTCGCCAAAGAGGTGAAGCGCGTTCACGAAACTGGACAGCCGGTTTTGATTGGGACGACTTCTATTTTGCAGTCGGAAAAAGTAGCGGAATATTTGCGAAAGGAACATTTGCCGTTTCAATTGTTAAATGCGAAAACGATTGAGCAGGAAGTGCAAATGATTTCATTGGCCGGACAGAAAGGGCAAATTACGATTGCGACGAATATGGCTGGACGCGGAACGGATATTATGCTGGGAGAAGGGGTCGCGGAATTGGGTGGCTTGTTCGTGCTCGGAACGGAGCGGCATGAGTCGCGGCGCATTGACAACCAGCTGAAAGGGCGGGCTGGGCGCCAGGGCGATCCGGGACGGTCACAATTTTTCATTTCTCTTGAGGATGACATGTTCCGCCGGTTTGCCAAAGAAGAGGTCGAAAAACTGCAGAAGAAGCTGAAAACGGACGAACACGGCCTGATTCTCGACAAGGATATTCATGCGTTTGTCGATCGCGTGCAACGCATTTGTGAGGGCAGCAGCTTCTCCATTCGCGAATACAATCTCAAGCTTGATGATGTGTTGAACGATCAGCGCAGCACGATCTATACGTTGCGAAATCAAGTGCTGGAAACAGAGGATTCGCTCTCGATTGCCGTCCGTATGCTTCGCTCCTATATTCCATATGAAATTGAACAAATGTGTCCAATGGAAGTCGATCCAGAGGAGTGGAACATGCAACGGCTAGCGGCGCAGCTGCGGGAGCTCATTCCGACATCTCAGCTGCAATGGAACGCCCCTGCTGATGATGTGGAAGAAGTGAAACAAACCGCTAACGAAGCGGCGGAAGCCTATATTGAAACACTTCAGCTGTTTGAAAGTGAGCGCGGGCTGCACCAGCAATTGAAGCCGTTCCTTCTTTCCACGATTGACCATCATTGGCTCAACCATCTCGACGCGATGGAGCGTCTGAAAGAGGGCATTGGGCTGCGCTATTATAGCCAAGAGGATCCGATTCGCCAGTTTCAACGGGAAGGATATGAATTATTTGTGCATATGTATCGGCAAATTGAGCGTGATGCTTGCCGCCAGCTGGCTTACTATGTGTCTGATAAAATCCAAACAAACGGAGGACAATAAACATGCTGTCATTTTTTCGAAAGGGAAAATCTAAACAAGACGGATTAGATACGGTCGTCGATTCCAGCGAGCTGTTCGACACCGACGAAACCTCCTCGGCCGACCAAGACATTCATCCGCAGCTTTCCATTCATCCATCTTGGTCAATCAGTGCCGAAGAGCGCTATTATTATCAATTTTTAAACAATGAACAGCAGCCGCTCAAGGAAAACCAGATTTCCCTGTCCGGCATTGAATTAAAGCAGACGGAAAAAGGATATGTCGTTACCGCGTTTGTGCGCAGCAGCTTGGCAAAAGCCATCTCCTTTTCCGACACTACGCTGCTCTTGATCGGACCGAACGGGGAAATGCTGGCGCGCAAAACCTTTCCGCTCGCGGAGCTGGGCGAGCTGCCGCCGCATAGCAGCCGGCCTTGGAAATTCTTTTTCGAGCGCGAGACGCTGCGGGTAGCCGAACTGCCGGCGGTCGACTGGAAAATCGCCTTCGAGCTGCGCAAACCAACCGCCCACTCTCTCGATTTATCGGAGAGCTGGGAGAAAAGCTTGGCTGATGAGGATAAAGAAAAACTGCGAACGCTCGTCCAGTCGATTCAACCGCCAAAGCCGGGAGAGATCAATTTCATGGGTCTGCAAATTCAACAGGCTGAAAACGGTGATATCCATGCAACGCTGCTCATTCGCAACGGCAGCGATAAAAACATCCGAATCCAGCAGCTGCCATTGCAAGTGGAGGATGCGGCAGGAGATCTTGTCGCCCAAGGAGCGTTTACGCTCCAAGAGTTTGAAGTAAAAGCCAATACAAGCAAGCCGTGGACCTTTATTTTTCCTAAGGCGCTTGTCGTCAAGGAAAATCCGGATTTCCGCGCATGGAAGGTCATCGTTCCTTCCGGCCAATAAACGCAGAAAAAAACCACCTAAAAAGCAGGTGGTTTTTTTTCTGAGGCTACCAACCGAGGTCCTTGCATTATATTGCTACAGAAGGAAATAATATATTTCTTTCAAGTATATTTTACCATCGGTAGTTTTATATAACAATTGTTTTTTCAAATGTTTTGTTTTCTTTCGATTCCACCGGACACAAGCGCATAGCCAATCATTAGTAAAAACACTAAATCAAGCAAGCCTGTATGAATGGAAATCATAAAAATCGTCGTGATGAACGCATACGGAATAATGGAATACGACTTAAATCCAGACTGCTTCATTTGATTGTACAGCATGGATAAAATGATTCCATATAGCGCAAATCCGATGATAATCGCGATATAACCGCCTTCCACATAAAACTGTCCAAGCAAGGTCGGCGTCGTGGTGCGCCCAGGACGGGTGACATATTTTCCTGTTTCCACTGTAATCGAATTGACCATTTCCGTAATTTCCATGCGCGGAGACAGCTGCTCTCCCGGCAAAATGGTCGAGAAAATGCCTTTATGGAGCTTGCCGTATAAATAGCCATGCTCATCTGTATATTCCATTAATTTGCTTAATACAATTTTCCCGGTGACGCTGGCTTCCGTTAATCCGCGCACCCACTTAGGCGTTTCATTGATCTTGCGGACAAGCATTAAATCGCGGTTCATTTCTTTCTCGCTTAATTCCACATCCGGCCCTTCATGCGTATTAAATTGCTTCGTCTGATCTTCTGTCACCATGCGGAAAAAGCCGAAAAGCGACAAGGCAAGCCCGACGACAAATAAAAAAGCCAGCAGCCAAGAGATCTTAATTCGTTTGATCGTATAGTGGATAACGATTAAACATGTAAAGCAAATGATCGCAATCGGTGTGCGATACCCCATCAGCACCAATAGACAAAGAATCAAAAACAGCACGAACACATAAATCTGCTTTCGTCTGCGCGTCAGTTCTTTTTCTTTGACAACGCGGTCACAAATTAAAAACAACACCGCGAACCATAAGAAAGAGCTTAAAAAGTTCAGCTTCGGATCTAAGTGGCGGCGGACCGACTCATCAGCGATCCCCACTTGGCCGGTAAACAACATAATCATATAGCTGACAAGCCCGATCAATCCGAGCACATACAAGAAGTAAGTCGTTTTTCCCCGCAGAAATTTCAAGCCGAAGGAAGGGAACGACCAGTTTCGCCTCTGCACGAAATAGACGGCGGCTAAATAAGACGCCAGTCCGACTAAAATGGGCCATAGAACATTTTTTTTCACTTCAAAATACTCTATTTTCCCAAAATCAAATAAACTAACAAAAAAATACAAGATTAAGATAAACGGAAAGAAAAAATAAGGAGAAAACGTGTCAATCTTGTTATTCCAATTCTGCAATATTCCTAAACGCTTCATAACGAATTCAGTTTCTACGAATCAGAAACTTGTTTAATCCTCCCTTTCGCTACAATTTCCTTAAATGATTCCACTCGGAAGAGCCAAGCTGCCAGAAAATAAATGGCCGCTCCAAGTATAATCATGATGACTAAATACGGAACAACGGAAAGGTGATCCGCATGGAGGCCATGCTTAACAAAGAGAAGAACCGCGCACATCACAAGCGTACTTATCGTGATCTTCGCGTATTCTTTGCCAATGACGCTCAGGCTAAACCCTCCGGCTAGCTTGTACAAAGTCGTAAACGTAATGGCAGAATACACAAATCCGACCAGAGAGGTCGATAAAGCCAATCCGACCGCTCCGATCACATTCGATAAAATCGCGTTAAAAATCGCATTGGCGATGATGGATACCACGCCGGCCCGCAGGATGTAATGGCCCTTTTCAAGCGTATAAAATCCTTTGGCAATGACGGCTTGGATGCTATAAAACAGCACCGATCCCGTGAAAAAGATCGCATATTCGCTTGTCTGGGCGGTCGCAGCGGCGGTAAATGCTCCCCGTTCATAGACGACCTGCACCAATTCCCTCATCAGCACAATCATTCCAGCAATGGTCGGAGCAAGCAGCAAAAACATATAGTTCAGCCCTTTTTCAATTCCCGTTCGAAACAGCTGCATGTCCTCTTTTACTTTCGCTTCCGCAAGCAATGGGAAGACGAGCGTGGCAATGGTCACGCCAAAAATCGCCTGTGGAATATTCACAAGCCGGAACGCATAGTTTAAGTTAGAAACAACCCCTTCTCCAAGTCTTGCGGAAAATAGCGTGTCGATAAATAAATTAATCTGGCCGACAGCAATCGTCAGACCGATCGGCAAAAATACCTTATAGAAGGACAAGATTTCCCGCCAATCCGCCGGCTGACTCCACATTAAAAAACGGCGCGGCCTTAAGTACACCAATTTGATGATGAACGAAAGCACGGTGCCGACAAAATAGCCAAACGGAACGGAATAAATCCCCATTTGCCGATACAATAAAATGGCTCCACCAATCGTGCATAATACGACAATCGTTTGTGAAAATGTTGAAAACGAAAACTTCTTTTGTGAATCAAAATAGCCTTCATAGACCGCGTTCACACCGACAAGCGCTACCGATAGAAAGTAAATGACAGCTGTCCAAACGGCAATCTCCGCCCCATGTCCTGTAAAGCTTGGGTAAAGCCAGCGAATAAGGAGCGGTGAAAGAACCGCTCCGCATACAGCGATCACCGAAGAAATCCAAAAGGTCCCTTTGACGACATTCGTTAAATGAGAAAAGCCTTTTCCTAGCTTTTCATATTTATAATAACTAGGCAAAAAGGCATCCTTCATTCCTGTCAACATAAACAAAATAATGGCATTAGGGATCGTCATGGCAGCAATATACGCGTCGACGACATAGGAATCGCCGAATAAATGAGCGATGGCGATATCGCGCAGCATGCTCGAAAATTTCAAAAAAAACGTAGACAGTAAAAACAAGATGCTCGCTACTCGTAACTTTGACATACAATCCCTTCTACTCTCTAATGGCTTTAATTAGAAATTTCGGAAGGACAAGCTGTCGTTTCCAACGCCAAGGCTCCTTCACCAGACGATAGAACCATTCCATCCCTAATTTTTGGAACAGTAACGGAGCCCTTTTCAAACGGCCCGATACGACATCAAACGATCCGCCCACCCCTTGGTACACTTTAGGGGCGAGCGAATCCATATGCTTCACAATCCAGTATTCCTGCGCCGGACTCCCCAACGCTACAAATAAAATATCTGGATTGGACGCATTAATCGCGTTGACAATCACATTTTCGTCCTTTTCGTATCCGTGCATCGTGCCGACAATTTGAATGCCAGGAAACCGCTCCTCCAGCTTTTTCTTCGCCTCATCAGCCACCCCAGGTTTGGCGCCATATAAAAAGACCTTTTTCCCATGGAGGGCGGCTTCTTTACAAAGGCGCATCATCATATCAATGCCTGTGACACGGGAGCGGATTTTCCCTCCTTTCATCATCGAGGCTAAAATCACACCAATGCCATCGGGAATTTGATAGGTCGCCTTATTCAAAAGGTCGCGAAGCTCCATGTCTTCTTGCGCCTTCATAATTTTTTCCGGATTAATCGCCACAATAAAAGACTTGCGGTTATGGTTTATATCCTCTAACAGCTTCGCAGCCAGCTGATCATACGTATCTGTACAAACATCAATCCCTAAAAACTTTTCTTTCATATTGTAATCACCTAATTAGAAAAGGTATGCTTTTCATACTTGGAGCGGTGTTTGGCATCTCCGAGCACATGCACGTCAAATCCGTTTTCCTCCCAGAGGCTGCGCTCGATACAATGTTTTGTATCAAAAATAATGGACGTGCGCATGTGAGCGCCTACTTGCTCAGGCTGCAAATATTTAAACTCTTGATGGTCTGTTAAAATAACGATCATATCGGCATGCGCCACCGCTTGTTCCAGCTCCTGCGTCTGCTGGCTTAACTGATTCTCCTTAATATGCGGGTCATACGCTGTGTAGTCGATTCCCAGCTTCTCTAAATGATGGATAACCTCCAGCGATGGACTTTCGCGCATATCGTCCACATTTCCTTTGAACGCCAATCCGAACACTGCCACTCGGCCATGCTTAATTCCTTTTTCGTTTAAAATTTGCTTAATTTTCAAAGCGGTGTATTCTGGCATGCTGTCGTTCGTCTGACGGGAAAGGTGAATCATTTTCGCTAATTCCGGCTGCAATTCTACTAGGAACCAGGGATCGACTGCGATGCAATGGCCGCCAACGCCGGGCCCTGGAAAATGGATATTGACGCGCGGATGAAAATTGGCTAAGCGAATCGCCTCCCACACATCAATGCCAATTTTTTCGCTGATTTTCGCTAGTTCATTGGCAAAAGCAATGTTGACATCACGATACGTATTTTCCATGACCTTGACCATTTCGGCCGTTGTCGCATCGGTTAAATGGATCGTTCCTTTTACGAATGTTTTGTATAATTCAGCTGTTAAACGGCTTGATTCTTCATTGATGCCGCCGATAATGCGGTCGTTATTGGTTAATTCCTCAAAAATTCTCCCTGGAATGACGCGTTCAGGGGAATGGGAAACATAAAGCTCTGTGCCGATTTCCAAACCCGTTTCTCGTAAAATCGGCAGCATGACATCCTCTACCGTGCGCGGCGGTACCGTTGATTCCAGCACGACCAAATTTCCGGGGCGGACATAAGGAACGATCGACTGAGTAGCAGCGCGAACATAATCTAAATTCGCTGTTTTATCTGGATTAATCGGAGAAGGAACGGCAATGATGAATACATCGGCTTCTTCCGGTGTTGTCGAAACCGTCAATTTTCCGCTGTCTATCGCTTGATTAAGACGCTCTTGCAATCCATTTTCTTCAATATGCAATTGTTTTTTCTGAATCATGCTGACTGCTTTTTCGTTAATATCAACACCATGTACCTGCAAGCCATGATTGGCAAACATGACGGCTGTTGGAAGTCCAATATATCCTAATCCAATGACACAAATTTTTTTGCTCATACGAAGTCTTTCTCCTTTACTGAAGTACCTTTTTTACAATCAAACTTTATTATAACAAAAAACAAACTGCGATTATATATTTGTAACGAATTTTAAACATTTGCGGCGTTGGCCTATCCTCTGCTGCCCTCCATAGAAGGAGCCTGCACAATCGGCCTTCTTCCGATCGAGATGTAGGTGAGCGGAAATCTTTCCGCTTCTTTGATATCGTAACAGTTCCGGCCATCAAAAATGACTGGTTCCTTCATTTGTTCCACATACAGTGAAAACGGCAGCGCTTTGATTTCCTCCCACTCGGTTGCAATAAAGGCAATTTCTTGGCCGCACAGCGCCTCAGCAGCAGATGACGCATAAACCACTTGATCTCCAAGTATAGCTTTAGCTTTTTCCATTGCAATCGGATCATACACAGTGACTTGTGCTTGATCGCCAAGCAATTGATGGATGAAAACAAGCGAGGCAGCCTCGCGAATGTCATCTGTGTTAGGCTTAAAGGAAAGCCCAAGAACCGCTACTTTTTTTCCTGCGAGTGAACCGAATAATTCTTTCGCTTTTGTATATAATAATAACTGCTGTTTATTATTGACGTGAATGACCGCTTCAAGCAGGTCAAACTGATACTGGAGATTTCCCGCCAGCTGCACAAGCGCTTTTGTATCTTTTGGAAAGCATGAGCCTCCGTAGCCGATGCCGGCTTTTAGAAAATGCGGCCCGATCCGGTGATCCTGCCCAATTCCATAAGCAACATCATCAATATTGGCGCCAACCTTTTCGCAAATATTGGCGATTTCATTAATGAAGCTGATTTTCGTCGCCAAAAATGCGTTGGCGGCATATTTAATCATTTCCGCACTGCGAATATCGGTATGAATAATAGGGATGCCGAACGGTTTGTTAATATCCGCGATCACGGTTGCAGCTTCGGGATCATTGGCGCCTATGACAATGCGGTCGCCGTGAAACATGTCGTAAATGGCGGAGCCTTCCCGCAAAAATTCCGGGTTGGAAACAACGGTAATATCCGCTTCCTCCGCTTTATGTTCATGAATCATCCTTTGAATGCGATCATTCGTACCGACCGGAACGGTGCTTTTGATGACAACAATCGCTCGTTTGCGAACATAACGGCTAATAGCCAACGCCGCTTCTTCCACATAGGTCAAATCAGCGGAGCCATCCTCTTTTTCTGGCGTGCCAACAGCAATATAAATGATATCGGCTTGTCCATACGCCATTTCTTCATCAGCTGTAAAAAAGAGCCGACCTTGCTCCATGTTTTTTCTCATTAATTCGTCTAAACCAGGTTCGTATATCGGCGAGATTCCTTGTTTCATCATTTGCACTTTCGGCTCATCAATATCATAACAAATCACATCATGTCCGATTTCTGCAAGACAAACCCCCGTAACAAGGCCTACATATCCTGTACCTGTAACAGTGATTTTCACACTATGTTCCTCCTACGATGACATCATCTCATATCCCTCATTCTATAATAACCAAAGGGGAAAAGAAAGCAAATACATGTCAGCCGCATACCCCATCCATTATTTTACTTTTAAAAACCCTCTCTGAAACAAAGGTCACAAGAAAATGAAAAATCCGCTATCTATCATTTTCCACAAAAAAAAGCTACAGCCATTATAGCTATAGCATATGCGTTGGGCGGCTTGCCAGTTCATCCTTTGACTGACACTGCGATATCTAAATGCTCCTGCCAAAATCGAGTGGACTAAAAATAGATGGCTCCTCATCGTTCCTAGTCCTGACTGTGACGTGAAGAAATAGGTGCTCTAAAGCATTCCCTTGTTACACGCGCTGCTTTTTCTTTTCTTGAAGCTGTTCAATATAGTAGTTGGCTTCCGCCTTGCAAGAAACGGGAATATCCTCTATTTGCAGCTCTTTTGTCAACTGCTCGATGGTTTGCAACTGCTCTTCAGTCGGCTTTTCTGATAGGACTTTTTCCATGATTTCATTAATTTTCGCGGCTAATTCTTGATGAAAGGACGGGCTTTGCTTTATTTCTTCATCTAATGAATGGAACCAAGCGGCTTGTTTTTCAATATATTGCCGCCAGTGCTGCATAAAGACGGCCGGATCAAACTGTTCTTCCTGCCACTGAATTTGATTCATATATTTTTCAAAAACGAAAGCAATGGAACGGGAAATGCTAATTTTTGTTCCATGAGGAAGATTTTTTAGCATAAAGAAAAAACCTCCAAAATTTTTTGTGCTGTCACATGATTGTATATATAGCCTTACCAATCGAAATGATTTCCAAGCGGCAACGGCCTCTTTCGATCGTTGCTTGCCAATGAATGACGAATTTGTTTATTACTTTGTACATAAACAACGAAAAATATCCCCGCACCATGGTCTCACTCGACACGGATGCGGGAATGGCTGGCTTAACAGCTGAACGGCTGTGGAGGCTGATTCGTTCTTCCGAAATGATAAAGAATCGCTTGGACAATCCGTTCGGACGCTTTTCCATCTCCATAAGGATTGGCCGCTTTGGCCATCCGTTCATAGGCCGCTGGATCGTTCAGCAGCTCAAACGCCATTTGATAAATCGTTTCCTCGCTTGTGCCGGCCAGCTTTAACGTTCCAGCTGCGATTCCTTCCGGGCGCTCGGTCGTATCGCGAAGCACAAGCACAGGCACTCCAAGAGACGGTGCTTCCTCCTGCACCCCTCCGGAGTCGGTTAAAATCAAGAACGAGCGTGCCGCAAAATTATGAAAATCGACGACGCCTAAAGGTTCAATCAAATGAATGCGGTCATCTTGGCCGAGAATCTCGTTCGCCACTTCCCGGACGGCAGGATTTAAATGAACAGGATAGACGACTTGAATATCATCATGCTCTTGCACTAACCGTTTAATCGCGCGGAACATATTTCGCATCGGCTCTCCTAAGTTTTCCCGGCGGTGGGCCGTCAGCAAAATCATCCGGCTTCCATTCATCCGCTTCAGCACAGGGTGGTCGTAATCGTTGCTCACCGTTGTTTTCAGCGCATCAATGGCGGTATTGCCTGTAATAAAAATGGAATCGCGTTTTTTATTTTCGCTCACTAAATTGTCATGCGCCTGTTGGGTCGGGGCAAAATGAAGATCAGCCATGACTCCTGTCAGCTGGCGGTTCATTTCTTCTGGAAACGGTGAATATTTGTTCCATGTCCGCAGTCCCGCCTCCACATGCCCTACGGCAATTTGATTATAAAACGCCGCAAGGCTTGCGACAAACGTAGTGGTTGTATCGCCATGCACAAGCACTAAATCCGGCTTGACTTCCTTCATGACTTGATCCAATCCAGAAAGCGCCCGGACGGTAATATCGGCGAGCGTCTGGCGGTCCTTCATAATATTCAAATCGTGGTCTGGCGTAATTCGGAACACGTCCAATACTTGATCAAGCATTTGACGATGTTGTGCCGTTACGGTCACAATTGATTGTATATGTTGGTCATGTTTTTCTAATGCTAATACAAGAGGCGCCATTTTGATCGCTTCTGGCCGCGTCCCAAAAATGGTCATCACTTTTAATTTTTGCTTCATATTTTCACCTACAATATTGATGGCTATAAAAAGTCTGTTCCTATTCTAACATGTGCGTTCGGCAATGAAAAGTTGATTTTTACTCAATCTTTGCCAAGGAAAATACGTCCATAACCCTTGCTTCTTTCCAAAATAGAGACATGACGTCGAACAAAGGAGATACACATGAAAACGAAACAGCGAAAATGGCTATGGGTGATCGGAATAACAATGGTTCTCGCCCTCGCTGGTATTGGCGCATATGCTTATTCTATTTATTCCAACGTCAAACATACGGCACAACAAATTTATGAACCCGTTACGCCAATCGCTCCCAAAAAACGCACAAAGCCTGTGTCATTAAAAAGGCAAACCCCGATTTCTTTTTTATTGATTGGCGTAGATGAGCGCAAGGGCGACCGTGGCCGAGCGGATTCGCTTATCGTTTTGACCGTCAATCCAAATGAAAAATCCATTAAGCTGCTCAGCATCCCGCGCGATACGAGAGTCGAAATGGTCGGAAAAGGGAAAATGGATAAAATAAACCATTCTTACGCATTCGGCGGCGTCAATATGACCATCGCTACCGTTGAAAAGTTTCTTGATATTCCTATTGATTATTATATGAAAGTCAATATGGAAAGTTTTAAAGATATCGTGGATGCCGTCGGCGGAGTCACTGTAGATAATCCCTTTGCCTTTACATATGACGGCGTGACATTTCCAAAGGGAGAAGTGGCTCTTAATGGAGATAAAGCGTTGAAGTATGCCCGCATGCGCTATGATGATCCCCGCGGCGATTTTGGTCGTGAGGATCGACAAAAACAAATCATTGAAGCCGTGATTCAAAAAGGAGCCAGCCTTTCTTCATTCGTCTATTACGACGATATGCTGGCGGCTATTGCCAAGCATGTCAAAACGAATTTAACACTCGCACAGATGAGGGATATTCAAGAGAAGTACAAAGAGGCACGCCAGCATATGGAGCAGCTCCATTTACAAGGAACCGGAACAAAAATAAATGGCATTTTTTATGTGCTTATTTCTGAAAAAGAGCGGTTGGCCGTGTCGAATGCATTAAAAACCCATTTGGAAGTGAAGCAGCAAAGGAGCGGCTGATGCGATCAGCCGCTCTAAACGGTTGACAAAAGCTTTCATCCCGCGCTCCACTGCCTTCCTTGTCTGCCAACCATTTTCAAGCCCGTCCATTCCCAATTTCAACTGGTCGGATTACCAATACCGCTTCGCTCCCACATAGCAAGAGCTCCAATAAGAATTGCTAAATGAGCTGATCGTTACTCCGGTAGAGCTGCCGCTATGAAGAAATTGATTGTTGCCGATATAGATTCCCACGTGGGAAACCGTATTGCCTTCCGTTTTGAAAAAGACCATATCGCCAATGGAAGGAGAGGAAACACTAGTGCCCGCGTTCCACATCGTAGCGACCGTTCGCGGCACCTTGACGCCTTGCTGCTGGAATAAGTAATAAATAAGCCCGCTGCAATCAAAGCCTTGCTCCGGGGTTTGTCCTCCCCATACATATGGCTTGCCCAACAATAAAGCGGCATCCGCTACCAGCTCAATCGGATCGACCTTCTGTACCGAATTTTGGGCCTTGAGCCGTTGATAAGTCGTATCATCAACAATCCCTGTCACTTTTAAGCCGGCATTTTGCTGAAATTGCCTCACTGCATCAGCTGTAATCATTCCGTAATAGCCGGTAATTTGCGCAGAGGTGACAAGACCAAGCTGGTTTAGCTTCGTCTGCACTTCCTTCACCAAATCGCCGCTGGACCCAATCGTTATGTAGATGGTCGCCTGATTGCCGCCCGATGGCGCGGTCTCCTTCGGCTGCGCCGCTTCCCTCAGCTTGGTGAGCGTCGCATTGTCCACCGTCCCTGTCGCAGAAAGGCCCGCTTGCTTTTGGAATTTTTTCACCGCGTCAGCCGTGATCGTTCCATAATAGCTTGTAATTTCCGGATAAGTGAAGTGACCGAGCTGCTTCAGCTTCGTCTGCACTTCCTTCACTAAATCGCCGCTGGACCCAATTGTTAAGTAGACAGTCGCCTGATTGCCGCCCGATGGCGCGGTCTCCTTCGGCTGCACCGCTTCCCTCAGCTTGGTAAGCGTCGTATTGTCCACCGTCCCTGTCGCAGAAAGGCCCGCTTGCTTTTGGAATTTTTTCACCGCATCGGCTGTGATCGTTCCATAATAGCTTGTAATTTCCGGATAAGTGAAGTGACCGAGCTGCTTCAGCTTCGTCTGCACTTCCTTCACCAAATCGCCGCTTGATCCAATCGTTAAGTAGATCGTCGCCTTATTAACAGAGGACGTCGACGTCTTTGTCTTTGCATTTGCCGCGTCCTTCAGCTTGGTAAGCGTCGCATTGTCCGCCGCTCCTGTCGCGGGAAGCCCTGCTTGCTTTTGGAATTTTTTCACCGCGTCGGCCGTGATCGTTCCGTAATATCCTGTAATTTCTGAGTAGGTAAACAAGCCGAGCGTTTTTAATTGCTGTTGCAGCGTTTTAACCGCTTCACCAGAAGCCCCTTGCTTTAATGCAGGCTGCGGGCTGGATGCGGTCTTTAATTTTGCATACGTTTGATCGTCGACCACCCCTGTGACTGGAAGCTTAACAGAGGATTGGAAATTTTTTACCGCCGTCTCCGTGATCGTTCCATAATAGCCAGTTGCCGTTGGATACGTGAAAAAACCCGCCGCTTTTAACAGCTGCTGCACTTCTTTGACTTTCGCGTCGCTCATGCCGATTTTCAACTGCGCCGCTTTACCTTCTGTAGGCAGCATAAACAGCGCTGAAGCAAATGCCGATGTCATGATGACGTGCCGCGCCTTCCATTGCATTCTGCTCTCCCTCCTTTAACCGTTCGCCATGTCGAAAAAAGGAATCCAGCACTTGAATTCTTTTTTTCGACTGGCGCTAGTTCTAGTATAACGAAACTTTCTTTTTTATTGAAGGAGACTTTTGTTATAATTCTTGTATAAATGACGAGAAAAGCAATTAGAATGAAAGAATAGAAACGATTCGGGAAAGGATGAGAACAGTTGCTGCAAACAAGTCTGTCGAAAGCGGCGCTGGAGGAAACGGCCCGCCAGCTCCAACGAGAAATAGCCTTTCCTTTGCACGAAGCCGATTTAAAAAAAGGATTGAAGCTTTATCGAGAAGGCTTCGTCTATAACGCTCATTTACTCGATTCTCAAACGGTGCACGCTCACGTATTAGACGAAAAGGTACACCAATTAACGCTTCATTTTACTGATCTTTCACAAGGCCGCTGCGAATGCGGAGCAGCTCCTATATGCTCGCACAGATTGGCGCTCTTTTTTTATTTATACGCAAATGTCGGCCCCGTCGGAGAACTGGTCCGAACGTGGACTCAAAGACAACCATCGATTAAGCTGGCCAAAGCCAGCCAAAGCGGAAAGCCGTCAGGTTCATCGAGCAGTTGGCGGGAACAATTTGAACAGGCTTATCACCGCTTTTTAACTCATTATCGCATGATTGACTATTGGTTCGCCCATCATTTATGCGACCGTTTTTTTCCATCACTGCTCGATAAAGCTCCTGATTTGTCCGTTGAAAAACAGCTTTATCATCTTCACGCTGCACTGTTTACCTTTGAGCAGCTGATCGAATATAGCGAACGGTTTCAGCGATATTCCTACCATCGCTCCTATTGGGAAGCAGCCGCTTCTGACTTCGTAAGCGTCATTCACAATAAATGCGCATCTCTTGCCAGCATGTCCATACCAGCAGCCTATTCCACACTGCTGAAAGAAACTCAAGAATATGTGCATTCTCTCTTATTTACCGGTCCAAATTTGCCGGACTTGCGCATTCGCGTGTATCAAACCGTATGGAACATGCTCGTTCAAGGCGGATTGTCTACGGAGCATGAGCGAGAGAAGCTGCAGCCGAAGCTAGAGCATCCCTCTTCAAAGAAGGAAAGCCTGATCGCTTTAGCCCATCTCGCCTTTTTGCGCCGTCATGATGGAGAAGCATTCGCGTTTCTCAAACAGTCTGATATGCCGGTTGTTTCGTATTTGCTGTTTTGGCTTCGGGAGCTTTCCCATACTCGACAGTGGACGCGGATGAAGGCGTGGTGGCCGCTGTGCCTAGATGCTGTCGCTTCGCTCGAGACCATCTCTCATCATAATAGAACGCAAATTATCAGAGAAGTGCTCCATCTATTGGAACACTATACAGAGACTACTGGAGATGGAACCTACTACGAGAGGATGCTGCAAAAGCTGCTTCCATATAGCGCCTATGATTACAGCTATTTTCTCATGGCAAGCGGCCAATATAAAAAATGGGTCGATTTGCATCTCATCGCCCATATGGAAATTGAAGATATCCACCGCTCGTTTTTGGCCGAGATCGAAAAGAGCGATCGTTCATTATTGCTGCCGCTTTACCATCACGGCGTACAAAAAATGATTCAAATGAAAAATCGCCAAGCTTATAAACGCGCCGTTAAATATTTAAAAAAGCTGCGCTCCTATTACCGGTCATTGGGCAAATATCATACATGGCTCGAATACCGTGAGCGATTGTTGGCCGAAACGAAGCGGATGCGAGCGTTTTATGAAGAAATGCAGAAAGGAAAGTTGCTGAATGATTAAGACCATTACACTTATGGGACGATGGCTTGATGAGGAAGAAGCTTTTTTCCTCTACAGCAACGTCCCTTTGAATCTTTGGCAAACGATCGCTTTTTCCTGGCATGAGGAAAGCTTTTACGGCACGCTTTTGTCGAGTGCCAAAATAGGCCATGAGGAAGGCGTTTTGCTTTCTCCATGGGAAGCGGCTACTTTTTTTGCACTTTCCCCTGAAAATGAGCTGGCTCCGCTTGAGTGGAGCGAAAGCTTGTCTACTTGGCGACAGTGGGCGCAAGAAATGATGGACGATATTTGCGAAATGCGCCTCATGCCCGATTTTTCCGCATGGAAAAAAGGCGGATTCGGTTGGAAACGGAAGGATGGAGCTGATGAAGATCGCTTTTTAATAAAATGGCGTTCGCTTGCGATCAATGAGTGGATCAGACGCGACCGCGAGCTAAACGAAACATGGGAGGAAATTGTTCGCACTTATCCGCTCACTACCAGCCATATCCCCTATTGGCTCACCAATGAAGACGACTGGCTGTATGAAATTGGCTGGAATGGCCAGCGTCCTCCGTTTATGGTAGCGCTGCGCCTTACCGAGCCGATGGAGGATTTCTCCCATTGGTCTCTAGAAACGGTGCTCGTTGCTCATGATGAAACGGAAGCGCTCGTCTGGCACAAGTCCATGGAGTGGCCCAATGGATGGCGGGAACACGAACAAGCCATTCAGCGCGCCCATCGTCTCTGGCTGAAAATCGTACCATGGCTTGCCGATGAAAACGGCGGGCTTTTGGTTGATTTGGATGATGAACAAGCATGGCGCTTTTTATCGGAGGCAAGCGAACAGCTCGTAGAAGCCGGCGTGCGCATTTTATTGCCTTCTTGGTGGGAAGCGGTCAAACAGACACGCCTCACGTTAAAAGCAAAAGTGAAGTCTTCTCCATCATCCAATCCGTCACTATTAGGACTGGATGCACTTGTCGATTTTGATTGGAAAATTGCCACAAACGGTGTGGAGCTTAGTGAAGAGGAGTTCGACCAGCTTGTCGCGCAAAAGCGTCGCCTCATGCAAGTGCACGGACGTTGGATTCAGCTTGATCCTAAGCTGATTCAACACGTACAGTCTTTAATGAAAAAAGCGCGAGAAGAAGGTGTGGCCATTCGCGACATTCTACAGGAAGCCTTCGTACAACAAACACAAAGTGAAACATCCGAAGAGACCGGCGAGCTCCGTCGGTTTGCCATTGAGCTAAATCGCAGTTTTCAAACGCTTGTAAGCAAGCTGACAAACATTGACCGTATTCCATCGGTTTCCATTCCTCATTCATTTAAAGGAACACTGCGGCCATACCAGCAGCGTGGTGTCGACTGGCTGCTCTTTTTGCGCCGCTTTCGTCTTGGCGCTTGTCTGGCAGACGATATGGGGCTTGGTAAAACGGTGCAAATGCTCGCTTACTGGACATACGTGCAGAAGCATGAGGCCAATCAACAGCCGTCTCTGCTCATTTGCCCAACGAGCGTGATCGGTAATTGGCAAAAAGAATGCGAGCGGTTTGCCCCGTCTTTAAACATCTATATTCATCATGGCTCAAACCGCGCAAAGAAAGAAGCGTTCGTTGCCGCGGTCAAGCGGGCCGATCTCGTCCTCACCTCGTACAGCTTGGCTCATCTTGACAGCGACGAGCTAAAATCCATTGAATGGGACACCATCTGTTTAGATGAGGCCCAAAACATTAAGAACGCCGATACGAAACAAGCACGCGCAATTCGAACATTCATCGGCCGTCATAAAATCGCCCTTTCCGGCACGCCGATGGAAAACAGGCTAAGCGAGCTGTGGAGCATTTTTCATTTTATCAATCCCGGTTATTTAGGCAGCCAAAAGCAATTTCAACGCCGCTTTGCCATCCCTATTGAAAAGGAACGGGATGCCCAAAAAGTGGCGGTGCTGCAAAATTTGATCCGCCCGTTTTTATTGCGGCGTACGAAAACCGATGAAGCGATCGCTCTTGACCTTCCTGATAAGCTTGAACAAAAAGAATATTGCCCGTTGACGGCCGAACAGGCGTCTCTTTATGAAGAGCTTGTTCAGCAGACGCTGGCCGACATCGAAAAAGCAGACCGATTTGAACGGCGCGGCCTTATTTTGCAAATGCTAAACCATCTGAAACAGCTATGCAACCACCCGGCCCTGTATTTAAAAGAAGCCAATCCGGCCAACCTTTTAGCACGCTCCCGCAAATTGGAAAAATTGCTGGAGCTTATCGAGCAAATCCGTGAGCGCGGAGAAAGCTGCTTAATTTTTACGCAATATATCGAAATGGGGAGGATGATTCAACAGTTGATCTCTTCCCATTTTCACGAACAAACGCTCTTTTTAAACGGCAGCGTCCCGAAAGCGGAACGCGACCGCATGATTGAGCAATTTCAACAAGGTGCCTTTCATATGTTCATTTTATCCTTAAAGGCTGGAGGCATCGGATTAAACTTAACCGCGGCCAACCACGTGATCCACTTCGACCGTTGGTGGAATCCCGCTGTCGAAAATCAAGCGACAGACCGCGCTTACCGCATTGGCCAAAAGCGGTTTGTTCATGTTCACAAACTGATTACGGTTGGCACGCTAGAAGAAAAAATCGATGAAATGATTGAGCGCAAGCAAGCGCTGAATAACGAAATTATCCAAAGCGAAGCATGGATCACCGAGCTTTCTAATGAAGAACTACGGGAGCTATTGATTTTGCCAGCCATGGTTCATAAAGGAGCGGAACGATCATGAAAAACACAAGGAGAAAGAAAACAAAGGAAGCAAGCAAGCAAACGGCTTGGGAAAAACTGCGTGAGCAAATGGCGAAAAAAATAGCCAGCCGCCAGCAACACAGCCGGCATACAAACAGCAGCCTCAGATGATCGATTTCATTTTTGCGCCGCATGGATATCGTTCATTCATCCACACGAACAACGGGGGCATGAAATATGATATAGTATATGGATAAGATATGCAGCAAAAGAAAATAGAGAAGCAGCCAGCATGCCGGGCTCGTCTGATAGGATCAAAGGATAGCTCCATCAGCCCGACGGCTGCCTCGGCTCCGGCCGGAACATCGCCAAATACGATATTTGCTGCTTTCGGTAAATATAAAAGGTTTGTAGAATCTGAAAAATTAGCTGGCGTTCGATCGCAAGAAGCTCATGAGCACAGAGACGGACATGCTTTCGCTGCACGTCGCTCCATTCGTAGGACACAACGGAAACTGTTCTTGTTTTTAAATGAAGGGCAACGGCGAACATATAGCGATGATCGACCGATTTGAACAGAAGATGCACACGCGCATTTTCTTGGCACTGAATCACGCGCAGCCATTGTCCGTGGCAAAGCTCCGCGGTCGTGTTCGTCTCCCTCTTTAACAGCGAGAGCGAATAAGAAAAACGATGGGCCGGCCTTGAATGAAACGGCAAAGACCAGGCGCTATGGATTTCTCGAATAAACACGCGGCACGAGGGCTCACAGCGCTTGCTTTGCTTTTTTTCATGCACGGCAATATCAGCTAGATAAAGATTCACGAACATTCTCCTTTCCTTAAAAATCTTTCAGTCAGCAGGTTTTTTTCGAAATCCCTTGTACAGCTTCATTCATAAAACGTAAACGGACCAAATATAATGGGACTATCTATCCTTCAGATGAGTTTGATTGACAGGCCTCCATTTGCTTGCTGAAAGTTAAGATGGCCTCTATCGAACAAATTTTGTTTGAACGACAATCTCCTAATAAGAGGCAGCTCTCATGATGGAAAAAGGGCCAACCATATGCGGCTGGCCAATATGTGAGGGGACGAATCGAGGAAAACCATTAGATGAGGACATCATCTTTCTGTTTATGGGGAAAATAAGAGGATCCATTTTTAGACGGGATTACTCTTGCGTGCTCCATACGGCGGCCTTGCCACCCATAAAACGAACAGACTCGGCAATAATCTCGGTCACATATACACGTTTTCCCGCTTGATTTTCGTAATTTCGTGTTTGAATGCGGCCCATGACGCCAATAATCGAACCTTTGCGGCAATAATGAGCCGTGTTCTCCGCTATTTTTCGCCATAGCTTGCAATGAATAAAATCTGTATCAATTTCACCGTCCGTATTGCGGAAGCTGCGGCTTACGGCCAGCGTCACATTCGCCATCGCTGCCCCATCTGCCGTATAGCGAAGCTCTGGATCTTTCGTCAAACGGCCGACTAACACGACCTGATTAATCATTCCATTCCTCCCTTCTATCATTATATATTGGCCGCATTTCTAGCATAAATCATGGCAGTTTGATCCGTAAAATAGCGACTTTTGAATTTTTTTATTTACTTTTTCACAAAATATCGATAAGACTATTTTCTAATGATGCAAAAAACGACAAAAAAATTCAATTTTTTTCATTTTTTTATCTTTTTTCATGTGAAGCTTGTTGATCAATCCCGTTTGTTCATTTTCTTTTTCCAATATGATTGTGTTATAATCTTGTTTGAGACAACATTGACGAGGTGATAAAATGAAAACCTTCAAGCTTGTGGGGGTTCAGGTCATTGACGATCATCTACATCGCCAGCAAATTCCGCTCATTGACGGGCTCATCATCAATAAGGAAGATGGCAGAAACCGATGGCTCGTTGAAACATATATAGATAAACAATATGAACCACTATTCGCAAAACTCCAACGTTCTCAAGATGAAGTTCGCCTCGAAGTGACCATTTCCCACACCGGCAATGATCCAGCTTATATGCTTGCAACCATTCATTCTGTTACATCGATGAAGGAGCATATTAGCGTGCTCATGGAAGGACTTATGATCCGTAATCGAACAGATTTGGCAGAGATTGTGCTTGCCGGGCTTGTTGAAAAAGGATTGCAGGGTGAAGCGCTGCTGAAGGAATTTAAGCATGAGCTTCATGAGCGCCGCGGCATGAAGTGGCGCGAACCTGTAAAAGTGGATCAAGCAACAAAGGGCTAGATGATTCTAGCCCTTTTTTTGTTGCTCTTTTCGGCTGGCTGATGGCGAAATGAAATCCGCCACAAGAACATACCGCTGTTTGGCATTTCCGATAAAATCAAAGGGATAGCAAGTCGTTACCGTTAGCGTCGGCCGCGGCTTCTCCACAAGCACCGTACGGTCGTTTTCCGAAACAATGCGCACCTTTTTCACCCGATAAATAAACTCGCCAGCTTTCGTTTGGACAATCAATTCGTCATTCTTTCCCACGCTTCCTAAGCGGCGAAATACCGTGTCGCGGTGGCCGGATAGCACGACATTGCCTTCTTCGCCAGGTAAAGCGCTTTTTGGATAATGCCCGACCCCTTTGCGAAGCTGCTGTTCTGTCGCTCCATGATAAATGGGGATCGAAATATGAAGCTTAGGAATAAACAAGGTCCCCATGTGCTCATCCAGTTTCGGCTCCGGCTGACCTGTCTTTGTCTCGACAGATGAGATGACGGGCTTAGAGATGGGTTTAGGCTCTGTAGCGGTGGGCTGAACGGCACGGTATCCTTCCCAATACGCATAGCCATTCCATGCGGCCACCATGCTTCCCGCTATCATCCAGCCAATGGCTACATATTTCCTATACCTCGCTTTTCTCATCTTATTTCACCGTTCTCTCCCGCTTCCGCCAATACATCACGGCTCCAAGCAGAATCATCATCAGACCAAGCAGCATATTCTCCATATATGGGGAGGCCGTATTCGGCATTTTTTCGCCCTGCATTTTCGCTTTCATTTCACCGCCGATTTCGCCAGCGTGAATCAGGTTTTCCCCGGCATGAAGGATATACCCTGATTTGAGCATTTCTTCAGACAGCTGCATATCCGCCAAGATCTCTCCTTGAGAGTTGCGAAGCTCAACAAGCAAATCGCGGCCTCCCAGCGTGTTCATATCCAGCAGCTTCTGATAGGATATTTCTTCCTTTTGACCATTCACTAAATAAAATACAGGATGGATTTCTAACGTTGCCAGCATGTCCTCCCAAATAGAGAGCAGCTCCTCTTTTTGTTGCTTCTTCAGCTTCGTCGGATCCTCTATATTGAGAAACCGCTCCATTCTCGCGTCCAGCTTTTTCATTTTCTCGGCCAGAGCTTTTTCATCAAGCGCCATGATATGGTCAAACAAGCGGTTCGCCTCTTGTTCAGTAAATCCGATCGCAGAGAGCATATCATTGATTTGCTGCATCGCCGCATCATGATGCAAATAAAAATGAACCGCCGCATCCAAATCCTCAATAAACGTATAATCCTGCAACGTCTCCCCGAATTGACCGAGCAATGCTTCTAGCTCCTCTTTTGTTAGTTTATGGCGCACAAGCAATTCATTTAATTGCTCCTCCGTAATCGGCGTTCCGAGCCATTGCTTCAGTTCATCCACCGTCGCAAAATCCGCCAGCGTCTTGTCATAATCACTTAAATACTGTTGTAAATCATTCATCGTCCATCCAAAGCTGCTTATGTACGATTGTACTTCTTTCTCGTTTACTTGCGCTGCAGCTGGCTGTCCAAATCCGTCTATACCAATAAAAAAGCAGAAAACGATGACCCAAAGAAGCTTTTTCAACGCTTGTTCCTCCCTTAAAAAAATTCATACGATAGTATTATTTTCCATTATGCATACTCTTATGTATTTACTATCTTTTATTTTTTCAAACATGAAAAAGCTTCTTTGTTTGTGAGAAGTGGATTTAGAAAAGGAGGGCATTTACCGGCAGCACGTCTTCGCCGCTCCCTTATATGAACTCCTGATTGAATGGACATGTCAGCTACATAAGTCACAAGCGCAACAGCTAGAGGAAAGAGGAAGGCCATTTTGAAAATGCCCGGACAAAGCGGATGCCATGCTGGTTATGATTCTCGGCAGGGCTCTCGCATTCGTGAACCATAATAAAAACCATCCATCTTCAAAAAACTAGAAAGAGATGGATGGTTTTGTCTTTCGTCTATTCTTTTTGTGCATATACGGGCGCAAAATATGCGTCGTACAGGGCACGGACAGCTTTATTTACCGCTTCTTCCTTCACGCCAAACATCATGCTTACTTCAGAAGAGCCTTGGTTAATCATTTCAATATTAATCTGCGCTTGGGCAAACGCCGCTGTCGCTTTGGCTGCGACCCCGACAGCGCGCTCCATTCCCTCTCCGACCACCATAATGAGCGCCAAGCCATATTCAATATGAATCTCATCAACCTTTAGCTCCGTTTGAATCCGATCCATAATCCGCTGCTCTTTTTCTCCCTGCAGCTGATTGGCACGCAAAATGACCGACATGTTATCAATTCCAGATGGCGCGTGTTCGTACGAGATGCCTTCGTCCTCTAGAATTTGCAGCAGCTTCCGGCCAAATCCGATTTCGCGGTTCATTAAATATTTGCTTACGTTAACGCTGCAAAAACCTGTATCACTGGCGATGCCGGCAACTGGCACATTCCGGTGATCCCGCTTGGCGACAATCCAAGTTCCGGGGGCCTCCGGGTTGTTGGTGTTTTTGACGCATACCGGAATTCCTGCTTTATATACCGGCTCGAGCGCTTCATCATGAAATACCGAAAATCCCGAATAAGATAGCTCTCGCATTTCACGATAGGTAATTTCCCGCAATTGCCGTGGATTTTCGACCATCGACGGATTGACACAATAAATGGAGTCCACATCTGTAAAGTTTTCATACACATCGGCGCCGGCTCCAGCGGCTACGATCGAACCAGTAATATCTGAACCGCCGCGCGGGAACGTGACAATATGTCCTGTTAATGAATAGCCGAAAAATCCGGGGATCACGACAATATTTGAGCATTGCTTCAGCTTGCTCAGCTTTTCATAGGAATCCTGCAGAATTTGGGCATTGCCGGGCTCATCCGTTACAAAAATGCCGGCTTCACGCGGACTTACATAACGCGCTTCCATGCCAAGGCTCCGCAAGTAAAAGGCCATTAATCGGGCATTATGGTCTTCGCCGCTCGCCTTGAGCGCATCAAGCAAACGGAGATGGTCATCATGATAGGCAGCGATTTTTTGCTGCAAGTCGGCTTTCATTTGCTCTATAACCTCCGATGCTTGCAGCTCCAAGCCCCTAGCGATATCCGCATATCTCTCGACAACGGCTTCAATCAAGCTGTCGTATTCGTTTCCTCTCATAACGGCTTCCGCCAAGCGAATCAGTAAGTCGGTCACCTTTGTATCGGCTTTATACCGCTTTCCTGGGGCTGATACAACGATGATGCGCCGTTGCTGATCGGATTGGATAATGCCTGCCACCTTGCGGAACTGCTCGGCGCTCGCCACAGAGCTTCCCCCGAATTTTGCTACTTTCATCTTCCATAACCCTCTCTGTTTAAAGATTATTTATATTTTGTTATCATACCACATTTTTTCCGAAGGAGAAGCATTAATTTCTGATAATTCATTCATTTTTGTTGAATATTTCCCGCGCGTACGTTGGCAATGCCCTCTTTGCATACGCCATACGGAAGCCATGAGCAATTGGCGCATAAGTGATCTAAATCGTCTGGACGCACGCTGGCAGCGGTCCGCTGCAAAAGCTCTGATTTCCAATAAATCTTATTTTCTTCAAGCCCTAAATGCTTGATCACTCTTCGATCCATCGCGACCACATGGTCATTGGAACGAGGAGAAGCTTGGCATGTCGACTCTCCATGATGCGGACAGGCGGAGCACGCTTCATCGAGCGCCACCACCACTTGAATCGGGAAATCTTTTTCTTCATTGCGGATTTCCTTCACAATCTCTTTCATTTTTTCCACAAACGACGGGCTGTATCCCATGCCGCGGAATCCATGGACGCATAATAAATGATGTCCTCTTAGCCGCAATGGCTTCATATTCGTCTTCCCCCTCCCCCATTTTCGATATCCCTTTCATTATACGCCGAAACTTGGACTTGATGTACGAGATCGTCAGAAGTCGCCCCGGTCTGCGCCGCACTTGGAAACCGAAGTCCTCTCGGCGGACGCCTTAAAAAAACCGCCACAATGGGAATTTTTGTTCGATGATTTTATAAATGCCGCAACGCGTCTCAAGCGTGAAAAACAGCAAAGTCGCTTTGGCCCGCCTCGCTTCAAGTGTATCGCGATGCACATCAAGAATCAGAGATGATCCTTTGGAGAGAATAACCTTTGCCTGCTTCTGCTTGTACCGCTCAATACCGTGAATATGGCGCAGAGCGAGCCAAAAGCATTTATCGCTTTCCGGGGAGCAAGTGGGGATCATATATAATCGCAAAGAAGTACAAACACAAATGGGAACCATTTGCTTGAGTCCTAAAATAAGCTTCGCTGCCTCCAATCGTCCTTCGTAGCCGCATCCATAGTAGGTGCAGCTATGCTCGACAATTTTTAACGGCGACTTTTCTACTATATACGTCGCATTGGTTTCATGGACAATGGTGCATAATTGGCCGTACTCATTGTAGAACGGCTCAAGTGCTTGCGTATCTTCCACGATTTCATAGTATCTTTTCACTCCAAGTTCCCCCTATATTGATAATCATCCAAATTTAGTACGTATGTTCGATTTTTAAACAAAGAAATCTCATCCATTATGACCACCTCCATCTCTATTATACAAAAAATTACAAATTTAAAAATAATTTTTATCATTCCGGCAAAATTTTTCCTCCTCACCAGGCTCTCTATTGACTTTCCATTGCCAACAATGGCATGCTAGATGTACATCACTATATACAAGAACAAGGCAGGGACCCATGGATGGAAGTAACAAAAGAAGAACTATCACAAGTGTTATCTGCGTTGATGCAGCAGCTTATCGGCAGCTGGACGAAAGAAAAAATCCACTCCGATGTGCTTGAAGTGATTATGAAAATGAGAATTGACGCTGGACATGAAGAGGAATATATGCAACTGCTGCTTGGAAATGTGGCTTTTGCGACAGAATCGACCTATGCACTGCAAAATGTTTTGCAAACGATTTTAACCAATCAAGCGTTTCCGACGACGGCTGCTGTTGAAGCGATGATGGAAGAAGCGCAGGCCCGCATTCAAGACCAGCTTCCGACTCTTATTGACCGATATGCTTCCCATTTCTTACAGCTGGAGGAGCACGAGCGCAAAATGCAGCTTGAACGGTCATATTGCGCTATTTTAGTGGCCAATCGCATCAAAACTGATTTTATTTTCAGCTTTATCCATGAGCAAAACCAAGAGATTATGAAAAACTTTTTCACCGTTGATCCAAAAGACATGCTGGAAGCCTTCCATCATTTGAGCGGCGCATATGCGACGCTTCTTTTGGAGGGGCTGGAACTGACCTATTAGAAAGGCTGACCGTGTGTCAGTCTTTTTTATATGTTGTATGCAAAGATAGTGGAACAGTCTTCAATTAAACGATTAAACTGGGGATGTCTATTTTTTTAGACTCCCTAGTTCATTTTAGAGGGGAGCCATGAGCTATGTTAATTGATTTTGACGGATCGATTCTGATAGGAGCCGTCTTATTATGGGGATTTCTTATTGTATTACTTAAATGGAAATTTAAAAAAACGAATCTTTACCTTATTTTCTTTTCCCTATTCTACATTTACCTATGCAATGTATTAAACTATACTCAATTTCCGATTATTTTAGATCCTGAAATGAAAAAGGAAATCGGGCAAAATGTATGGAGAGATGCTAATTTTATACCGTTTAACCTCCATAAAGAAGATATGAAAACATCGCTTCTCAACATTTTATTAACGATCCCTTTTGGATTTGGTATTCCTTTTATTGCAAAGGTTAATTGCAAACGGATCGCGTTATTGGGAGTTTTATTAGGAATTTGTCTGGAATGCTTACAATTAATCATCGCATTAATCGTTGGATTTACTTTTAAATACGTCGATATGAACGATGTCCTATTCAATTTCTCTGGTGCCATTTTAGGATACGGCCTCTTTCAAGCGTTCATGATCCTTTTCAAAGCATGGATACATAAAGGGAATATTAAATTAAACCCATTTTTGAAGTATATTTACGAAATAAATGAAAACGAAAGATTCCTGTCTCGTTAGCGAAGTGGGAGTCGTTCACATCTTTTATGTCATATTCTACAAAACCCGTGAGTATAATCGTTATCGGGTGTAGATTCATCGTTTTATTTTGACAACCTCCCCATATAATGCTATGATTTTCCTGGGGAGAAATTTCACTATATTTTGTATGCGCTTCCTTTGTAAGCGCATATAAGAGAAACAAAGGGGGAATTTGGATGATTTATACTCAACCTGGACACCCTGGTTCTCTCATCACGTTTAAAAAACGCTATGAAAACTTTATTGGCGGCAAATGGGTGCCTCCGGTCGACGGGGAATATTTCGAAAACATTTCTCCAGTGACTGGACAGCCGTATTGCGAGGTGCCTCGTTCGAAAGCAGCTGATATCGAGTTGGCTTTAGACGCGGCCCATGAAGCAAAGGAAGCGTGGAGCCGCACATCGGTCACGGAACGGGCCCGCATCTTAAATAAAATTGCTGACCGCATGGAAGAAAATCTGGAAATGCTGGCGGTTGCCGAAACGTGGGAAAACGGCAAACCCGTCCGCGAAACACTCGCGGCCGATATTCCGCTCGCCATTGACCATTTCCGCTATTTTGCTGGCTGCATTCGCGCTCAAGAAGGATCGCTTGCAGAAATCGACAATGATACAGTTGCTTATCACTTTAAAGAGCCGCTTGGGGTCGTCGGACAAATCATCCCTTGGAATTTCCCGATTTTAATGGCGGCATGGAAGTTGGCACCAGCACTGGCGGCAGGAAACTGCGTCGTATTAAAACCAGCAGAACAAACACCAACATCCATCCTCGTATTGATTGAACTCATCGAAGATCTTCTACCAAAAGGAGTCGTCAACGTTGTCAACGGCTTTGGGCTCGAAGCAGGAAAACCGCTCGCCTCCAATCCTCGCATTGCCAAAGTGGCATTCACAGGCGAGACGACAACGGGCCGGCTCATTATGCAATACGCATCGCAAAACATCATCCCAGTTACACTTGAGCTTGGCGGCAAATCACCAAACATTTTCTTTGCCGATGTGGCTGAACAAGACGATGAATTTTTTGATAAAGCGCTTGAAGGCTTTACGATGTTTGCTCTCAATCAGGGCGAAGTGTGTACATGCCCATCTCGCGCCCTCATTCAAGAATCCATTTATGACACCTTTATGGAGCGGGCGTTAGAGCGAGTCAAACAAATTAAGCAAGGCAATCCGCTCGATACCGAAACAATGATCGGCGCTCAAGCGTCTTCCGAGCAACTAGAAAAAATCCTATCCTATATTGATATTGGAAAGCAGGAAGGAGCCGATCTGCTCATCGGGGGAGAGCGCAATTTCTTGGAAGGCGAATTACGCAATGGATATTATGTCAAACCAACCGTTTTCAAAGGCCACAATAAAATGCGCATTTTCCAAGAGGAAATTTTTGGACCAGTCGTATCTGTGACGACATTCAAAGACAAAGAGGAAGCGCTCGCCATCGCCAATGAAACATTGTATGGTCTTGGCGCTGGTGTTTGGACGCGCGACGTCAACACTGCTTACCGCTTTGGACGTGGCATTCAGGCTGGACGCGTCTGGACGAACTGCTACCACGCCTACCCAGCTCACGCTGCATTTGGCGGATACAAAATGTCCGGTATCGGACGCGAAACGCACAAAATGATGCTTGAGCATTATCAACAAACCAAAAATCTGCTTGTCAGCTATTCGCCTCAAAAACTTGGATTCTTTTAATAAAAAACGCCGTAAAGATCGACGGCTAAGCAAACATTTCAACAAGGCAGTGTGCAGCTTGCGCGCTGCCTTTTTTGAAAGGAGGGAAAAATGATGGGCGAACAGCCAAAAGTGATAGCGACGGAAGCGGCGCTAGAATTGATTGAAAAGCTAAAAGCGAAATATGGACCGCTGATGTTCCATCAATCTGGCGGCTGCTGCGATGGTAGCTCTCCAATGTGTTATCCGCAAGGCGAGTTGATCGTCGGCGATTCAGATGTGCTTCTTGGCGAAATCGGCGGCTGCCCGTTCTACATTTCGGCGGCGCAGTACGAATATTGGAAGCACACTCAGCTTATTATCGATGTTGTTCCCGGACGCGGTGGCATGTTTTCGCTTGAAGGCCCAGAAGGGGTGCGCTTCTTAACGCGCTCGCGGGTCTTCGGCTAAAAAACGCGCTAGACCCTGCCAAACTAAGAGGGCCGCATGGTCCTTCTTTTTTATGCCGCCAAACAAGCAGATCTCTTCATCTGCCTCGAGAATATCCAGCACTCCTTCCCCTCCTTAGAACCTCTTCTATATTTTCCTATTTCTTCCGATATAAAAACGTGAGAAAAGCCCTCAGCAAAAAATATGGAATTTCCATTTGATGCAAAATGTTGTAAAATGGGAGTGGCTTTATTGGCTCCATATTTCGACAATCCTGACATCTAGAATCAATGTTTATAGAAAATGATGAGCGCAAAGGCATAGCTCCTCGCTTAAGCTAATGAACAGGCAACCTATCCAACATGTTTTATCAAAAAAAGAAGCGCCAAAAAAATGGGCATACGTGGCATGGATCTAGTTTCTAAGTTCGACCATTTCATTTAGGCTGACAAAAAAGGAGTGGGAAACGTGATCAATAAATTACGGTGGAAGCCTGTAATCGGGGCGGCAGTTTTACTTTTGTTAGCTGCTAGTATACTGGCCTATTTCTTTTTTTTCAAAACTCTACATATACAAGTAAACGGGATGATCACAGATGGAAATATTGAGCTTCAGGCCAAAGACGTCCGTCTCAAAAAAATCAAAAGCGGCACGAAATCCTCTATTAAATCCAAAGACTATTTTACGATCTATCAGCTCTCATCCACGTCGCTTTCGCGTCATTATGGCACACTGACTGTTACCGTTCGAAAATTAGAGAACAACGATATGTTTGTATTTACCAAGTTTCAAAATGAAACGACGCGACCTAGTACGATTGACTTTTCCCTATCGTTCAAGAAGCCTTTTACAAACTATACAGTGACTCGTTTTCATTCTGAAAAAATTAAGCATGAGCATGATTCCACTTTAGGCGTGGACCCTACATCGACGCCACATGGACTCGTTGAGCTCAAAGGCGATAATGCTTATGCGAATATGGTCATTAGCAAAAATTATAATTCCGTGCCATTCGTCAAACAATACAGTGATACGCGAAAAAGCCAATTGCGTGAATTAATAAAAGAAACCGATGAAACGAAAATCACTGGACAAGGGCAGCGCATTGTCATTCATATGCCTCATGTGGCCAAAAGGCAAAGTTTATCGGAAAGCTGGTTCTTATACTCCTCCCAACCGCTTTTTCAAAACATGGAAAATTTTAAAGAATGGGAAAAGCACACCTTGAAAGAATATAAGAAAATTAACAAATGGTATACCGCTGATGGGCCGTTTGGCAAGCTGCCGTGGTCGATCGAACCGTCTACTAAATTTGGATACGGACGATATTTTTCTCTTGTCCATGATCGACGCTATGCCGATCACTATGAAAAAACAAAAGAAAGATATTTTTACGACTTTATCCTGAACTCAGTGGCCAATTTATTAAATTATGGCGCTCAATTAGGCAAGCCGATTCCAACTGAAATTACGAGCACGTGGCTGAAAAACAATTATGGAATTACCGCTCCGTATTATGATACTCGCTTTAACGAGTATATCGCTATTTATTTAAAGCGGATCAGCAAGCTATTCAACATTCCGGAATACCAAGATATCGCTCTGTTCTATGCTGATTACTTATTAGACCAGGTGGAAAAAAAGAACTACATCCAAACCGAGAACGGCTATATTATTTGTGATTTTTACGGAAACACGCAAAAGAAAAAGACTCACGCTTCCTTAAATCATTCATTGGGAGAAATGAATTTCCTGCTAGAAAGCTATTTGGAAACAAAAAAAGAAGCGTATTTAACAGCAGCGTTACATATTAAAGCGGGCATTGAAGACATCGGAGACAGATGGATTAAAGACAACAAAGACTTATGGTATCAGTTAAATCCTGACCTTACTTTTCATGGCACCGATTATCCGCTGTTAACATTAGAGGATTTATTGAAGGCCCAAAAGAATTTGGAAAAGGTAGGGGTAGGGAGAAGCCCTGTTTTCGATCGGTTCATCACTTCAAAAACTCAATACCTTGTCAATCACAACATCGAGATGACGAAAGCCGTGATCACTTCTCTTGAAGAAGGAGGATTCGGCGATTTGGTGAAAAATTATAAAAACGTATCGGATTATTAAAAAATGATGGGGTGCTTTTCTGACGGCCCATATAGCTCCCCTGCAAAAGCCAAATCTATTTTTGACGGTCGGAAGGCAAGCCACAGACCGGCCTTTGTCACGCCAAAGCAAGACCGGGCAACAGGCCGCTTACAGACAAATGAATGGCGCAGCGGCCGTCCAACCGTCGAAAAACGCTCTAAACTTCTGTTAAAAAGTCCAGTTGCATCGATCTATTAGACAAAAATACAAAAAGTAGCGGCATTTTCATGTTGATCATTCCGCAGCGTGTTTAGCATAAAAAAAGGGAGGCTTGAGTAGGCCTCCTTTTTTCCTTCAACATGTTCCATATTCTTATGTTTCATAAAAAATGGAACGTAAATGATAGTCGATGACCGCCTCGATTTCTTGAGAAGATAACTGATGCGGCTGCATAATGCCATGCATGGCTAAGCCGTCAATAAGCGCATAAAGACGCTCTGTTTCCATTTCAATTGGCACATTAGGATTTACTGCTCCAAGACGAATCAATGCTTCAAGCAACAATCGAATTCCAGAACGAAGCTCCTCATACACTTGTTTGCTTAAAGGCTGGAGTTCCTTATCCCATAATGCCTTTTGAGTAAACGCCAACCACACCTCCATTTCCTTTCTTGTTTCATCAGTGAGCGGTAAAAGTTCGCATAGGAAACGTTTTACCGCTTCAAGCGGCGGACCGGAAACAGGCAAGGCGCTCATTCTTTCTTTTACTCGTTCGGAGACAAGCTGCATAGAAAAGGCTAAAAGCTCTGACTGAGAGGCAAAGTAATGCCGCAATGAACCGACCGAAATCCTTGTCTCTTTTGCAATGTTGCGAACCGTTGCTTTTTCCAATCCATCTCTCATAATGACTCTCCAAGTCGCTTCGGCAATCATCTTTCTCTGTTTTTCATGATCCACGATTTTGGGCATACGTATATTATATCACGTTTTTTTAATACAAGTGTGTTATAATATTTTTAGCAAAAATGAAGGAATGTAAAAAGGCTGTAGTCAAAGCCCATGTTGACTTTGGCTACAACCCGCCTTTTCTGTGCGATTATGCACTCGCTTTTTCTTTTTGGCGCTGATCCGACAAGGTGATTTTTCGCAAGGCTAATGTCAATGCCGCTCCACATACGATGAACACAAGACCAAATAGAAACACGGAATGGAGCGACTCGATGAGCGAATGCTTTAAAATAGGAATAAACGCATCTTTCATTTGCTGAGGCATGCCCGCCAGCATCTCTGGACTAAACAACATCGAATACAGCGACTGTGGATTATCATGAATCATATGGGAAAATTTATCCGCCATTTCCTTCGCCTGTGGCGGAAGCGCCGTTAAAGTTGGCATGAGGCGCTCTTCTAAAATCTGACTTGAACGATGATTCATAATCGCCCCTAAAATCGTCATTCCGAACGTTCCGCCAATGGAGCGGAAAAATTGGCTTGACGATGTAACGACTCCGATTTCCGATTTCGGGAAGGTTTCTTGCAGAGCCAACGTCAAAAGTGGCATCACTAGCCCGACACCTAATCCGAGCACAATCATATAAAATGTCGCTGTCCATTTTGTCGTTCCGATATCCATTGTACTAAGCAGACCAAAACCGGAAGCCATGATGAGCATACCAATGATGAGCTGCGGTTTCACTCCGATTTTATAAACAATTCGACCGCCAATAATGCTTCCGACAATCATTGTGATCATCATCGGAGTCATAATGGTACCAGATTGCGTCGCGCTCACGCCGACAACCCCTTGCATGAAGAACGGAACGAACATAATCGCGCCAAACATGCCGACACTCATTAAAAAGCCAAGGCCATTCAATATCGTAAATGTCCGATTTTTAAAGAAATGCATCGGCAAAATCGGTTCTTCGGCTTTTCTCTCAACCAACACAAACGCTGTTAAAAAGACGATGGCTACAGCAAATAAACCAATAATTTGCCAAGATGTCCATTCATACTTATCGCCGCCAAACGTTAACGCCAACAGCAAGCTGACAACGCCGATAATCATCGTACACATACCGGCAATATCAAATTTGACAGGTCCTGTTGCTTGATGCTTATTTAGCCCCATCGCAATGAAAATCGTCGCCAAAATCCCGACAGGAAGGTTGATATAAAACACCCATTCCCAGCTCATGTGGTCGACAATCCATCCGCCCACTTGCGGACCTAAAATGGAGGCAAGACCATATAAACCGCCAAACACCCCTTGCCATTTGGCGCGCTCTTTTCCAGTAAACAAGTCCCCGATGATAATCATGGCCATCGGCATCATAATTCCGCCGCCGATCCCTTGCAGGCCTCGATAAATAATCAATTCGGTCATATGATGCGCCATCCCGCAAAGTGCCGAACCCACCATAAAAATGACCAATCCGGATACATAAACGACTCTTCGTCCTAATAAATCCGCCAATTTTCCGGCAATCGGCACGACCGCTGTCGATGTGAGCATATAAGCGGTCGTCAGCCATGTCATCAGGCCAATCCCTCCAAGCTCACCGACAATGCGCGGCATGGCCGTTCCAACAATGGTTCCATCAAGCGCACCGAATAACATCGCAATAATTAATCCTGTGATTAACAAATTGCGATGCTTAATCGCAGATGGCGCATTTAATATAGCTGTGTCTGACATCGTATCTCTCCTATCTATCATGATGTTAGGCCATATCATATATTCATGAACAATGGTACTTGATGTTTATGAACAGAATATGAACTTTAATGATGTTGGGCCATATATTCATGAACGGCTTCTTTTAATGAATCAAGCGCTTCACATAACGGATGAAGCTGCTGACTTTCAATATATAATAAAATCCCTTTCACCACATATTCCCGCGGCGCTGATTGCTCATTCATAAATTCCGCCTCAAGCGTATCCAGCGCGGAATGAAGCTGATGGTACGTTTTTTTATCAAGCGACAATGACGATAGCTTTTTCTTTAAGCTTTCCATTTGATCCATCATTTGCATTTTTCGTTTACGCTTTTCCTGTTCAGCCATTTCCATAAAAGAGTGAACGATCTCTTGCTTTAACAGCGGCTCCTCGTGTTCAGAAAAGTGCATGACAATCGCATCAAGCCGACGGACAATAAACGCGGCAATTTCCTTTGATTGAAACCTATTCGGATGAAACATCATATAAAAGGTGTATTCACGTAAAATGCCGCTTAACATGGCGGCTACGTCATACACATATCTTTCTACTTTTTGGCCATATACCTCAATCAACCGTTGACAATGCCAATTGAATATGCGGGAGCGCTGCATGCGTAAATAGCTATGAAGGTTCTCGTTAATTTTGGGAATTTGCTCCGCCACTACCATTTGAAAAAAATCCTTCTGTGAATGAATGCTTTCTAACTGTACTTCGAGTTGTTTGATCAACACTTCCCTTTCCGATTCCGCTTCTCCCTCGTGCTTCGCATGGATAAACTGTGAAAACAACTGATCTAAATAGTATTTGACAACCGAGAGCATCAACTCTTCCTTTGAGGAAAAATGATGATAAAATGCTCCCTTAGAGATGCCCCAAGCTTCGACAATATCTTGAATGGAAGTGGAATAATACCCCTTTTCAGCAAACAGCTTCATCGCGGTTTTAATAAATTCAACCTTGCGTTGCTTTGTCATTCCTATTTTCCACTCCTAAGTCCAAGACACCTTTTGGTTAGGCAGGCACCCTTTTACAAAGACCTTCGGATAAATGGACAGCTTCGTACGAGGCTTCACCAGCTCGGCATGAACTCCATGCTTCTGAAGCTTTTCCACAAGCTGCTTACAAGACAATTCTTCTTTATATTTTCCCATGAAAATGGCACCTCAATTCGCTCATCGAATTTCGACCAAACAGTCATTCTCATTATAAACACTTTTTCATCATTTATCAAGAATAATATTCAAACAAAAATGACCTATTAGTCAAAATTTTATCGACAAAAAATGACCAAATAGTCAATCTATACATGATCCACAATAAAAATGACCGTTCTGATCTACGCTTTGAATGAACGGTCATCCATTTTGATGTTATTCATCTAATGCCTGTTTTGCCAATGCGAGGGCACCACAGATGCCTGCATTGTCACCAAGTCCCGGCCGCACCACATACTCATCGATATGCTGTAAAATCGCTTCATGCTGAATATAGCCATTCAAGAAGCCTATCACATAACGGCGAACAGCCGGCAAAAGCTGCGGTTGCTTCATCACCCCGCCGCCGACAATGATTTTTTCAGGAGAAAGAGCCAGGATATATTGAGCGATCGCCTGTCCTAAATAAAAGGCTTCAAGCTCCCACACTTCCGTATGGTTCGTCAATTCGGCTCCCTTCTTACCCCAGCGCTTTTCAATCGCAGGACCCGAGGCCATTCCTTCCAAGCAATCGTTATGAAATGGACAACAGCCGGCAAAACTATCCTCAGGATGACGTCGGACCAGAATATGGCCCATTTCCGGATGCAAGAGCCCATGCAACAGCCGGCCCTCCACGATAGCCCCCACACCGATTCCCGTTCCAACCGTCATATAAAGGCAACTATGGGTTCCTTTGGCCGCTCCCCATAATTGCTCCCCTAAAGCAGCAGCGTTGACATCGGTATCAAAGCCGATCGGAACAGGAAAATATTTGGACATCTCCCCTACAAAGTTAAAGTTTTCCCATTTCCGCTTTGGCGTACTGGTAATGTAACCATATGTATGGCTGCTTTTATTTAAGTCAATCGGACCAAATGATCCAATACCGATCGCTTTTAGTTCAAACTGCTGAAAAAAATGGATGACGCTCCGCATCGTTTCCTCAGGTGTTGTTGTTGGAAACATCTCTCTTTGACGAACGCGGCCATCATCATCTCCGACTGCGCAAACAAATTTTGTTCCACCCGCTTCAATTGCGCCAAGATACATGCTTTTTCCTCACTTTCTGTTCACTTTTTATGGTCGCACCAATCCACTCCAGACTTCTCTATGGAAAAAACTAGTCACCCCATGTATAATAAACACCACCACCCTTTAACGGCATTGTTTAGCAGTGCTTCTAAGACTTTCTCGCTAGCAATTATTTCGCTCATCCATGCTTAAAAACCTTCGCTTTTTGGATGTTTTTTCGCGCCGTAAGTCTGGACTGCGATGGTCTTACATACACGCTGCCAGAAAGCTAAATGAAATCGATTCTAGGGTGGTGCGGCAGAACGAAGGAGGCTCATGATGTCCAATAACAGCATGCCGCTTGAAACGATTGGCTTTTTCGTCCATCATACGCAAAATGAACGATACTAAATATGAATAAGGAGAGGATACTTTTGATTCGACTCGCAACAATCGGAACGAACTGGATTACTCAAGAATTTTTACAAGCTGCTCAGCCGATTTCCCAGTTGACATTGACCGCTGTCTATTCCCGCGACGAGGAAAAAGCGAAGCAGTTTGCCGCAAAAACCGGAGCGAAACGCACATTTACTCATTTAGAAGAAATGGCCAAAAGCGATGAGATCGACGCTGTCTACATCGCCAGCCCCAATTCGCTCCATGCCGAGCAAGCCGTTTTGCTTATGAATCATGGCAAACATGTCTTATGCGAAAAGCCATTGGCCTCCAATACAAAAGAAGTCCAAGCGATGGTAGAGGCGGCCAAAGCGAATGATGTCGTATTGATGGAAGCGATGAAAACAACGCTTCTGCCCAATTTCCAAGCGATCCGCCGCCATCTTCATAAAATCGGAAAAATACGCCGCTATTTCGCTAGTTACTGCCAATATTCCTCGCGCTATGACGCCTATAAGCAAGGGACGGTGTTAAATGCCTTTAATCCGGCTTTTTCAAACGGCGCATTGATGGACTTAGGCGTTTATTGCCTTTACCCGCTCGTTGTTTTATTTGGAAAACCGCAATCGTTAAAAGCCAGCAGTGTCATGCTGGAATCAGGCGTCGACGGCGAGGGAAGCATCGTCCTTCATTACGGCGATATGGATGCGGTTGTGATGTATTCAAAAATCACGAATTCCTATGTTCCTGCAGAAATTCAAGGAGAAGAAGGAAGCATCGTCATTGATGCCATCCATACTCCGACCAAAGTGGAAATTCGCTACCGCGATGGCCGAGTCGAGGATATTACAGAGCCTCAGACGCATCATCCGATGTATTATGAAGCGCTTGAATGGACGCAGCTTATCACGAACGGCCAGCGCCAATCAGAAACAAATTCGCACGCCCATTCGTTCATCACAGCTGAAATAATGGAGGAAGCGCGAAAACAAACCGGCATTCGATTCCCTGCCGACCAGTCGACCCTTTGCCAATAAAGCAAAGGGTCTCATTTTAAGAAATTTTCCGCTTGAGGCGCGCTGGCTTCCTCCGTTGTTGCCACATCCATACAAGGCATAAGGCGACGAGTGCACCGCAGGCATCAATCACGACATCGGAAAATAGCGCCGTCCGCCCCGGTTCAAACGACTGATGCCACTCATCTGTCGCCGCATAAACGGCCGCAAAGCTCCACGCCCATACATAGGCCCACCGCTGCGGATACAGCGCTTGGAAAACCAGTACAGCCAAAATCCCAAAAGCAGACAAATGAGCAAACTTACGGATGACAAAATTCAAGGGAGAAGCGGCTCCCTCCGCTTCCGCCCATCCTTCGTGGCCGATCCATTTTTGAAGGATGCGCGCCGTATTTTCCCCTGTAAAATAGGAGGCTTCGCTAAAACCATAAATCACCAAACACCATATGCCAACTAAACTCCACCAACCCCACTTGCGAACCATTGCTTTCTCCATTTTTTATAATTATTATAATTTGATATTGATTATCATAAAAATATTGTTATACTAAATGTATACGGCGATAAGCGAAAGGAGGAAAAAAATGAGACAAACGATTTGTCCGAAATGCCAGCAGCCGGCGCGCCGCCTCAAGCATTCTCTTTTATGCGGATGCGGTTTTAAGCTCATTCGTTCCAAAGGATAACGCTTGCTATTTATTGCGGCGGATATTGACCGTTGTAAACACGAACTTGTCATAGCGATGTCTGGAAAAAGAATATTCAAATGGAACACCATTATTTAGAAAACCAACCTGCTTGACCTCTAAAATCGGATCATCCGGCGCGCAGTGCAAATACGTTTGATCCAGCTCCGTTGGCTTTGACGCGCGAATTTTCCTATGACAGCCGGCGATCGTTAATCCGAGCCCATGCGTAATATGATTGTAAATGGAAGCGTGCAACACATCCTCGTGTGAACTACGGATGAAAGGAAATCGCCCAGCATTCGCCCGTTCAATCAGAAGGAATTCGATAGTCAACTAATGTCGTTCCGTCCCAAATCCGCTCTTGAAACATCGGCTCCAAGCACAATGGCTCTTGATTCATTCTGTCTCCCCCTGTCTTATTGTTCCGTCCCGCCTTGCTTTGAGACAAGAGAACTCCTCGGTGAATAGTCAGGCATTGCTCTAATAATTGTACAATATCCTCCTTGACTGACGCATCTATACGTAATCAATTCTCTTAGATTGACTAAAAAAACATTAACCCGCTGATAGTTTCAGCGGGTTAATGGCTCTGCCGTCTAATCAAACAGCATAAGGCAGCAGCAATTGTAAAATGGTGTTCTATATTATAGATGTCATTTGATATGTTCATTTGGGCTGTTCGTCGACGATTGGGTAGTCGAACACCCCCCTTCACAGAACCATGAATGAGCCCTTCGTTATGCGGATGTGTAACGAAAAGGCAAATCTGTGGACTTGTTTTCCCGACTGCGGGTTTTTACAGACACTCTTCGCTCCATTTTCCAGTTTTATTATGTAAACTATTTAATTACTCCTCGCTGCCGCAATCCCTCAATATCTTTATCTGTATAATCAAGCTCTCGTAATATTTCATCGTTATGTTGTCCAAGCAGAGGAGCCGATTGAGTAAGCTGGCAAGGAGTTTTCGAAAATTTAGCAGGAAAACCTAGTGTTTTTAATTTTCCTCCAACTGGATGCGGATACTCGATAATCATCTCACGCGCTTGTACATGAGCATCAGATAAGGTTTGATCATATGAATAAATGGGACCAGACGGTATGCCATGCCGATCTAATCTCTCGAGCCAATACTGAGAAGTATTCTGGACAAGCACCTCTTCAATTCTCTCTGTTAATACATCTACATGTCTAGCACGTAAAGCGTTGGTTAAAAATCGTTCATCCTCCAGCCATTCCGGTTTGTTGATAACATACAGGCAAAAGGCTGCCCATAGCTTTTGATTGGCTGCACCAATTAATATAAAACCGTCTTTTGTACGAAATCCTTGATAAGGGGCTGAAACACGGTGAGCCGTTCCTGTTCTCTTCGGCACTTCCCCGCTTCCAAAATAAGCAGCTGCTTCCCAAACCGTCCAAGCAAGCCCAGAATCGACTAAGGAAACATCAATATATTGTCCTTCGCCGCTCTTCAAACGATGAATATAGGCCGCTAATATCGACTGAAGAGCAGTGTGAGCGGCAGCAATGTCGTGAATTGCAATTCCTACTTTGACTGGCTTTCCGTCTCTTTCTCCGGTCATATCCATCATGCCTGAAAAACCTTGGGCAATAATATCAAAACCGCCTTTATCGCGGTAAGGCCCCGTTTGACCATAGCCAGAAATCGAGCAATAAATTAAGGAGGGATTTAGTGCTTTTAATGTATCATAATCAAGTCCCAATTTTTTCATAACTCCTGGTCGAAAATTTTCTACAAACACATCGGCTGACCTGATAAGCTCATATAAAATCTCCCTACCTTCTTCACTTTTCAGGTTGATGCATAATCCCTTTTTATTTCGATTGACCATGATATACATATAGCTTTCACCGTTTACAAACGGGGCCATCGCTCGAGTATCGTCTCCATTTGGAAACTTCTCTACCTTAATCACTTCTGCTCCCATATCTCCAAGTACCATTGTGCAATACGGCCCAGCTAATACCTGTGATACATCGATAACCTTCATTCCTCGCAAAGGTTGTGCCATGGCTACTCTCCATCCTATCTATGATAAACAATTTGAAGACGGTGAAGCTCCTCGATACTAGCTGCTCCGGCTAGCGAGATGGATACGTTTGTTTCTTGAATCAGTCGTTCCAACAAGAGCTCTACTCCTCTTTGTCCCCCTACTGCTAAGCTATAAACAAACGGCCTTCCTATTAGAACCGCTGATGCTCCTAATGCAAGCGCTTTGACAATATCGGATCCGCGCCGAATCCCACTATCAAATAATATAGGCACTCTGCCATCTACAGCATCTATGATCGCTGGAAGAGCATCCACACTTGCAATCACACCATCTAGCTGCCTTCCTCCGTGATTAGAAACAATAATCCCATCTACGCCATGTTCAATTGCAAGCAAAGCATCATCTGGATGTAAAATTCCTTTCAATAAAATCGGAAGATTCGTATGCTGTTTCAGTTTACTCACTTGTTTCCAAGTTAAATGAGGATGAAAAATATTATCTAAAATTCCTTGAATAATTGTGTCATGCTGATGATCTGACAGAGTTGATAAAAAAGCACTATCTGTCTCATAATTCGCCTTGCCATATCCAAGTTTCAACGGCGAAAAACGATTTCGTAGATCTTCTTCCCTCCATCCGAGCATGACCGTATCCACTGTTAAAACGATAGCCTCATAACCAGCTTCTTCCGCCCTTCTTACCATATTTAAAGAAATCTCCTCATGGTTCGACCAATACAGCTGGAACCATTTTGGGCTATTTCCTGTCTCCCTTGCAATTTCTTCAATAGAATAGCTAGAAACGGTACTTTGAATAAAGGGGATTCCATACTTCGCAGCAGCTTTTGCAGCAGCGATGTCTGCTTGTTCGTCAGCCAACTTTAGCATTCCCACTGGAGCTAATAAAATAGGATAAGGGTAAGTTTTTCCAAATAGCTTAACTCTCGTATCCAAGATTGAGACATCGTTTAAAAATCTCGGAACAACCGAATACTTAGAGAAAGATAAGGTATTTTTTTGCAGCGTTTCTTCTCTCCCAGCACCTGAGCGAATATAGCCGAATGCCCCAGACGTCAGCTTCTTCCTAGCTGCTTCCTCCAACTCTTCATACGAAACTATAAGAGATTCTGTAGAACCTATACTCTCTAAAAGAGCGTCCTCGCGTTTTACAGCTGTCATTCTAAAGCCTCCCCCCTAGAAGCGTGAATTTCTTTTCTCAATAAATGCTTGAATCCCTTCTTTATAATCATCTGAGCTATACGAGCTTAAAATCATCTCTGAAATCTCCTCAGATTCTTCATGTTCTCCATCCATAATTGCTTGAATTACTTTTTTCATTCCAATAATGGAAACAGATGATTTTGTAATAATTTGTTCAGCAAATTGCAAACACTTCTCTTCAATTTCTTCGTTTGGATAAAGATAATCAACTAAACCAATCGCTTTTCCTTCGAGAGCGGAAATGCGCTTAGCTGTATACAGCAATTCTTTTGTTTTAGCCGGACCTACTAAATGATATAATCTTTTTGTACTCGTTAAGTTATAAACAATGCCAATATTGGCAGCCGTTATGCCTAATTGGCTATTCTCTGTCGCAAAACGAAAATCGCATGCGTTTGCCAGCTCCAGTCCGCCTCCAATTGCTAATCCTTGAATCAAGGCAATAGTCGGCCTTGAAAAACGATATAGCTTTTCTACGGCTGCAAGTGCCACATCATTATATTTTTTTGCTTTTTCCTCTGAAAAACGAATCTCCAAAAACTCATGAATATCGGCTCCAGCAGAAAAAGCCGTTTCATCCACTCCGCGTATAATCAAGACTCTAATCTCTTGATCTGTTTCTAATTCATCTAAAATAGCTTTTAATTTCTGAAACATCGCCAATGTAAATGCATTCTTTTTTTGTGGTCGATTAATAACAAGCACAGCAATTTTTCCTTGCTTCTGCACATATAATTCATCTGTCATTCGGCCACCTCCTATTAATCCTTTTTGATCCGAGCAGCAAGACGATTTCCAATGGATTGGATCGTCTGAACAATTACAATCAAGATGGCGACGGTTGCATACATAACACCTACCTCATAGCGCAAATAACCATACCGATACGCCAAATCACCAAGTCCGCCTGCACCAACCAACCCAGCCATCGCTGTTGCTCCAATCAAACTGACAGTGGCAATAGTCAACCCTAATATGATGGACGGTCTAGCCTCACGTAGCAAAACGTGCCAAATAATATGTCTTCGTTTGATTCCCATAGCCTTATAAGCTTCAATAATTCCACTATCTACTTCCAGCAAAGCAGATTCCATTAAACGAGCTATGTATGGAGCTGTATAAATCACCAGTGGCACAATAACACCTTTTACACCTATAGTGGTTCCTGCAATTAATTTCGTAAACGGTAAAATAAAAAATAGTAAAATAACGAATGGAATGGAGCGAACAATATTGATTACTAAGTTTAGAATTTGATAAATCCACTTATTTTCAAACAACTGAGCCGGTCTCGTTAACACAAGTAAGATGCCTAGCGGAATACCAATGATGACGGCAAATAAAAGCGAGAGACTAACCATTTGAACTGTTTCAATAAATGCGGACTCAATAGCAGGCAGCCACTGTTCGGTAAAACGATTCCTCACGTTCATTCACTTCCCCCCAATTCCTCTGTCCCAACACCTTGACTTCGCAAATATTGCAACGATGCTTGAGTATCCCCCTCTTTTCCTACAAGATGGATCACGATATTTCCGACAATCCCGTTTTTTAGCTCCATAATATTAGCGGCTAAAATGTTAGGCTTTACCTGGAATTTTTGGCTAACCTCTGCAAGTAAGGGCTTTCCTGTGCTTTCTCCGACAAAGGTAAGCCGCAAAACCTGGCCACTTAAGTTTAACTGTGAAATGAGGTTAGATGATATTCTGCGTTGCGCGATCGTGTTCAAAAATTTTTGGGTAGTCGGATGCGTAGGGCGGGTAAACAGATCAATCGAGGTGCCATGCTCTACCACACGTCCATTTTCCATCACATATACATAATCACAAATTTTTTGAATCACGTGCATCTCGTGGGTAATAAGCAAGATCGTAATGCCCAGCTCTCGATTAATTTTTAATAATAGATCGAGAATCGAATCGGTCGTTTCTGGATCTAATGCACTGGTAGCTTCATCACTTAGCAAGATTTCCGGTTCTTGGGCAAGAGCTCTCGCAATGGCAACCCGCTGCTTTTGTCCTCCGGAAAGCTGGCTTGGATAAGCAAAATGTCGATCTTCCAAACCAACGATGGATAAATATTTTTCTACTCGGGCTTTCACTTCTTTTGAATGAAAGCCCAGCAATTTAAGAGGGATCGCCACATTATCATAAACAGTTGCCGTTTTTAGTAAATTAAAACCTTGAAAAATCATGCCAATCTTTTTGCGTACCTCTCTTAATTCATGATTAGGGATACGCGTAATTTCTTTGTCTTTAATATAAATTTTTCCCTCGGTCGGTCTTTCTAGCAAATTGACGCAGCGAATTAATGTGCTTTTTCCCGCACCGCTATATCCGATCACACCATGAATTTCCCCTTGCTTCACGTGCAAGGTCACATCTTCTACAGCTTTGATCACTCCATTCTTCGTTTGAAATAATTTAGATACATGTTCAAGTAAAATCATGGAGTCCACTCCTTCCTCAAGCAAAACCAGCTTGTTCCATGCTCACTACCAACCAGGAATGACAGATCCTTCAAATTTGTCTTCAATAAATTTTTTGACTTCATCTGAATGGTATGCTTTGATCAGCTTTTGAATCGCTTTATCCTCTTTGTTTTCAGGCCGTACGACTAAGTAATTCACATAATCTGAGTCCGGCGATTCTAATAAAATAGAATCCTTTTTTGGATTAAGTCCAGCCCCCAAAGCAAAGTTTGTATTAATCGCGGCCAAGTCCACCTCGCTTAGGTGTTTTGGAATTTGAGCAGCTTCCAGCTCGACAAATTCAAGTTTTTTAGGATTTTCTACGATATCATAAATAGAGGCTGTATATTTTTTTTCATCTTTCAACTTTACTAAACCTTCTTTTTCTAAAATATGTAGCGCACGGGATCCATTGGTTGGATCATTTGGCAATCCAAATTTCGCCCCTGTTTCTAATTCATTTATGTTTTTATACTTTTTCGAATACACTCCCATCGGATTAAGCACTGTTTTGGCTACAGGAACAAGATTTGTATTATGATCTTCGTTAAATTGCTCCAAAAACGGTTTGTGCTGATAGCTGTTGGCGTCCAGATCTCCTTCTGCTAAAGCTGTATTAGGTGTAATATAATCGGAAAATACCTTTAACTCTATTTCTAGCCCATCTTTTTCTGCTACTTGCTTCACAACCTCCAAAATTTCTTCATGAGGACCAGCGGTGACTCCGACAACCAATTTCTTATCACTTAGTTCTTTGCTCGTCGTTTGACTTTCTCCGCTGCAACCAGCTATAATCGCTACTAATAAAAACAATGCAAGAATAATTGTTTTTCTCATGTGTCGTTCCCCCTTCTTTCCTTCACAATCACAGAAAATTATAAGAAAAAACTTAAAAATAAATTATTTCGCCTTAAAAAAACAAAGTTAACTTATCGGAATAGTTTGTTATAAATATAAAGAATCTTTTAAAATGCGTCAATAGATTTTTTTAATTCACATTCAAGAAGAGGGAATATCTACAACACATGCGGTTTTTCCAGAAAATATCAATCTCGATCCTGTTTACTAATTACAATAGACGGTATTTGCAACAACTCCTTTGAAAAAGAAGCGATCGTCAACAAGCTATATACAGGCATTGTCAAATCAACCGCGCTTGATTACGCTGCCCAAATACGGCTGCGCCAACAAAAATAGAAAGGCTGAACAAACGAGCAACAGGCTTGCGGCGAAACATTCTCTAAAGCGAATCGGTACACTTGGGGAAATGCATCATCTGGCTCCGTTCGGACGAAGCTGCTTAGGCGAACAGGGACGACACGCATGATCGATAGAGGAGATGTGCTATGGCCGTGGCGAACAATGTCAGCCCAGCGGCCGTTCGTGTCTAACCCTCTTCCTTGTTCTCACTCGATCTGCTATTCTATTTTTACAAAACGAACGAAAGAGGGATTAAGCGAATGACACATCCATATGCTCACCGCCTCGCGCAATGGCTGCGAGCCCATCGCCATGAAGCGAATGCTGGACCGATGAAACAATATATGCGCAACCAATTTGAATTTCTCGGAATCAAAACCCCAGAGCGCCGCGCGCTACTAAAAGAGTTTCTCGCGCAGCACGGCCTTCCGCCGCGCACTGAACTGGCAGATATCGTCAGCAAACTTTGGGAATGGCCGGAGCGTGAATTGCAATATTGCGCACTTGCTTTGCTGGAAAAAGAAAAGAGAAGTCTCTCAAAAATGGATTTAGAATTCATAGAGAAGCTCATTACAAACAAACCTTGGTGGGACACCGTTGATATGCTTGCGGCCAATATCGTCGGACCGCTTTTCAAAAACGAACCAGAGTGTATTCCCGTCTATACAGAACGATGGATGCAGTCCAATCATATGTGGCTGCAGCGAACGGCCATTTTGTTTCAATTAAGATATAAGGAAGAGACCGATGAAGCTTTACTTTACCAGCTTATCCGCCAATGCCGGCAGTCATCGGAATTCTTTATTCAAAAAGCGATCGGCTGGGCGCTGCGCGAATATTCCAAGACCCATCCGGCAAGCGTCCAGCGGTTCGTGGAAAGCGAAACATTGGCGCCGTTAAGCAAACGAGAAGCATTAAAGGTGATTCAGCGCCGCCGCTAATACAGCCGGCAAATAAACGAGCGGATCACGATCAAAACGTGATCCGCTCGTTATGATGGGTATGTCTGCGGATCATCCTCCGCCAAAGGTTGGTCTACTAGCTTCCACGTTCGCAGCGTCTCATGAGCAATGGGACGCAAATGCGGATGCGGCCGTCCCAGCCAATAGCCTTGGCCAAATGGGATGCCGAGCTTGGTGACCACTTGGAGCTCTTCCTGCGTTTCAATTCCTTCGGCAATGAGATGACAGCCTATTTTCCGGGCAAATCCAGCAAGGGTTTCCAGTAAAATGGCCTTGACTGAATGGCCATCAACCTTATGAATAATCGAACGATCGATTTTAATATAGTCCGGACGCAACTCAGCAATCGCCTGAAGGGAAGAATAGCCCGCTCCCGCATCATCAATGGCGATGCGATATCCTTGCTTGCGGTAGTGGCTGAGCACTTTTTTAAAGGAGGCATAATCATCAATCGATTGACGTTCGGTAATCTCAAATACAACTTGCTGCGGCGTAAGCCCTCTTTTTTTCAGAAACGCCAGCGTCTGTCCAGGGGTGAACTGCGGATCATGAATGACATTGGCATTTAAATTAATAAAAAGCTTCCAATTCGGATCGCTCGCGGAAAATCCTTCAATCGCTTTTTGCCGTGCCAGTTTCTCCAGCGCATACAGTTGGTTCTCTTTTTCAGCAAATTCCCATAAACGATGGGGCGTTGCAAAATAGCTTGTCTGCGGTCCGCGCGCCAATGCCTCGTACCCATAAATCTTTTTGTCAAGCAGTGATACAATCGGCTGATAGTGTGCCGTAAGATGCTGACCGGCCAAAATGTGGCGAAATTCCGTTTGCAGCTTTTGCTGCTCAGCATTTGTTGCCTTTTTTGCCTCGCTTACCGCTTTTTTAACCGCCTCGTACAGCAAATGCTCCAGCGCTTTTTCAGCACCTGAATCAAGCAACGATACTCCCACATAAAAATCAACGGGCTCAGCCCATTTCGCTTGATGAGCCATGCTTGTTTTGAATCGCTGATATATATTATGCGCCAAACAGCGTAAATGAGCCTCCCCTGCTCCACTCTCCATACGAATCAATACCAGCAGATCATCCCCAAACATGCGGTGGGCGCATATGCCAAACGGTTCTTCGTTCTCTAAGTTTGTCATGATTTGTTTGACTGCCGCCAACAGCTTTTGGCACGCTTCCTTTCCATACTTCTGTTCCATTTGGCTGCAATTTTTTATATCTAAATAAATCAGTCCCAATGAATATTGAGAGATGAAATGCGCTGCCTTATCCACGATATTCTCGCGGTTTAAGCTGTCGGTAAGCAGCAGCACCGATGCAAGCTGGTCGTCCATGTTCGGGACTCCTTTCAACACACCAAACTATTCATGCGCAGAACAGTATAGCACACCAGTATAACCGGAGCGTGAAGGCTTTGTAAAGGTTTCATGAATCTCATGTTTCAATCATGACGAAGACGGGAAAGATTTCTTAGTGAATTTATCAATTTATTCTCAATAATCCCAATAAAATTAATATCTCCTTTCTAATGCTAATTGAAGGTTACACTATGGTAGAACATCTTACAAAACGCATAATTAATACATAAAGGACGCCAAAAACCCACCACCTTAGAAACTATATACAATGACCAAAAATTAACCTTCAAAAGGGGGACACCATCATGATTTCCCAAGTTAAAAATAAGAACCTGTCCATGAAAAACCCCACCCCTTGCAGAACAAGAGATGGGGACTCACATAAGGAGGTCATATGAATGCAACATAATGATCATTATATTGCATTCATATATCAATATTAACAATAAAATGAATAAAATAAAAATTTATTAAATTATAGGATGGTTTTTGAATTTATTGTAGAAATTATAATAAAAGTAAATAAATGTTGGGGGTTGATATATTTGAAAGGTAATGATCCTATAATCCAAATGACCGAGATCGAAGGCTTACACTTTGAAACCAATTTGTATACAACATCTACAGACAATGGAATTTATAATGTTATTGCTAGCTCAGGACCTGGGATAACAGATCTCGTAACTCATAGCCCTAATTTCTATTACCTTCACTATGGTATACATGTTGGACAGGTGGATCGGCTAACTTTTTTTGGAGAACCAAACCAAAGGATTACCGGTTACTTTGTTGATTGTAGAAAAGATTCTCCTACTCTCCACAAACAAGTAGTATTAGAGTTTTACCCAGATCCCTCAAAAAAACTATACATTGATAGGGGAATTGCCCATACTTTTGATGGTTTAGAAAATATTTTAACTCGTGATGAACCAATATGGTACATGTCTATTGGTAACAAGGATTACAACATAGCTAATGATGTAATAAATGTTAAACGTGATACACCATTGGATAGATTTCCTGTGGTTACCACAAATGAATTTCCTATACCAAGAAAAGCATATGAGTTTGTTCTTGAACTCCAACATCTTACAATGATCGAATTACAACATTATCCAAATAGAGTTCCTATTACAATTAATGGAGAGAAACGTTACGTAAATTTAAAACCCAAAGTCCAGGAACAGAGGTGAAAATATTATGGAACTTAAAATTATGGATTCAAGTGATATAAATGGTGTTTTTTGGTGTAAGAACTATTATGTCCAAACTGGTCAGGAAAGTTTCACACTTGTTGCTAACTCTGGTCCATTAATCAGTGATATGATTTATTTCTCTATTAATTCCACAGACCACTTTATAATACAGGTGGGACAAATTGATCGTTTTACTTTTTTCGGGGATCCCAATCAAGAAATTACGGGTTTATTTGTGGATTGCCGTAAGGGATCCCCTACCTTACACAAAAAAGTAGAGTTAAAGTTCAAGCCAGATCCTACAAAACATCTTTATATTGAGAGAGGAATAGCTAAATTGTTTACCAATATTAAAAACATTACCGTACGATCAGAACCTATTTGGTTTTCGACTAATGTTAATACAGAATATAGCATAGGTAATGATAGATTAATCGTACCAAGCGACACTGAACTGGAAAACTTCCCTATTGTACAAATAAACGAACTCCCTTTGCCTAATAGGACCCTTCAAGTAATTCTTCAAAGAGAACAACGAATTTTAAGGGAAGGAGGGGAGTACAAGCAATCCTTTGATCTCTATATGGAAGGAGTAAAAAATAGGATTACAATAAAAAAACGTAGCTAATCTTTATTGAAAGGAGGTGAGCAATGATGGCTTTAATTGAAAAAGTACATTCTTCCTTGGAAGAATTACAAGAGTTAGTGAATCAAACGACCGATCCACTAGAGCGTGAGGGGTTAATTGCCTTCATTAATTGTGTTATGGTGTTATGTCAAGAAAACGGACACGTTAAACAGAGAGAAATAGCTGAACTTAGGCAGCTACTTTTCTCTGATTAGCGTAGTAAGCAGCCTCAAATTCA
>NZ_NASY01000004.1:0-78852 GCF_002075365.1 Anoxybacillus sp. UARK-01 | reverse complement strand
GTATAAGTATATACCCAGAGCTATTAAAAAATTATTGAAGATTTAAACCAATCTCAAATTGATGGATGATGATATAAATGTTTTATGATAAATATCCTCTGTCATTATATTTTGCAATAGAAAAGTACAGACAATGCCATTCCGCTTGAATAAAGCGCGGAACGACTTATATTTATGGAAAGTGATGTCATGATTGTACCCATAAAAGCTACTATTAGACATAAATCAACAAAAAATTATTGTATCCTATTGAATTTTTTTCGCAATCGCAATAAAGAAGTCAAGCTACATCGTCTTACAGAACAGTCATGGAGCTGAAAATAACATTGCTCTGACCTTCGTCATACCAATACATAATTAAAAAGACCGGACAACCACTTGCCTTCCAACTGCAGGTTTTACAAGCTATCGTTTATTCATATTTATACGGTACACAGACCACACAACAAGCGAATCTATTGGATCTTGCCTCACTAATACATGGATGACTTGACAGGTATAGATTCGGACAGTTGCTAGTGTTTTTTCCACATTGACCATCCTTAGTATGCGCACACCAAGACGTCCAAAAAAGAGAGAGCGTTTCGATGGATCGCTCTCTCCCTATTGATTGCAACGTGATTATTCGCCTTTCACTAGTTCTAGCGGTACCGGAATAAAGGATTCTACTTTTTCGCCTTTCGATACTTTGAGGGCTGTTTGTACGGCTTGTTCGCCAATCATTTCCGGCTTTTGCGCTACCGTCGCCGCCATTTTTCCATCTTTGACGGCCTTCACAGCATCTTCTGTGGCGTCAAAGCCGACGACCCATACATCTTTCATGCCGTGCGCTTCCAGTGCTTCTAATGCTCCAAGCGCCATTTCGTCATTATGGGCAAATACGGCCTTGATATCTTTATGGCTTTGCAAAATGTTTTCCATTACGGATAATCCTTTGGCGCGATCAAAGTCAGCCGCTTGTTTCGCGATTACTTTGATATTGGCAGCGCCGTCAATGGCCTGATGGAAGCCTTCGCCGCGTTCACGAGCCGCTGATGAGCCAGGGATTCCTTCCAGTTCAACGATATTGCCGCCATCCTTTAATTTTTCAATTAAAAATTCTCCAGCCATTTTCCCGCCTGCTACGTTATCGGAAGCGATATGTGAGGCCACCTTGCCGCCTTCCGCGCTGCGGTCGACTGTGATGACCGGAATGTTCGCTTGATTCGCCGACTCAATAGCCGATGTTACCGCGCTGGAGTCGGTCGGATTGATTAAAAGGACATCGACACCTTGTTGAATTAAATCTTCAATATCGTTGATTTGCTTTGCCGAATCATTTTGTGCATCCGCAACCGTTAATTCGATATTGGCTTCTTTCGCCGCTTTTTCCGCTCCTTCCTTTAACGTCACGAAAAACGGGTTGTTTAAGGTAGAAATCGATAAACCCACTTTTAGTTTGCCTTCTTTCTTATCCTCGGATTTGCTGCCTGTATCGCCATTGTCTAAAGAGCAGCCCGCTGCTACCCCAACCGCTAAGAGGAGCACTAGCAGCATACTGAAAAATTTCTTCATCATTTCCCCCACTCCTTTGTTTTCTTTCATTTCATCTATATCAAACTTCTTTGCGGCGGTCTAAAATCACCGCAAGAAGAATGACAGCACCTTTAATTAATTGCTGATAAAACGACGAGACATTTAAGAGATTGAGACCGTTATTTAACACACCAATAATCAGCGCGCCAATGAGCGTTCCAAAAATCCAACCGCGGCCGCCCGATAGGCTTGTACCGCCAAGCACCACCGCAGCAATCGCATCGAGCTCGTACGATGTTCCAGCGGTTGGCTGCGCCGAGTTGAGGCGCGAGGTTAAAATAAGTCCCGCAAGCGCTGATAAACCGCCCGTCAACGAATAAATCCAAATTTTCAAGCGGTCGACGCGAATGCCTGATATGCGCGTCGCCTCCTCATTTCCACCAACGGCATACGTATGGCGGCCGAAGGTTGTTTTTTTCAACACAAAATATAGTGCCGCATAAATGACAAGCATCAAAATAATCGGAACCGGAATTCCTAGAAAATAACCACGGCCAAGCATTTGGAACGACAGTTGATCCGAAAATCCGGTAATCGGGCGCCCTTCCGTATAAACGAGCGTCGCCCCTCGGAACACCGTCATGGTCGCCAATGTCGCAATAAATGGCGCGACACGCCCTTTTGTAATAATGATTCCATTCAGCGCCCCCATCACGAGACCAGCCGCAATCCCGACGGCAATGGCAACAGTCCCATTGACTCCGTCTACCATCAAACCGGCAGCAAGCGCACTGGAAAGCGCCAGTACAGAACCAACCGATAAATCAATGCCACCTGTTAAAATGACAAACGTCATTCCAAAAGCAATCAATGCATTAATGGATACTTGACGAAAAATATTCAGCCAATTGTCTACTGTTAAGAAATGATCGCTTAATAGCGACAACACGATACACAACAAGATAAAGCCGATGAGCGGTCCCAGCTTTTTCATTTCCAAGCGCCAAGCTGCTCCAGTCTGTGCGAGTTTATCCGGATGCTGCATTATTCATTCCCTCCCGTCGCCGCGCGCATAATCGTTTCTTGATCGATCTGTTCATTGTCGAAAATGGCACTGACCTTTCCTTCATGCACCACCATAATCCGGTCACTCATCCCTAGAATCTCTGGCAATTCAGAGGACACCATCACGATGGCCACACCTTGTGCCGTCAGCTCGTTCATAATCTCATAAATCTCCTTTTTGGCTCCTACATCCACACCGCGAGTCGGTTCATCTAAAATCAGAATGCGCGGATTCATCATGAGCCATTTCCCAAATACCACCTTTTGTTGATTTCCTCCGCTTAGCGCCTTCACTTCCAGTTCAGCAGAAGCGGTTTTAATGTTTAAGCGGGCAATCAGCGACCGGACAAGCTCCGCTTCTTGTTTTGCGCGAATGATTCCCGCCGATGCTAGCTTTTCCGATGTCGGCAGTGTTAAATTTTCGCGAACGCTCATACTGAGCACAAGCCCTTTCATTTTCCGGTCCTCAGTAATAAAAGCCATTCCGTGTTCAATCGCCTGCCGCGGCGAGCCAAGCTTGACGGGCTGGTGATCAATATAAACGGCTCCTTCATCGACTTTGCGGATGCCAAAAAGCGCCTCCATTATTTCCGTGCGGCCGGCTCCCATTAAACCGGCGACACCTAAAATTTCTCCCGATCTCACAGAAAAGGAAACGTTATGAAACACGCCTTTTTGCGTCAGATTTTCCACCCGAAGCACTTCGTCGCCGATTGGCGCTGTTCGCTTTGGAAAACGCTCTCCGATTTGCCTGCCGACCATCATATGGACGATGTCATCGAAGTCGGTTTCAGCGATGGATTTCGTTCCGATCATTCTTCCATCCCGCAACACGGAAATTCGTTCGCAAATGGTGAAAATTTCCTCCATCCGGTGAGAAATATAAATAATGGCCACACCTTGCTGTTTCAGCGTTCGAATCACAGTAAACAAGGTTTGAATTTCCCGATCTGTCAGGGCGGCGGTCGGTTCGTCCATAATCAGACATTTGGCATCGGTCGACAGCGCTCGAGCAATCTCAATAATTTGCTGTTTCCCCACCGACAGCTTCCCAGCGATTTCATTCGGAGCGATGTCAACGCCGAGCTTCTGCAAATAAACAGAGGCTTGGTTTTCCATTTCCTTGCGCCGAATAATGCCTGTCCGGCCAACCGTGTGCTCCCGTCCTAAAAAAATATTTTCCGCTACCGTTAACGTAGGAATGACGCTCAATTCTTGATGAATAAACACAATCCCGTCGCGTTCGGCCTCTTTCGGATGGCGATAATGCACGTCTGTTCCATTGACGGCAATGGTCCCACCATCCTTTTCATACATCCCTGTTAAAATTTTCATTAACGTCGATTTCCCCGCTCCGTTCTCCCCCATCAAGGCATGCACTTCTCCAGAGCGAATCTCCAAATCGATTCCGTCTAAAACAAGATGATGATGAAACGATTTCCTAATTCCTTTCATTTGAATCAACGGTGCTGTCACGGTTCCTCTCCCCCTTTCCCAAACCGCCTGTTAAAAATTCACTCCTGAATGAAGAATCATATTGGCATAAGGAGTCGCTTCTCCCGTACGGATGACCGCCTTGGCCGCATGAAGCATTTCTTTGAATTGTTCATGGGAAACAAAGTGCTGCTCAACTCCTGAAAAACGCTGCTGAATCGCCTCATACATGTTCGGATTATGCGTTTTCATTTCTTCCGCTACGGTGATTGCTTCAATTTCCAATTCCGCCAAGAGCGGATCCAATACAGCTAAAAAGGATGGAACTCCCTTGACAATGGATAAATCAATGCGAATCACTTCATCCGGAATCGGCAGACCGCAATCGGCTATGACAATTGTATCCGTATGGCCAAGTGAAGCTAAAACCGTGCTCAGTTCTTTATTTAAAATACCGTCCTTTTTCATAATCCTTCTCCTTTCGCAGCCTCAAGCAATTGGATGACTTCTTTCTCTGTCGGCATTCCGCCCTGCGCCCCAAGCTTGGTGACGGATAAAGCAGCGGCAGCATTGCCAAAGCGGCACGCCTCCTCCAGTTCCATTCCTTTGCTCAAGGCGACTGCGAGCGCGCCATTAAACGTATCGCCAGCGCCCGTTGTATCGACGACTGGTACCCGGAAGCCCGGAACGATCATTTGCTTTCCGTTTTTAGTGATGGAAACACCGCGCGCGCCTTCTGTGACGACAAGCTTAGCGGCCCATTTCTCGCGGTCCTGTTCAGGAAAAATGATGCCGCATTCATGTTCATTCGGTGTCACTAGATCTATTTGCTCCAACAGCGCCGGCGGCAGGGGCTGTGCCGGCGCCGGATTTAAGATAACAAAAACGCCATGCTTTTTGGCCAAGGCAACGGCCCGCTCCACGACAGCAAGCGGAATCTCCAGCTGCAATAAACAAATATCGCTCTTGGCAATGACAGCTTCATGCTGCTCCAAGTATTCGGGCTGCAGCGCATAATTCGCCCCGGGAACGACAATGATGCGATTGTCGCCATCCGACACCGTAATCATCGCCGTGCCTGTTTCCACATCTGTAACCGGTTTCACACCGTCGATAAAAATCCCCTCATTGTCAAGCTGGCGCTTTAGCACCTCGCCAAACGTGTCGCTGCCTACCGCGCCAATCATATGGACCTCCGCCCCAAGACGAGCAGCCGCCACCGCTTGATTGGCGCCTTTGCCGCCGGGGATGAGGTGAAACTTTTCGCCTAATACGGTTTCACCTTGCTCCGGAACACGTTTTGTCACCGTGACCAAATCCATATTTAAGCTCCCAATGACGGTAATCACTGGTTTTTTCATCTCGTTCCTCTCCTTTGCGTCGATTGCCTTTCCACCAGCTTCACAGGCAGCACATAATGAAGCTGTTCAAGCGGTTTAGCTTCAATTTTTTTCACTAAAATCCGGGCAGCGATCGCTCCCATCTCATAAATAGGCTGTGAGATCGTCGATAATTCGGGAGTCGTCATTTCCGTCAGCGGAATGCCGTCATACCCGATAATGGCCACATCCCCCGGCACCCGCAAACCGAGCTGTTGCACCGCCTTCAGTGCTCCCACTGCCATCGCGTCGTTTCCAGCAAAAATGCCGTCCATTTTATGTTCTTGCAGCGCTCGCAGCGTCGCCTCTTTTGCTTGTTTTAATTGATAGTTTCCTTGAATAATCAACTGTTCATTCCAAAGACCCAGCTCCTGCATTTCATCACGGTATCCGCGAAAGCGCTCCATCGCGTTCACCACGTGGGTCGGCCCTTGAATGTGGGCGATTTTCCGGCAGCCGATGTCGTACAAATGCCTTGTCGCTAAACGCGCGCCACCGTAATTGTCAGCGATGACAGACGGAAATGAATGCATCGATGGCCGGTCGAGAACAACAACCGGAACCCCCAGCTCCAACACCTCATCGCTTTCTAGCTGATTGGTCGTCAAAATAATGCCGTCCACATATTTTTGCTTTAAAATCCCGATGTATTGCTTTTCTTTTTCGCTTTTTTCATCAGAGTTGCACAAAATCACCGTGTAATCATAAATATTCATGACATCTTCAACGGCCCGAACAAGCTCTGGAAAAAACGGGTTAGAAATATCGGGAACGATGAGCCCAATCGTTTTCGATGTTTTCTTAAATAAGGTTCGTGCTACTTCGTTCGGTTTATAATTCAGTTGTTCAATCGCTTTTTTCACTCGTTTTTCGGTATCTTCGTTGACGTAGCCGTTTTGATTCAGCACACGCGAAACGGTCGCCACCGATACACCTGCCAATTTAGCAACATCACGAATCGTTGCCATCCTGATTCTCTCCACCTTTATCTCTGTAACCGGTTACATACACTATAACAGAATTCTATTAAAAGAGGCAAGAGATTTTTTATTATAAATATTACTCGTGTCGCCAGTTCCAATCGATTCACTTATGATTCCTGTACTGAACGGTATCTGTCATGTCAAAGCTCACATTCGATGAGCGGTCATACCAAAACGTAACCGCTCACCGAAGACGGAAGGAAAGTCCACCTTCCCTATTCATCTATATATTACGGTTGCGACGCAATGAGTTGGACATGTCCCGTGATTCGAAATGGGCCAAATTGATACGGTAACAGCAAGTGGTCTCCCTTTTGCAGCGGCCATTCTCCTTCTTCCGTGGCTATCGCTCCCGTCCCGGCCATTACGCTCAGCAGCAGAAACGGTTGAATTCGTTCCATTTCAAGCCGTGGATGCACCTCCCATTTTGAAACCGTAAAGTAGTCGCTCCGCACCCATGTCGTCACCGTCGCCCCCGCCATTTTGACCACGGTTGGCTCGATTGACTGCTGTACATGGGGCACCGTGATCACATCAAGCGCTTTTTCAACATGTAGCTCGCGCGGCTTGCCATCGCGATCACGGCGTCCATAATCATATACGCGGTAGGTTGTATCCGAGTTTTGCTGCGTCTCTAAAATAAGCAAACCGGAGCATAGAGCGTGAACCGTGCCGCTTGGAACATAAAAAAAGTCCCCCGCCTTTACCTGTACACGCTGCAGCAGCTGATCCCACTGTTCCCTTTTCATCATATCGGCCAGCTCTTCCTTTGTTTTCGCTCGATGTCCGAAAATAATCTCGGCACCTTCTTCGCAATCGATGACATACCAGCATTCCGTTTTTCCCCATTCGCCCTTTTCATAGTTGGATGCATATTCATCATCAGGATGCACTTGCACAGATAAATCGTCATTGGCATCAATGATTTTGGTTAGTAAAGGGAAACGGTCACTGTCATAGTAGCCGAATAATTCGCGATGCTCCTGCCATAGCTGCCCGAGCGGCATTCCTGCCCATTCACCAGAACGTACCACGCTTTGCCCGTTTGGATGAGCCGAAATGGCCCAACACTCGCCTGTTCGTTCAGAAGGAATATCATATCCGTATACATCGCGCAATTTGGTTCCGCCCCAAATTCTTTCTTGGAAAACCGGGCGGAAAAAGATCGGCTGTTTCATTCCTGCATCCTCCCTTTATTTTAAGTTAATGTCCTGCCCGCCTCTGTTTGATTTTTATGCCAAATCAAGTACAGCACAGGGATCATCGCCACATAAATCAATGGAAACAAGCTAAAGGATACCGGCAGCAGCTGGTCGAAATCGAGGTAATTCCGCATCATGAAAAAAATAAAGACTCCCGCCATTCTTCCGAGACCGAGCGGAATTTCCCTGACAGTAATATAGTCGAGCTGCATCAGCTTATAGCAAGGATCTTTTTCAATCGCTGCATAAATCAGCGCGTTCATCGTTGTATTCATCATGTTCAAGGCGATCGGTTTCATAAGCACGAACAACATCAGACTTAGCATCGTTGGCTGATAGGCCAAAAAGAGCGAACTGAGCCAAATGCCCAGCGTTCCGATTGTGTACACAAGCATCCGTTGATCTGGACGCGATCGGCGTGCGAGGATCACCAAAGAAACAATCGAAACAAGCTCTGACATCATTTGAAAAACCCCAAGCTTCCACTCTCCACCAGCCACCTGATACATCATCATGGAAATCAAAAATGTGACATATACTCCAGAAGCAATCCCGTCTCCCAGCATCACGAGATACATGCGCTTCCATTCCTTTGGGGCATGGAGCAGCACAGCCAGCAAACGGCTCTGCAGCTCGACAGGCCGCTCTGGAATACGCAGCGAGACGATGGCCGCCAAACCAAAAAAGACACAGGCCATAAAAAAGACAAGATAGTAACCGAGCATCTGATCAAACCAACTAATCACCGCACCTGAAACGAGAGGGCCGGCCACTCCGCCCATCGCCGTCACCAAGCCTTGCATGTATAAAAATCGGTCTCTTCCGCGATTTGTCGTCATATCCAAGTTGGCCATATGCATGCCAACAGAGAATAGACTGATCGCCAATCCCTGCAGCAACCCCAATAAAAGAAGGTGATGAATCAGCGCATCGCGAAGGACGAGCGCCAGCAAGTAAGAAAGAAAATAACCGGCAATGCCCCAGCGCATCGTTGCCATCGGGCTTGTTTTCCGCGCCAGCCATGCACAGAAATAAAAGCTGCATAAAATAAAGAGCGACGTATAGAAGCTATATTGGGCCAGCAGCGTAAAGGTGCGATCCAGCCGCCATATAAAAATTTGCAAGAACATCCCTGACAGCGCATTTCCGAATGAAAATAATCCAGTCATCGCTAAATAATACGTTGCCTCTGGCGATACATCACGCAGAAAACCCTTCATGGTTCATGACCTCTATTATTTTTTGGCAATATGAATCTACTCTTCTCAACCCCCTGTATGCACAAGCCCTTGTTTACTTAATCGTTTCATATTTGATAAATGGATCGGGGATCGTAATCTTTTGCGCCTCCGCGTCGCTGATGCCCGCGTATAAATCAGCGGTGCCATCTCCTTTACGGATCAAGCCGCCGCTGAACACGACGTCCTCCAGATCAGGCCGCTTAGCAGCTCCGGCCAAAAAGTGCGATCTTGCCGCAATCAATTCGATATCTGAATATTCCCCTGTCTCAGGATCAAGAGCAAATACCATCGGATAATAATGGCGGTTTCCTTCTTCATCAAAACAAGCGATATGGCCTAAAATACCCACCAGCCCATTCTCCAGCAAATGCGGCTCGTTCGCTCCGCCCCATTCTTCTTCTGCAAACTGTCCCTCTAAAAGCGGAGCTTCATGGATGACGTCAATGGTAAAATCATCAAGCGATGAAATGCGGGTAAATCCAATCTTGCCGCGGCCTCCCTTTGCTCCTTGCGGCCGCGTAATCACACCAATGGATCCGTCTTGCAGTTCGATTAATCGCAAATCCTTCATTCCATCTGGACCTTTCGCAAACTCCCGCAGCTCGCGAATCGTCTTTCCCCTGTAAAATACCGTTCTCCATCCTAGCGCTCCTTCGATGACCGGATGCGGGAAAGTTTGCACTCCGCCAAAAATCAACTCACCGCCAATTTTCGTAAAGAAAGGATCTTGCAGCTGGAAAATCGGGGCTCCTTCCCGCGGCACCCACTCCCCATGGCGATTCACAAAAAAATACACTTCCGAGCGCTCGCTGTCACGAGGCTCCACCCGTCCGGCAATGACTTGCTCGCCATCCTCTTCAAATGGCGCGGAAATATTGTACACGTCGCGATCGCCGACACCTTTAAATATTAATTTTTCAGGATGAACGGGCTGCGGGCGATATTGAAATTCCTCCAATAGCATCGCGCAAGTTTTGACCGCTGTTTTTTTTAATTGCATAAAAATCCTCCTACACTTTTACTATCCATATCCAATAGGAAAAACCTACAACGGGAAGAATCCTGCGGCTTTCCTTTTCGTCACGCACCCACGTATCAAAGGTTGAAGCCACGCCGCATCCCGCCCCATGGACGGTTCGATAAAGCGGCGTCGTTCGGTCACCCCACCGACGGAGAAAACGTCTCAAACTCTGGATTCATTTCTGCAACAGCCGCCGTTTTCCCTTGTGACGTTCCTTCATATCGGTAGCCGCTTTTATTTCAGCACAAACTGCATTCCCTCTTTGAAATTCCTGCTAAAGATGATAAATAAAATTAAAATTGGCAGCGTCAGCAGCACAGAGGCCGCATACATCGGGCCAGGATATCCTCCATACGGGCCGAACATTTGCGCCAACAGCACATTGAGCGTCAGCATTTTTTCACTGTTCACCACTAACATATCCCATAATAGTTCAACCCATCTTTCCATAAAGAGAAACAGAAAAATAATCGTCGTAATCGACTTGGACATCGGCAAAATAATCCTGGTGATGATCTTCAGCTGTCCCGCCCCATCCATTTTAGCCGCTTCTATCAGCTCATCTGGTATGCTGCGGAAAAAGTTTGTATACATAAAAATCGCCCACAAATTGACAGCCTTCGGTAAAATCATCGCCCAATACGTATCGTACAATCCAAAATAACGAATAATTAAAAACAGAGGAATTAATAGAATAATCGCAGGATAAAACATTTGAAACAGAATCATATTATTAATCAAACGGTTGCCTTTAAATTTCAGTTTGGCTAGAGAATACCCAACCAAAATGGCTGTGGTCAGCATAAGCAACGTAGAGGACACCGTCACAAGCAAACTATTAAAGAACGCACGCAGCCATGGCCGCGGTATGACGTTCTCTCCTCCCGTCAACAACCATTCATACGAACGCAGCGTCAGCTTCGTTGGAATGATTTTACGATCCACCTGTTCCCACGGGGCTAGCGAGCTCAATATCATATACAAGTAGGGAAAGACCATGATGATAAGCACTATGAACGCCAATGTATAAAGCAGCGCTGTCTTGAATCGCTTATTCCCAACCATGCTTGGCACCCCACTTCTCTAAGATTTTGCGAAAGACAAGAATAGAAGCAAAGGTCACAATGGAGTTGATAATGGCTACCGCTGTTCCATATCCGGCATTTAATTTTTCAAATGCCTGATTATAAATTTCTAGCTGCCACGTATGTGTTGAATAATCAGGGCCTCCGCCCGTTAATACATACGGTTCTGTAAAAATGCCAAACATAAGACCTACCGCTAAAATCGTCACTGTATAGAAGGAAGGATACAGCATCGGAATCGTAACATACCAGAACCGCTTCCAGCCAACCGCCCCATCCATTTCGGCTGCTTCATAAATTTCTTTTGGTATGCTCTCTAATCCAGATAAAAATAATAACGCATAATAGCCGACGAATTTCCAAGCCATCATGAGCGCAATCATAAGCGGAGCTAAAATGGGGGAGTCGAGCCAATTAATATCCATCCCTAAATGATTTCGGAAAAAAATATTCAATGGGCTGTTATAAGAAAGAACCCCTTTTACTACAATCGCTGAAGCTACCCCCGACGCTAAATAAGGAAGGAAATATCCCACCGAAAACAGCCCCTTCAATCGAGGCAACGAGTGGATAATCAAAGCCAAAAAAAGCGCGCCGGCAACTACAATAGGAACAAACATGAGCATAAATTTATATGTCGTCCAAAAAGCGGCTCTGACGCTTTGGCTAAAAAAAGCTTCGATAAAATTTTGAAGCCCGACCGTTTCATAATCTGGAGCAATTAAGTTCCAATTTGTAAAAGCTAAATAAAGCGCCCATATCAACGGAAACAAAAAGAAAATGAATGAATAGATAAGGTAGGGGCTGGCTAAAAGCCAACCCAGCCTTGCTGTCGTTTTGTTCATTTATTTTAACACCCCATCAATTGCCTTTTTCATATCCTCCCATGCTTTCTCAGGAGTTTTTTGTCCTTTGATCACAGGTGTTAACGCTTCTTTTCCAATAAGTTCTTGGATTTCGACCGTTTTCTCATTATCAACTGGCGGAATCGCGTTCGGAATGTTTTCTGCATATTGCTTTAATTGCGGATTTTCCTCCAAATAAGAGACAAAGGCCTCATTTGTGGACAAATCGTCGCGCGCAGGCGGTAAATTCGTTTGCTTGAACCAATCCAAATCATGCTTCACATCGGAATAAACCCAGCGAATAAAATCGAACGCCGCTTGCTGCTGTTCTTTCGTAGCCGAAGCATAAATCACAAGACCTTTTGTATCGGCAAATGTTTTCGCGTTGTTTGGATCAACATCATCAGGCACCGGAGGTAAGGACAAGGCATAATTTTGCTGGAATTTCATCTCTGGAAACTTTTCTGCCCAGTACGGGAATGTCCACGGCCCAAGGTCTACCATAATGGATGTCGCATTTTCAAATGGATCGGTTGCTTCCCGCGTTAACAGTAAATCATTTTTCTGAAGCTCCTTAAAAAATTGCAGCGTTTTCACTCCTGCCTGATCGTCTACAACGAGTTGATTTCCCTTCATGAAGTTATTGCCATCAGAAGCGGCATTATATAGCATAAAGAAGTCAAACCATCTCGCCCACCATGTTGGCTTCACTAAATCGGCCCGCGCCCACAAAAATTTATCAGGATATTTCTCTTTAAGTTTTTGGCCAACCTCCATTACCTCACTATACGTTTTCGGCGGCTCTTGATACCCAAGCTCCTTTAAAATATCCATTCTCCAGCCAAATAGCATGGCGTTCGAATAAATCGGCAACACATATTGATGCTGATCGGCGAACTCCCAGCTCGAAATCGTCGTTTTCATATTCCGTTGTTCAATCAGCTCATCAAATCCCTTTAATTCATCCAGCGGCACAATGGCCCGGCTCGCGGCCAGCTGGGCGGCAAATCCCCTTGAAATATTTTCAGAAACCGCCGGAGCATGCCCAGAGGCGATCGCTGATTGAATTCCCGCTTCAGATGAAGGGCTTTCCGGCATCGGCGACACTTTGATTTTCACATTCGGATGATCCTTCATATATTCATCTGCCATACTCTTCCAAAAAGCTTGCTGTGTCGGATTAGGGGCAGCCCAAAAATCAAATGTCACGGTTTGGCTCGATTTCCCTTCTTTCGCACCCGTGTCTTTGTCGGCATTTTGACATCCGGCGCTGATCAGAGCGACCGTAAGCAATGCCGCTGCCATTTGGACAAAACCTTTCTTTTTCATGCGTATTCCCCCTTCAAAACTAAAATTTTATAATGGAAAAGACAACAAAAAAAGTTGCCTTTTTCACCATGGATCCATTCGCGAGAATGAGAGACTTGATTACATGTAAACTAACTTTTCCATCATTTCGTTCAAGCTGAGCTCGGCCCCCGCAATCGCTTCATCAGCCGCGCCATAATAAATGATCACTTTATCTCCTTCCAACAATGCCCCGCAAGTGAAGACCACATTGCCGAAAAACCCGTTTTTTTCGTAATCGGCTTGCGGCTCTAAAATCGGCTCCTCTGTTTTTGCAAGAATTTTAGTCGGATCATTCAGATCAAGAAGCAATGCCCCCAAACAATAGCGGTCATGCCGATCCGCAGCATGATAGATTTCCAACCATCCCTTATCCGTCTTAAACGGAACGGCCCCTCCGCCAATCCGGCCATTATCCCAGCCGTTCTCGCTCAACCCCAACAAATATTGATGGTTTCCCCAGTACAGCAAATTATCCGATTCCGCAATCCAAATTTCCGGCCTGCCAATTCCTTTTGGTACCGGACGATGCAAGGCGTAATACTTTCCGTTAATTTTTTCAGGAAAAATCGCGACATCTTTATTTTCCGGATGAAGCATCAATCCTAATCGTTCATAAGTGACAAAGTCCTTTGTGGAGACGAGCCCGACGCCAATTCCTTCTGCCGATACCGCACTATATTGAATGTAATACGTATCGCCAATTTGCGTGACGCGCGGGTCTTCTACCCCCCACGCTTCCCGTTTGGTTTCCGGATAAATAAACGGCTTGTCATCAATCGTAAAATGACGCCCATCTTTGCTGCGGGCAATGCGAATATACGATATCGATGTTAAATAAGCGACTCCGCGCGCAGAATCTTTATAGGCAATGACACGAGGATCAGAAAAATCAAATCGGGCATCCTGCTTATGCAGTTCAATCACCTTTAACTTCCCTTCGCCGTTTGAAAAATCAATGACGGGTGCTTTGACAAGCTGAGTGTCTTGGCTGATTGGTCGTTCGGCCACCCGAAGCAGCAGCAAAAATTCCCCATTGTATTTAGCGACTCCTGCATTAAATACCCCTATCACCTCATGATGATCGTGAAAAGGTTTCACATCTTTTGGGGTGATAAGCGGGTTTTCCGGAAAGCGATAAACATTCATACATCCATTCCTCCAAACTGATGATCTTTGATACACGGTCATAACAGCTTTTTCCTCTACCAAAGGCGACTGGGAAACACATTCATAACCCAAGAAAATGAAAGCGCTTAACAAACAGTAAAGAAATTATTTGTAACGTTACAAAACGATTTGTAATTGATTACTTTATTTTTGTAATCTTTCAATAAATTATTTCACCTTTTGTTTTGCTCGTCAATACTTTTTTATGAATTTTACGAATGAACTTTTATTTTATATAATAGACTTTCTTACCATTACAAATAATATTGTAACGTTATTAATAATTATTGTAATGTTAGGTCATTTATGTTATTTTTTTATTTACAAACGACTCCTTTCCTTACTAGAGGACGATGACAAATTGCAGGATAGCTGTCAGCCGCTTTCCGGCTTATAATAATGAATGACAACCATCCCAGCCGTTTTCAATACATGTTGGTGAGCGATTATTTGATGAAAAACGTAGAATGACCTGAGGGAACACCAGCTTTTCCGCCTCTTCCCTCGAACAAGAGCGAGGGGGCCAAACCATCTGTCCGCAAAGCATTCATGGTTCGAGAAGAGCATGATGGATCAACATGTCCAGCGGATGGAACAGCTAAAAATCAAGCGATTTGAATGGAATCATTAATAGGCTCCTACACTTGGCGCTTGGTTTAAGTGAACAGGTCATGATTGATGCCCTCCCATCTCAGCAAGGTGAATGGCCCGCGTGTGTATCGCTAAACTGCAGAAAGATAGTAGGTGTGAAAAATGAAAAAGAAAGTTACGATGCAAGATATCGCAGATCGGTTAAACATATCGAAAAATTCTGTTTCGCAGGCGCTTCGAGGGAAAGATGGGGTCAGTGAAGAAACGCGCGAGCTTGTGATGCGCGTAGCGAAAGAAATGGGGTATCAATATCCTGACTCCCGAAAGCAAACCAGCCAAAAAAGGACGGGAAACATCGGGCTGATTGCCTCTGACCGCGCCTTTTCATTTAAAAATTTTTTTGGCGAAATTTATTTAAGCATTGAAAAAGAAGTATTAAAACGCGGCATGCATTTGCATATCCAATCGATTCATCAAGAACAAAAAAACCGGCTCATCCTGCCGGCGTTTATTGAAAACAAAACAGTCGATGGCGTTTTAATTCTTTCCCACATCAGCACAGACTATATCAACAAAGTGATTTCGACGGGCATTCCGACCGTTCTCGTCGATCACCATCATCCCAATATTCATGCCGATGCGGTACTCACGAACAATCGTTTTGGCGCCTATGTCGCCGTTCAGCATCTGATTGAATTAAACCATCGCGATATTGCGTTTGTCGGCGATATTGATTATTCGCCGAGCTATGAAGAACGGTACGAAGGATATTTGCTCGCGCTCAGAGATTATGGGATGGAACCGAATCCCGCGTTTCTTTTTACAGATGCCGAAGAAAAGGAAGAGACGATCCTCGGCTATATCCGCCAATTGAAGCAGCAGCCGACCGCATGGTTTTGCGTCAACGACGGACTCGGGTTTTTAGTCAATTCCGGCTTGAGACAGCAAGGGATTCTCGTTCCAGAGCAAGCATCCATATGCAGCTACGATAATGGACAATTATCAAAAATTTCAACTCCGAAAACAACAACGGTCGATATTGACCTAGAGCTTTACGGGAAACGGGCAGTCGAACAGCTTTTCTGGAGAATGGAGCATCCCCACGAACCATTCCAGGAGATGCTGCTTTCTTCCAAGCTGATTAAACGGGAATCGACCGCTCCGGCTCCAAAACAAATCGTGAATAAAAGCAGTTAATCTTTCAAAAAATCTCTGCCTTGAAACGGTATGTAGATAAAAGGTTTGCGGTCACAGACATTCACGTTCTGTGACCGCCATGCATCTCCCACTTTCGCAAATGCCGCCAAAAATAGGGCTTCCTGAGAAAAAAAACAAACCAGGCCACTCAGCTTCGATCGCTGCAGCCCTGCCCAACACCCTTAGACATTTTGGAGCATTTCACGTATCGCATAAGCAACGCCGTGCTCGTTGTTAGTTTTAGTAACCCAGTGGCAGATGCGCTTCACTTCTTCTTCCGCATTGCCCATCGCCACGCTTCTCCCCGCTTTTTGCAGCATCGATAGATCGTTTAAATTGTCGCCAATCGCCACGACCTCGTTCATATCAATTCCTCGTTTTGCCGCCCATCTTTCGAGCGCGATCCCTTTTTGCGCATCGCGATGATTGATTTCAAGATTGTGATGGGCAGACGATGTAACACAAAGCGCTTCACATGCTATAAATGTGTTCTTAACATGGGCGAGCGCTTCTTGATCTAAGGAAAAAAGGAGAAGCTTATAGATGTCAATCCCGCGGTCCAACAATGGCTGAAAGTGATCCGTCCAACGCAGATACCCGGAAGCGATATAATCGGCAAACTGCCGCCTTACACGCTCCTCATCAGCCTGTTCGTTCGCGCTCTGAGCGATATCCAGCCGGATCTGCAACGATTTCTCCTTGCTTTTGGAATAAATGCCTTCATTCGTGCATACTTCCAAGTGGACGCCGTGCTCTTGGCATGCTTGATCGACTTCAAGAAACAACGAAGCGTCAAGCGGGATACGCGTGAGCTGCCGTCCATCCTGATCGCGGACATCAGCCCCATTCAAACAAATGATGGGAACGCGAAGATCCGCTTCTCTTAACGGACCGCTGGCTGTATAATACGTGCGCCCCGTCGCAATAACCACCTCGATCCCTTGAGCTTGTGCCTGCTTGATCGCTGCCGCATTTTCAGCGGTTACCCTTCCTGCGCTGTTTAACAGCGTTCCATCCATATCAATCGCTATTAATTTCATCGTTTATTTTCCACGCCTTTCCTATCTTTTCGTTCATCCAATCTCACCAACAGATGTCATTCATGATCTCATATAAGAATGCCGAGCCTTGCTTAGGCAAAAGCAAAAATCCAATCCTATCAAACCATCAGCCATGCTTCACGATACTCATGGTTGGCTACCTACAGCTTATGGTGATGCTCTCATTTTATCGCGTTTGGCTCAATCGTGCCAATCATGAGGCTCCCGCAAGCCCATGAATACCTCAAACCAAGCCATGAAAAGCGGTCCGTCCAGCGATGGAATGAACGGCGAAAAAAATGACACCAAGACAAAAGAAACGGCGGCATCAAAAACGCTCTCAAATCATCCTCTTGCCAATTTATACATCCCGCCACGTACGAACGAGTTCGGTTGTCTGAAAAACACTTGGCAGACAAGGAGGGAAGAGCAAACAAGGTGATTTATTTGAGCTGAGACGCTTGCTATGATAATGTCAGACTATATAGAACATAAGCGAGGGATAAAAAATGGAGATAGGTGTCACTACATTTGTCGAAACAACCCCGGATGTCCATACGGGCAAGACGATCAGCCATGCCGAACGGATCCGGGAAGTAATTGAGGAAATTACATTGGCTGATCAAGTCGGGCTTGATGTTTTCGGAGTGGGAGAGCATCATCGGAAAGACTACGCCAGTTCGAGTCCAGCTACTATTTTAGCCGCAGCGGCCGCATTGACCAAGCGCATTCGCCTGACAAGCGCCGTAACCGTCTTGTCTTCTGATGATCCCGTTCGAGTCTTCCAACAGTTTTCAACCGTCGATGCGATTTCAAACGGACGGGCGGAAATCATGGCAGGTCGGGGGTCTTTTATTGAATCCTTCCCTCTGTTTGGTTATGACTTGGAAGATTACCACGAGCTTTTCAACGAAAAGCTGGAGTTGCTGTTAAACATTCGCGAATCAGAAATAGTCTCTTGGAGCGGAAAATTTCGGCCAGCCATTCAACATCGAGGCGTTTATCCGCGCCCTGTCCAAAATCCGCTGCCTGTCTGGATTGCCAGCGGCGGAACGCCGGAATCGGTCGCTCGCGCCGGCATGCTCGGTTTGCCGCTCGTTTTGGCCATTATCGGCGGCAGCCCGCTGCATTTTGCGCCACTTGTGAAGCTGTATAAGCGAGCGGCGAAACAACATGGCCACGATCCAGCAAAATTAACGGTCGCTTCGCACTCTCATGGGTTTATCGCGGAGAATACGGATATCGCTGCGGAAAAATTTTTCCCGTCCACCCAATATGCCATGAATGTCATCGGAAGAGAACGCGGATGGGCTCCATACACTCGGGAAACATTTGATGCGGCCCGTAGACTGGAGGGGGCCTTATATGTGGGAGATCCGAAAACCGTAGCGGAAAAAATTATTTTTCTCCGCAAAAATGTGGGGATTACGCGTTTTATGCTCCACGTACCGGTTGGCTCCATGCCGCATGAAGATGTCATGAAAGCGATTGAATTGCTTGGAAAAGAAGTAGCGCCTATCGTTCGTGAGGAAATTGACCGCTGGGAAGCGGAACAGAAAGAAGAAACGATCTAAATCCAGCTATAGAGCCAATGACACTCGCCAATACTTGCGGTCAAAAGCAGGTGGCGATGGGCCTTCCACACGCCAACACAAAAGCTCTGAACAACGCCGTTTTCCAAACCCGCTTGCGGTTCTGTGAAGCGTGTTGTTTGTCTATCTGATCCATTGAGTTCATATTCTCACATGTTAAGTTACGTCAGCTGCTCGGCTGCTCCATCTCTTTCAACAAAAAAACCGCCCTGAGGAGGCGGTTTTTCGATTATTCATCTCGATTGTCTCTGTCGTTGGTATCCTGAGGGTCTTCAACAGCATCTTCTGGATCCGGAACGGTATCGTTCTCGTCATCGCCAGGTCCATTGTTTGTATCATCGCCAGGAGGCAATGGGTTGGTATCATGGTTCGGCACGTTGTTATCATGATCGACATCATCGTTTTGGTTGATGTCGTCTGCCGGATTCACATCTCGATCTTGGATATCGTTTGTCTCATTGTTGGCCGGTGGCGGAGGATTTTGCGTATCGTTGTCGCGGTTGGCATTACATCCTGTTGCGAGCGCCATGGCGACCAATACGCTAAACAGCCGAATAAGCAAAGCTTGTCTCTTCATCATTCTTTTCTCCTTTCTGTCGATCATTGATAAGTGTTTCAGACCCATCTTTGCTTATCTTATCCAGAAAGGAGAATTTCATGCATGAATGGTCGATTTACGCGTCTTTCTTTTCGCCAAGGGCAAAGGTGATTTCTGTCTCGCAGACGATTTCTCCATCCACTGTTGCAATGCCGCGTCCTTTGCCGATGGCCCCTTTGCTGCGGATAATCTCGACTTCTAGGCGAAGCTGATCGCCCGGCTTAACCTGCTTTTTAAATCGGCAGCTGTCGATGCCGGCAAAAAAAGCGAGACGGCCGCGATTTTCTTCTTTCATCAGCAGCGCAACGGCTCCAACCTGCGCCAGCGCTTCGACAATAAGAACGCCCGGCATCACCGGATATTCAGGAAAATGGCCGACAAAAAAGTGCTCATTCGCACTGACATTTTTCAAACCGATGGCCCGCTTTCCTTCTTCAACCTCTAAAATTCGATCAATTAATAAAAAAGGGTAACGGTGCGGGATGATTTCTTGAATTTGCTGGATATCAAACATCTATATGCCTCCTTTGATTTTCTCTGCTCCTCGACATCTATAAAAACGCAGCACAAGCCGTGCAAGAGCCGGATATCCATAAGCAAACGCCGTTTAGCCGTTTAGCGTAACGGCTATTTGCTGTTCACATCCTTTGTCACAATCTCGACGATGTGCTGCCATGTCGCCGGCTTTAACGCATCAAGCGGCTTGCCATCGCCAAGAACGCTATAGCCAATCATGGCGCCAGCAGCCGTGCTGATCACCACCAACACGAGCACAAGCAAAAGACGGAGCCAAATCGGAAACAGGCGAGTGCGGGACCGTCTCCAGCGCCGCTTCGGTTGCTTTTCTTCCTGACGTTGTTGTTCATCCATCGCTTCATCTCCCTCATTATGAGCGGACTCCGTTAATCAATCCAAGCATTTGGTCCGAAATGGAGATGGACTTCGCATTCATTTGATAGGAGCGTTGAGTCAGCATCAAATCGGTCATTTCCGTTCCTAAGTCGACATTGGATTGCTCAAGCGCTCCTTGTTGAAGATGAATTTGTGAACGCATGTTCCCGATCATATCCTGTGCCACATCAGCTTCTCCTACCCCCAGCTGCGCCAAATCCGGGAATGCCAATAAATTATCGCCAATAGACTGCAATAGCTGCGGACGCAAAATGTTCGTTACGCCTAGCTCTACAGTTTGCGACACATTTCCGTTCGCGTCTGTGACTTGGATTGTGCCTGTATTCGTAATCGTTATCTTTTGAAAGCCGTCGCGAACAAGAATCGGTTCATTGTTTCGATCAAGAACCGGATACCCGTCGCTTGTCACAAGCATAAGCTCATTTGGATCCGCTTCTGATGGACTCAAGTAAAACGCCCCATCCCGTGTATAGCCAATCGTGCTTGTCCCATCTTGATGATTGATGAGAACGCGAAAAAACTGCCCTTCTTTAGCAAAGGCGACATCTAGCGGACGGCCTGTTTGCATCAAGGCACCTTGCTTTAGCACAAGATTCGTTTCACCCAGCTTGGCGCCGACACCGCGGCGGACACCAGCAGGAGTCAAGCGGTTCGCTTGATCATTTGGCAAATTGGTAAATTGCTGAACGAGCAGCTCAGAAAAATTCGTTTCACGGCGCTTAAATCCCGGTGTATTGCTATTGGTGATATTATGGCTGATGACATCCAGCTGCTGTTGAAGCTGATTCATCGTGTTAGCGGCTGTGATCATCGAACGCAGCATAAGCCCTACCTCTCTTCTCTCTCGTTATTTGAGGCGGCCAATTTCATTTACCGCCTTATCCATGCTTCGATCATATGCTTGCAAGATTTTTTGATTGGCTTCAAATGAACGATAAGCTGAGAGCATATCGGTCATCGCACGAGTGACATCAACATTTGACCGTTCGAGGAAACGTTGCTTCAGTTCATATGTAACATTGGGATTGTCGACAGCGCTTGGCAGCGGTCCATTATCGTTGCGGAATAATCCGTTTCCTTCTTTCACAACCGTATTCGGATTAGCAGCAAAGGCCACATTCAAGCGAGCGACACGAGCATTATTTTCCGTAATCGTTCCATCGGGAGCGACTGCAAAATCCGTTCCGTTTAAACGAATACGCTGATTATTTTCACCAAGAACATAATAGCCTTCATTTGTCGTTAAATAGCCTTCGGCATCAAGCGTAAAATTGCCGTTTCTTGTATAACGGATGTCGCCATTGGCGTTTTGAACAACGAAAAAGAGCGCACCCTTCATCCCCGTTTGCGCATCGATCGGAACCGTCCCATCCACTAACGCGATATCGGTAGGCTGCCCCGTTTCTTTCACATCCCCTTGCAAAAAATTCGGAATGAGTTCCTGCATATAGACGCCTGTATGAATAGAGCCGACCGGAGAACGATGAAGCCGTGAAGCGGGATCGCTTGTTGGCGTCGTCGTTTCCTGCACCCGTGAAAGCAACAGCTCTGGAAAAGCGCGCAATGCGGCCTCGTCTTCCTTGTACCCCGGCGTATTGGCATTGGCGATATTGTTTGTTAGCATCTCCACTCGACGCTGCTCAGCTAGCATGCCGGCAGCGGCTGTATAAAATCCGCGCAACAACGATTGTCACCTCATTTGTTCAATGTCCATACTTACCTCCTATTATACGCCAAACCAATGAAAAAGCGAATAGGTACCGTGAAGAAAAACACTACCTATTCGCGTATAGCATGCCGTTATACAAAGTTTCGCTTCGGCACGCGATCGATATTGTCGAGCATAATACCGGTTCCGATGGCTACACAATCCATCGGATTTTCGGCCACTAATACCGGTATCTTTAATTCTTCGGATAACAGCTGATCGATTCCGTGTAAAAGCGCGCCTCCGCCCGTTAAAATCACTCCGCGGTCGATAATGTCCGCCGACAATTCAGGCGGCGTACGCTCTAAAACACTTTTGGCCGCTTGGACAATGACAGCAACCGGCTCATGCAGCGCCTTTTCAATTTCAGCTGAACGAACCGTAATCGTACGCGGCAATCCTGTAACAAGATCACGGCCGCGAATATCGATTTCTTCTGCGCGTGCACCTGGGAATACAGTTGCTACTTTCATTTTAATTTCTTCAGCCGTGCGCTCTCCGATTAATAGCTTGTACGTCCGTTTGATATAGTTTAAAATTTCGATATCAAACTTGTCCCCCGCCATCTTAATCGAAGAGGCGGTGACGATATCTCCCATCGAAAGAACGGCGATATCGGTTGTGCCACCGCCAATATCGACGACCATATTGCCGTACGGCTGGAAAATATCCATGCCGGCGCCAATCGCCGCGACTTTTGGTTCCTCTTCCAAATACACTTTTTTGCCGCCGCTTTTTTCTGCCGCTTCTTTAATGGCCTTTCGTTCGACAGAAGTAATATTCGTCGGGCAGCAAATTAAAATGCGCGGCTTCGAAAAAAATCCTTTTAAATCAAGCTTGTTTAAGAAATGTTTTAGCATCGCCTCGGTAATGTCAAAATCGGCAATGACACCGTCTTTGAGCGGCCGAATGGCAACGATATTCCCAGGGGTACGCCCTACCATTCGTCGTGCTTCCTCCCCAACCGCCAATACCTTGTTCGTATTCGTATCAATTGCCACAACGGACGGCTCGTTCAGCACGATCCCTTTGCCCTTTACGTAAATTAATACGTTCGCTGTACCGAGATCAATACCGATATCTCTCGCAAACATCATTAGGTTCCTCCTTGCTTCAATCCATCGAATTGCTCCTAATTGATTATTTTATCATAGGAAGATAGGAAACTGATACTATTTTTACGAAATTTGAAAGCAAGGAAGACCCAGATTTATTGAATCGTTTCTTTCTTATATTTTTTCTTCGTTGCTTCCCCCCCACGCAAATGACGAATCGATTTATGATAATCGAGAATTTCTTTGACTTCATTGGCAAGCTCCGGATTAATTTCTGGAAGCCGCTCCGTTAAGTCTTTATGAACAGTACTTTTGGAAACGCCAAATTCTTTCGCGATGACGCGAACGGTTTTTCTCGTCTCCACGATATACTTTCCAATCTTGATAGTACGCTCTTTGATGTAATCGTGCACACCACTCGCCCTCCCTAAATTGGATGTGAGAAGTGTGAAATGAGACTCGCTTCGTGGTTGATCAAAAGCACTTCTTCTTGTTCAATTCGAAAGCATCCTAGGCTTTATTCCTGCTGTTATGGACGATCCCCACCTCAAACACTCCCGTTAGTTGATAAGTTTGTAACATTTTATTAAGGAAATGGTACAGATATGCTATTTTTTTGCAATAAGATGGGGAATAACATAATTAAATCAACTAAAAAGGCGGTGAAAAGATGAATCTGCAGAAAAAAGCCGTTGGTGTGCTGCTGTCCATCCTGATCCTAAGCATCGCATGGACGCCTTGGAATGAGACAATCCCCTCTATCGCCAAACAGCGAGAGGAAAGTCCACAGCATCGCATCGTCGCCGGCACACTTGAGCCATCGTTGACTTATCAAAAACAAAACGGGCGTTATCTTTTCATATTTAGCGTCAAAAATCAAACAGAGCGTGAACAAAAGGTGACCTTTACAAGCAGCCAAACATATGATTATATCTTGTATCGCAACGGAAAAAAATTTTTCCAATTCAGTGATAGGAAAATGTTTACTCCCGTATATGAGGAACGCATTCTCAAGCAAGGGGAAGAACTATCATTTCGCAACCTATTGCCTCCGCTTCCAAAAGGACAGTATACCATTACGTGGTGGCTGACTGACCCGCAATGGCCTGAGGCGAAAGCGACCATGTCTTTTTCTGTCAACTAAAAAGCGGTACGGCGATTTCATCGCTCGTACCGCTTATTTCGTGCCATCTGCTCGCTTCCTCTTCGACGCCCATGATCGTGGTTTCATAGAATCAAAAGAGAGCGGTTCAGACGGCCTTTCCCTTATGTTCGCGCCATTCCGATTGAGGAATCAGGCGTTTTGTAAGAAGAATCTTGATTCGTGCTATTCTCATCTGTTGTTGATTGGTCATTAGATTGTGATTGTTCGCTTTGGTTTTGTTCACTTGGTGCCTGATTATTTTGCTGGTCGCTTTGAGATTGGTTATTTAGTTGATTGTTTTCCGATTGATTTTCTGTTTGCTGTTTGTCATTTTGTTCCGCTGCGTTGGATTCCGTTAAGGATGTCACAGGCTTGTCTACATAGTCAAGCGGATTAACCGTTTTTCCATCTTTACGAATTTCGAAATGAACGTGAGTGCCCGCTTCTTGGTTAAACTGGCTTTGTCCGGCCTTCCCAATCACTTCACCTTGCTTCACGGTGTCGCCTTCTTTTACTTGTAGATCGGCTAATGATTGATAAACCGTTACCACGCCATTATCATGATCGATTTCTACCACATAGCCTAAAATCGGATCCTTTTTCGCTGTTGTCACTGTCCCGCTTAAAGAAGCGGTCACCTCAAACTCTTTTCCGTCTTTCATTACAAGGTCAATGCCGTGGTTTGGATAATACGTATTATTATAAAAGACGAGAGCTGCTTCTTGTTCTTCTTTCGATGCGGCATAATCATAAAAAGGCGTTTTGACTTCGACAGCGTTCGGATCAAGGACTGGCATTGAGATGTGTTCGACAGATTCGTTGACCGGAATGGAGTCGTTCTCGTTATAAGAAGTTCCTGGAGCATCTTGGCTGTATTCATATTCATCTTTTTGCGACTGCTCATCATGATTGCTTTGGAACCAAAGCACTCCGGCTAGAATCACTGCGGCACTCGTTAAATATACAGCAGGAAATACCCAACGCTTGCGCAACACGCGTTTTAAACTTGGTTTCATTGGAGAAGGTTGTTTCTTTTCTTCCTCTCTCATTGTTCATCACCTCAGCAACCATTTTGAACAGAAAGAGGAAAATCTATACATCAAAAAACATTTTTTTCGTTTATTTTTTGAAAAGAATCGCTTTTTATACATAAAAAAAGAAGCTCTGTAAACCTGAAGCTGAAACCGTTTCGGCTATGCGATCAACCCCAAAAAGAAAAGACCCATTCACCCATGAATGAGTCGCAAATGAATGGATCTTTTTAGGCTTTGAATGCGAATCGATGGTTTATTTTTTCGCGGTTAATTTGTTTAAAAAGGCAGTCGCAGAAGAAATGCTTACCCCGCGGTAGTAATATTTGATAATTTCATCATATGTTTTCCCTGTTTTCGCCATAAAATTAGCCCCATATTGGCTCATGCCTACTCCATGTCCATACCCTTTCGTGGTAATGATAATCTCGTTTCCTTTGCGCATCCACGTAAAGTCGGTTGATTTTAATCCTAATCTCTCTCGCACTTCTCTTCCTGTCAGTTTTTTTCCATTGATTTGAACAGCCTCGACTCGCTTTCCTGGTGTACGTCCTAGCAAATTACCGACTGAACCGTCTTTCGGAAGCGTCACACCTAGCTTTTGTTCAAATTCGGAAACGGACATCGCTGTTTGATTATAAAATTTTGGAGAATCTTTATCCCAGGGACTCGCTACGCTCTTTAAGTACGGAAAAGCATTCCCCCAATAGGCTTCTGAGTTTTCTGTATACCCGTTACTTGTGGAAAAAAAAGACGCCTCGATAGGAACGTTATTGTACGTGACAATCTGTCCTTCTGTCGCTTGAACAGCTTCTGTGATTTTCTTGATTTTCCAATTATAATCGGCTCCCCATAGCCGTTTAAGTTCATCGTCGCTGTAATAAACTTGGTGCATCACCGTGTCCGTCACATTTGCTCCCTTTGGCAGGCTAATCGGCTGATCGTTCAACATCTGCTTGACAATATACGTTCTTGCTGCCAACGCCTGCGCCTTGAGTGCTTCTAATTCAAAATCAGCAGGCATTTCAGCTGCGACAACACCGATGACATACTGTTCAAGCGGAATATGCTCGATTTGTTTCTCCTTGCTCCGATATACCGCTACCTCCACATGAGGACCTGTTGTACCTTTCGGCTTTTCTTGCTCTGTAGAAATGGACTGCTTTCGAAGCTCCTCCGCCAACGTTCCGTCTACCTTGTCGGTAAATGGAATGACGAGCAGTGTCGGGATCAGCAGAACCACAATCAATAATAGAGAAGCTAGTACGATTAGTAGTTTTACACGTTTCATTTTCCCGAGCCCTCCAATATCCAATTTTCAAGCGCAAGCAGCTGCTTGCGTGCTCGTTATTACATAATGTATGGGCTTGGACAAGTATATATGACAAATTGTTTGAACGAAGCTGACAACAGTCCGATGTCGATTTCCGTCAAAAATAAAAACGACCTTTCACTACGTAAGCTGTAGCTGACGGTCGTTTTTTGCTTCAAATATTCAAGTCCGTTAGCTTCTCTTCATTCACTGTGGACTCCTGTTCACGAACACGCTCGATGTCTGCGCCAAGAGCCGCCAGCTTTTCATGGAAACGGACATAGCCGCGGTCTAAATGCTTTAACTCCGTCACACGCGTATACCCTTCAGCCGCAAGTCCTGCCAAAATCAACGCAGCGGCAGCGCGCAAATCAGTCGCCGCTACTTCTGCCCCTTGCAAGCGGCAAGGGCCATTCATAATGACCGAGCGTCCTTCAATTTTGATGTCCGCATTCATCCGGCGAAATTCTTCTACATGCATAAAACGATTTTCGAATACCGTTTCGGTAATCATGCTCGTGCCTTCGGCTTTCAATAATAAGGCCATCATTTGCGATTGCATATCGGTCGGGAAACCTGGGTGCGGCATGGTTTTAATATCAACTGCTTTCAGCTTTTCGGGACCGATCACACGAAGGCCATTTTCTTCTTCGATAATGGTCACACCCATTTCTTCCATTTTCGCTATTAATGAGCTTAAATGCTCTGGAACAGCTCCTTGCACCAAAACATTTCCACCTGTAATCGCAGCAGCAACCATAAACGTACCTGCTTCAATCCGATCCGGAATCACTGTATGCACAGCCCCTTGCAATTCAGAAACTCCTTCAATTCGAATCGTTCCGGTACCGGCTCCTCTTACCTTTGCGCCCATCGCATTCAAAAAGTTAGCTAAATCGACGATTTCCGGTTCCTTCGCACAGTTTTCAATCACTGTGGTTCCTTCAGCCAATACGGCGGCCATCATGATATTTTCCGTCGCTCCAACGCTCGGAAAATCCAAGTAAATTTTCGCTCCGCGCAGCCGCCCGGTTACCTCTGCATCAATAAAGCCATTGCCAACCTTGACAGAAGCGCCCATCGCTTCAAATCCTTTTAGATGCTGATCAATCGGGCGCGAACCAATCGCACAGCCGCCCGGCAACGCGACGCGAGCCCGGCCGTTTCGCGCAAGCAGCGGTCCCATCACAAGAACAGAGGCTCGCATTTTACGCACATATTCAAACGGGGCTTCTAACTTGAGCTCTCGGGATGCATCTACAGTCACTTGATTTCCTTCCATGCTGACTTCTGCGTTTAAGTAACGCAGCACCTCATTGATTGTATATACATCGGAGAGAGCAGGAACATCATGAATTACACTTTTGCCTTCACTTGCTAATAAAGTTGCAGCGATAACAGGCAAAACGGCATTTTTTGCTCCTTCTACTCGCACAGTGCCGCTCAACCGGTTCCCGCCACGGACGATGATTTTTTCCAAGGTATTCCCCTCCGCGTCCAATTTCTCTATATTAATATTCAATTGTAATAATTGGGGTTCCAACGACAACAGTCGTCTGACCGCCCAATCCTGTCTGTCTGAGAGCTAGCTGAATATTCATTGGATGTGTTTTGGTTGGAAGAACGTTCTCCCACTGCCCAGTATATGCAGATACGGAAACAAACGTCCCTTCCTTAAGCGCCTCAACAGGCGTTGCGTTGAATTCATGTAAAAGATGGTAAGCTTGTTTTAACAAAACACCTTCCATCTTATCATTGAATTCCCCTTTTACACAAGAGAAAAATACCGGCTGTTTCATAAAGAGTTTAGATGACTTTTGTCTGATGCTGCTACTGATTTTTTCCCATACTTGTTCGCTCCAACCAAATCCTTTTAGCTCATAGAGGATATACGTTTGGGGCTTTTCATTTGCAACGGTAGTAACGAGTTGAATTTTTTCTTGCATGGAGGAATGTTCATACGTGCCTGTCACTTTCTGAACATGCTGATCTGATTCCATCACCCAGCGAAACGCTGGGAATTTTCGCTTTAATTCATTGGCTTTTTTTAAAAACGCTGAATCATTTTCAATAACTTGGGCATACTCCCTTGTGTAAATGGTCCACTGTTGGATCGACGCACCATTTTCTTGTAAAACATGAGCCATTGTTCTTATTTCTTGTAGCGGCTCATTCCCCTTTGCTTCACCGATAGAATATTGATACATGATCATGAGTACGGCAAATGCCATTGCCAGCATGATCATATTTTTTCTCTTTATCATCCCGTTTCACTTCCTCTCCTTAGCTTTTATTGTTGCCAGATTGGAAGTGAACATACACAAAAACGGTCGACAAAATCACAAAGAGATTTTTTCCTTTTTGACAAAAAACGCAACGCCTCTTCTTTATTGAAAAAGGAATGGCAGTTGCTTCGACCAAAGAAAATAATCAAGGAAAAAATTGCTGACAGTCGAACCGATCGCAATGGTCAATAGTATGTAAAATAAGCGAGCTTGAATGATGCGATTCGGCTTCAAGAGCTTTTCAATATGTACTCCTTGCAGTACCCACCATGTAATAGCCATAAACACAAGATGGGAAATAATGCTTAACAAAGCTTGTTGTCCTACTCCTACCATCATCTCCAGTTACTCCTTTCTCATATATAAAAGCGAAAAGCGCCCGCCTGTGCGTGTAAAGCTTGACAGTTCCTTACTTCTAACCTCTCCAGACTTGTTGACAAACGCTTTTATCCTGCGTCATAGGCCGCGATCGTCCGCTCATGAACTCCCCTTCTTCACTCAGCTGCGTTCCTTGCCTGTCAAGCGTTCCATCCATGAAGAAGATTAAAATGATTGTAGACAAAGTCTATGTTGACTTTGTCTACAATCTCAGGGAGTACATCCTCCTTTATTGTAATATTAATGCAAAAAATCATCAAAATGTTGAAACTGGTCTAAAAAGTGATAGACCATCCCCGGCAGCACGCCAAAAACGAGCGTGCCAACCGCGCAAATAAGGGCGACAAGAGCAGCGCCAATCGGCAGCTTGATCGGTTCGTGAACAGCAGCCGGGCGAAAGAAGATTTGTGTAAATAAACCGAAATAATACACGTAGGAAACAACCGTGGCCGCCACCATCACGGATGCTAAAACATAGTGAGCAGGATCCGTCGCAAATGCTCCTAAAAAGATATGCACTTTTCCAATGAAGCCGGCCGTTCCAGGGATTCCAGCCAGAGATAGAATAAAAATCCCCATCAATACCGCCAAAAGCGGATGACGCCGATATAAGCCCGCAAACTGGCTAATATCTTCCGATCCCGATTGATCTGTAATGATCTGCAACACGGCAAACGCCCCTAAATTCATCAGCAAATAAGCAGCTAAATAAAACCAAATCGAGTCAATCATCACCCAAGACATGGAAGCAAACCCCACTAATATATAACCTGCATGGGCGATGCTTGAGTAAGCAAATAACCGTTTGATATTACGCTGTTTTAAAGCGATCACATTGCCAATCACCATGGTCGCTCCCGCCAAAAAAGCGATATAATCCTGCATCGACAACAGCATAGAGGATGGATCTTTTCCTTGTGCAGGAGCAGCAGCAAATATGGTAATAAACAAACGCAAGACGATGACAAACCCTGCCGTCTTCGAGACAACGCTTAAAAAAGCAGTGACTGGCGTTGGCGCTCCTTGATAGACATCAGGAGCCCACATATGAAACGGAACGGATGACAATTTGAATGAAAGACCGACCAACAGCAACAAAAACGCAAGAGCCAATACATATTGATGGCCGCTATCTTGCAGTGTACTGAGCTGCATTCCGATTTTCTTCAAATTCGTGGAGCCTGTTAGACCAAATACATAGCTCATCCCAAACAGGGTAATGGCAGTAGAAATCCCGCCATTAATCACATATTTGAGCGCTGACTCGTTGGACAAAGAATGCGCCTTTCGCAATCCGGCCAAAATATAGGAGGAAATCGATAAAAGCTCCAAGCCGACAAACAATGTGATCAAATCGCCGCTTGATGTCATCACCATCGCACCGAGCAAAGCGGTTAAGAATAAATAATAGAATTCGCCATAGTATTTCATGCCCTCGCGCGGCTGATAATCAATGGATAACAGAAGCACGAACGCTGCGCCAAACAATAAAAGCAACTTAAAAGCCTTGCCGAACGAATCAAGACGAAACGAATCATTCAAAATAGTGGTTGTATGAACAGGAAGGAGAGCCACAAGCGACACGATCGCTACGATCACCCCAACAAACGCAAACCAGCCAAGGGGCCGACGGCTTTTATCATTCGGCATCAATAGGTCGATGAGCGAGAGAGCAATTCCCACGCCAAGAATGATCCATTCCGGCGTCATGATTCCCCATTTGTATTGCATAAGTGTGTCCCAACTCATGTCTCTCACCCTCCTAACCCATTCATCATCAGTTGAATCGGCGCTTTAAGCGGCTGCGCTAAAATATGGGGGTAAATGCCTATTAAAATAATGCAACCAAGCAATATAAGGACAGGAATAAGCTCTATCGCATGAATATCTGACACGTTTGCCTCCGCCACTCTGGACTGTGCTTTTCCGTAAGTGATATTCAGAACGGCTCGCAATAAATAGACAGCGGTCATAATTATTCCGAGCGTACCGATGGCAGCCAGGATGGGCGCTGACTTAAATAAGCCTAAAAACGCCATAAATTCACTAATAAATCCAGACATGCCAGGTAAGCCAAGCGAAGCCATCGCTCCTGCCAATAAAAAGCCAGAGGCCAGTGGCATTATTTTGGCTGTCCCCCCTAAATGGCCAAGCTGTGTCGTCTGAACACGTTCATATAAAATACTAATTAACAAGAAGAGAAGCGCTGAGATCAGGCCATGAGAAACGACTTGAAAGATAGCGCCTTGTATCCCTGCTTCATTCAAAGCGCCCAGCCCAATCAAAACAATTCCCATATGCGAAATACTAGAATAAGCCAGCACCATTTTAAAATCTTCTTGGACAAAGGCTAAAAAGGCCCCATATAGTAGATTAATAACCCCCAATAACGCAATCACGGCCGCCAGCCGATAAAATTGCTCAGGAAATAATCCCATGCCAAAACGAATCAAACCGAACGCGCCAATTTTCAGTAGCACACCTGAATGCAGCATGACAATCGCTGGAGGCGCCTGCACATGGACTCGCAACATCCAGCTATGAAGCGGCACAATCGGCAATTTAACGCCAAAAGCGACGAGCAAGGCAATCAATAAGCCGTATCGCAAATCCGTCGAGATCGGCGCAATCATCTGGGCTGCTGCCTGCGGATTGTGAAGCATTTCTTTTAGTAGCGCAATGTTGGATGTCCCTGTGCGCGCAAATAAAATTAAAATGACAAGCAACAAAATGGCCGAGCCGATTCCGTTATAGATCAAATAGCTGTATGCGGCTCTTTCTTTTTCGAAATAGCCCCATTTCCCGATTAAAAAGAACATCGGAACAAGCGTCAGTTCGAAAAAAATAAAGAACAAGATTAAATTTCCGGCAGCAAATACACCTAGCATGCCGATCTCAAGCAATAGAAACAGCATAAAATAGCCTTTCCATTCTTTTTTTATATGAATGGAGGCAATGGCCGCCAGCGTTGCTAGCAGCGCGGTTAGCACCATCATGACAAGCCCTAAACCATCAACCGTCAGCTCGTAATCCACGGTAAACGTTGAGCTGGACAGAAAAGCAAACTTCCCGAACTGAATCCAGGCATGCTTTTCCGCTAAACGGTTTAAGTCATATCCACCTAAGTATTGACTAAAAGCAAACAGTGCTAAAATAAGCGATGGCAATGTCCCCAACACACCAAGCCATTTGATCGTTTGCTCCTGCTCCTTTGGTACAAAGGCTAGTAAAATCATGCCAAGCAATGGGGAAAAAATAAGCAATGACAGGAAGTACGTCTCGTTCATTATAGATACCCCCCCGTAAACGCGAGAATGACGATCAGAACCGTCAAGCCGATAAACGTAACCGCCCCATACCATTGAACCTGTCCATTTTGCCATTTCGATCCCGCTGTGCCAATCGCCCGTATGAAAGCAGCCAACACATTGGCGAAGCCTTCAACAATAAAGCGGTCGAGATACTGCAAAAACAGGCTCAATACTTTCACCATATAACCAACGGTCATACGATAAAACTCGTCGACATAATACTTATTCAGCAGTACGTTATATGTAAGCGAATTTTTGGAGCTAAGCCAATCCCGTGCCAGCGAACGCTTTCCGTACATCAGCCATGCGAGATAAATGCCGGCGAGCGATACAGCTGTGGCAACGATCATGATCCATAAAGGAGCTTCTTCATGCGAAGGAGCGGATTCACCTGTTAAAAAGTCGCCAAGGAATGGGCCAAACCACGGTGTATTTACATATCCAGCGGCAATGGACAGGATGCCGAGAACGATCATAGGCCATGTCATCGTTGCCGGAGATTCATGAACATCGCCCGCTTCACTGCGCCCGTCACCGCTAAACACAAGGAAAAAGAGGCGGAACATATAAAAGGCGGTGAAAAAGGCGGCGACTACAGCAATCCAAAATAATACGACATGCCCATGCATCCATGCAGCCGCTAAAATCTCATCCTTACTAAAAAACCCAGACAATAGCGGAACTCCGCTAATGGCTAGCGTTCCAATCAAAAACAATGGCGCGGTCAACGGCAGCTTGCGCCAAAGGCCACCCATCTTCTCAATATCTTGCGTGTGCACAGCATGAATGACACTACCAGCAGCAAGAAACAACAAGGCTTTAAAAAACGCATGTGTCGTTAAATGAAAAACTCCCGCCACATATCCCTCAGAGCCAAGCGCCAGCATCATATAACCGAGCTGGCTCACGGTTGAATATGCGAGCACTCGTTTGATATCTGTTTGTACAAGGCCAATAGACGCGGCAAAAATAGCGGTAAAACCGCCAACAACCGCCACGGTAAGCATCGCTGTTTCACTTGCTTCATAAAGCGGGAATAGCGATGCTACGAGATACACACCAGCTGCCACCATCGTAGCGGCATGGATGAGCGCCGATACAGGCGTCGGACCTTCCATGGCATCCGGCAGCCATGTATGAAGCGGAAACTGGCCAGATTTACCGATCGCCCCAATAAAAATCAGAATGGCACATAACGTTATCATCGTTGCTGAAACGTTGCCTGCTTGAACGGCAGCAAAGATATCATCATATTGAAAGCTTCCCGTTTGCCAAAACAATAAAATCATGCCAATCAGCAAACCTACATCGCCAATACGCGTCATAATAAACGCTTTTTTGGCAGCTGCTTTTGCTTCTTCCTTGTAAAAATAAAAGCCGATAAGCAAAAAGGAACCAAGACCAACCAGCTCCCAAAAAATATACGTTTGCAACAAATTGTCAGAAATGACTAAGCCGAGCATGGCAAACGTAAACAATCCAAGATAAGCATAAAACACCGAAAAGCGGTCGTCTCCATGCATATAGCCTTTGGAATAAACATGAACAAGAAAGCTTACAAGCGAAACAACAACAAGCATAAGCGCGTTTAATGCATTAATCTCAAAGCCCATGGCTATGCTGACCTTACCGATTGCAAGCCATTCCCGGTGCAGCTGATAGGTTGGTTCATGAAATCGTTCGATCAGCACCATTGCTGCGCTGATAAAGGAAAGAAGCGTGGCAGCTATTCCGATATAAGCGCTCCTTTCCTTCATGCTCTTTCCGGCCACGAGCAAAATCAGGAATGAAAAAAGCGGGAAAAGCGGTATGATCCAAGCGTTTTCCATCATTGTATCACAATCCCCTTTATCAAAAGGGCCCATAGCCCTTTTTTCATTTTCAACATGCCATCCACTGATGGTATCGGAACACTTCCCTTGTTTCACTAATGCTTCATCGAATCCATTTCATCTATATGGACCGTCTTCCGATTGCGGTAAAGCGCCATTAAAATCGCTAATCCAACAGCCGCCTCGGCTGCCGCAACCGTGATCGTAAATAAAGCGAAAACTTGTCCTGTGATGCTCGGATTCACGCCATATTTACTAAAAGCAACTAAATTAATATTCACCGCATTCAGCATTAACTCAATACAGATTAGCACAATGACCGTATTGCGCTTTGTTAATGCCCCATATAACCCAATACAAAACAAAATTAATGCAAGCACAAGGTAGGCAGACAAAGGAACGGTACTCATGATTTCGCCTCCTCGTCTTCTTTTTTCGCTAATACAATCGCTCCCACAAGTGCCACTAGTAAAATCACAGAGGTAATTTCAAATGGTATCACATATTTTGAATAAAGCGCGATCCCGATTTGCTCTGCATTTTTTTCATGAAGATGCGTCGCTTGCTCGCCGAAATCTAAACGATAAATACCAGCATATACCGCTGCGCCAAAAGCAAAGACAGCAAGCGCCGTTAACACCTTTCGCCAAAATCCTCCCGTTGTCGTTTTCCCTTCATCCTGATGGCGCGTCAGCATAATGCCAAACAGCATAATAATCGTAATGGCCCCTGAATAAATCAGCACTTGAACAGCAGCCACAAATTCCGCAGATAAAAGAATGTATATTCCGGCGATGCTGACAAAAGTAAAAATCAAGGAAACAAACATATGCATCACTTTTATCACATTTAGCATGAGCACACCACCAGAAATGGCAACAAGCGCAAGGACCAAAAATGCGAAATATTCACCGCTCACGGTTTATTCCCCTTTCGCACATTTTCATCATTTTCATCAAGCCATTCCAAGTTTTTAAACAAGGCGTCACGACTATATTCCGCCAGCTCGAAATGATTGGTCATGACAATAGCTTCGGTTGGACAAACTTCCGTACAGAGATCACACAAAATACAGATCTCAAAATTAATATCGTACGTATCAATAATTTTCCCTTTTTTAGTGGGATCCGGATGCTTCTTTCCGGTCAGCTGAATACAGTCCGTCGGACAAATAGCCGCACATTGATTACAGACGATGCATTTTTCTGGATAAAATTTTTGAATGCCGCGAAATCGATCCGGAAGCGCCAATGGCTCATTCGGATAATCATACGTTACCTTTTGTTTCGTTAAATTGGAGAGGGTATACTTTAAACCTTTCGCTAATCCTAGCACAACGGACACCCCTTTTTCCGGTTATTTTCGTTACGAGAAGAAAATCGTTTTTATCAGCGCCGTTATAAAAATGTTGGCTAATGCAACAGGAAGCAATACCTTCCATCCAAATTCCATCAGCTGATCGGCTCGCAGTCGCGGAAATGTCGAGCGGAACCAAATAAGCACAAAAACAACGATGCTAAATTTCAGTGAAAACCAAATAGCTCCAGGAATAAAACCAAGGAACATCACAGGCTGCCAACCGCCCAAAAATAAAATAGTGGTCAAGGATGCCATGGCAAAAAGGTATACATATTCTGCGAGCATAAAGAACGCCCAACGAAAACCAGAGTATTCAACATGGAAGCCGGCAACAAGCTCGGATTCGGCTTCGGGTAGGTCAAACGGCGTTCGATTCAACTCGGCGACGGAAGCAATAAGAAAAACGAGAAACCCAATTGGCTGAATAAAAATGTACCATACATGCTTCTGCGCTTCCACAATATCGTTTAGATTTAAGCTTCCCGTTAATAAAATAATCCCAATCACTGACATCACAAGTGGAATTTCGTAGGAAATCATTTGTGCGGCTGCCCGCATGCCTCCAAGGAGCGCATACTTATTATTGGACGCCCAAGCTCCCGTCAAAACGCCAATCGTTGATAATCCAGACACAGCAATGTAGTAGAGAAGTCCAACACCAATATCAGCAAATTGAAGTGAATCGGTAAAAGGTAGTGTAGCTAATACCATAAAGGCTGGAGCAAACGCAATAACGGGAGCTAAAATGAATAGTGGCCTATCAGCTGCTTTCGGAATGGTATCTTCCTTGATGAGAAGCTTTAAAACATCCGCTACCGTCTGTAAAAGCCCCCATCTTCCCCCCACTTGATTCGGACCAATTCTCCCTTGCATAAACCCCATGACTTTTCGCTCCGCTAAAATACCATATGTAACAAACCCTAATACAACGAGGAGCAAAAGAACACCAAGTCCGAAAAAGATAGCAAGATTCGTCCAGCTAGGCACAGAACGCAGCAACTGCTCCATCAGCCATCCACCTCCCCAAGTACAATATCAATCGCGCCAAGAATCGCAATTAAATTCGCAATGTTTTCTCCCTTTAAGAGCTTTGGAAGGATTTGCAGGTTATAAAACGATGGCCGACGGAACTTAAGACGATACGGTTCTTTTTTTCCATCACTAGCAATATAGCAGCCTATTTCTCCTCGTGGGGATTCAATGCGGACAAATGCTTCTCCTGGCGGTGTTTTAATAATGCGCGGCACTTTCGCCATAATCTCCCCTTTTTCCGGAAACTGTTCACATGCTTGTTCAATGATTTTTAATGATTCTTCAATTTCGGCAAGGCGGCATTCATAGCGAGCAAAGCAGTCGCCATCTTCACGGACTGGAATGTCAAAATCAAATCGGTCATAGATAGAGTAAGGCTCGTTTTTGCGCAAATCCCATTTTACCCCTGTACATCGAAGATTCGCACCGCTTAATGAATAGCTTAGCGCTTCTTCTTTTGTATATCGCCCTACGCCCATTACGCGATGACGAAAAATTTCATTTCCAGTGACCAGTTCATGATATCCTGCCAGCTGCTTCCGCATATATGGCACAAACTCTTTTACTTTCTCGATCCATCCATCTGGAGCATCCCACTTTACACCGCCGACACGCATATAATTGAACGTGAGACGCGCGCCTGATAATTCATTTAATAGATTAATAATCATCTCCCGCTCACGAAATGCATATAAAAACGGGCTAATGGCGCCAATGTCTAATAAATACGTTCCCCACCATACTAAATGGCTGGCAATTCTGCCGAGCTCCATAGCCAATACCCGCAAATACTCCGCGCGATCTGGCACTTTCATTCCCATCATCGTCTCCACAGCATGACAAATGACATAATTGTTGGTCATCGCCGATAAGTAATCCATTCGATCGGTATATGGGATAATTTGTGTATATTGTAAATTCTCAGCTAACTTTTCCGTTCCTCGATGAAGATAACCGATAACGGGTGTAGCTTCTTGAATAATTTCTCCATCGATTTTAAGTACGAGACGAAATACGCCGTGTGTGCTTGGATGCTGCGGGCCTACATTAAGAAGCATTTCCTCTGTTCGAAGCATCGGCTACACCTCCACATCATATGGCTCATAATCTTTTCGAAGCGGATGTCCGACCCAATTTTCCCCTAAAAAGATGCGAATTAAATTAGGATGTCCTTGGAAGCGAATACCTAACAAATCATACGCCTCGCATTCCGGCCAATTCGCGCCTGGCCAAAGCGGAACAAGCGACTCAATTTCAGGATGATCGCGATCCAGCTTCACTTTTAATGCGACTGGCTGATCGTTTTTATAAGAATAAAGATGTACATACACCTCCATATGTGTTCCAAAGTCCGTTCCATGGAGCTCCGACAAATAATCGAAGCCTAGTTGCTCATTATATTTTAAAAACTGGGCGACTTTGTAATAGGTCGTTCTCTTGGCAACAAGCGTCGGCACATCCTTGGAAAGTCGGTTAATATAGGCAGCTTCTAAGACATCTTCCCCAAGATGCTCATGAATTACCTTTATATACTTATCAAGAAGCGGTTGATTCGGCGATGGAGTTTCCTCCGGCTTGGCGGTTTCGGCTGCTCCTGCCGCCGCTTTTGCCTTCGCTGCTGCCGCTGCTTTTGCTTTCGCTGCAGCAATCGCTTTTGCCTTTTCTTTGGCAAGATCCTGTTCATGATCACTGCCATCGCCTTGCTGTTTCGCCAACGCCGCCGCTTTTGCCTTCGCCGCTGCCGCCGCCTTTTGCTTCGCTAGCTCTAGGGCGTCTCCCCCTGGCACTTCCGATGACGGCTCTTGTGCCTTTTGTTTCGCCAACGCCGCCGCTTTCGCCTTCGCCGCTGCTGCCGCCTTTTGCTTCGCTAGCTCTAAGGCGTCTCTTTCTTCAGATATAGGCTTGCCTTCTTCCTCATGTGATGGAAGCTTTTCTAAGGGAAGCTCTGCTGTATCTTCTTTAGATGTTTTCTCCGCTTGCTCCTTTGCTGCCATCCGTTCACGCGCCAATCGTTTGGCCCGTTCCGCTGCTTCCTTTTTAAGCTGCTGTAAATCTTTCTCATCGCTCATCTATTACAGCACCTTCTTCCCCATCTTTGCTTCGTAGCGAATCTTTTCTTTTAATTTATTAATTCCGTAAATTAATGCGGCCGGATTTGGTGGACAGCCCGGGATATACACATCTACCGGAACAATCTGATCCACGCCTTTCACTACACAGTAGGATTTGACATAAGGACCGCCCGCCGTCGCACAGGACCCCATGGCGATCACCCATTTCGGTTCCGGCATTTGGTCATATAAGCGGCGAACGATCGGCGCCATCTTTTTCGTTACGGTTCCCGATACAATCATGACGTCAGATTGGCGGGGAGACGTACGGAAAAAGGAGCCAAATCGATCCAAATCGTAATGGGAGGATCCTACTCCCATCATCTCGATGGCACAGCAAGCGAGCCCAAAGGTTAGAGGCCATAGCGAATTGCTGCGCGCCCAAGCCTTCAATTGCTCAAGGGTTGTTAAAAAAACATTTCGTCTTAATTCTTCCATTTCCTCTTCTGGAACATTTAACAATTTTATGTCCATTTTAACACCTTCTTCTTCCAAGCATATGCAAGTCCAATCACAAGCATGGCTACAAAAATAAGCATTTCAATCAACGCAAATAAACCAAGGCGATTGTAAGCAACAGCCCAAGGATACAAAAATACCGTTTCTACATCAAAAATGACAAACAACAGAGCAAAAATGTAGTAGCGTACATTAAATTGAATATGCGAATCGTGAAAGGGTTCAATTCCACTCTCATAAGTAGTCTGTTTTGCATCGTTAGGAGCATGGGGACGCAAAATTCGCCCTGCGGTCAAAGCAACCATTGGGAGCAAAATTCCAAGACATAAAAACACAAAGACGATTAAATAATTATTCAAATAGACATTGAGCAATGCTTCATTCGCCTCCTTTTTTTCTGATAAATAACAATTGAACAAAAATATAAAAAAATGAAAATTTGTAATCGTTATCATTATAACATTTATATCCAGAAGTGTCGACAGACCGCCCAGTCTTGCCAATAATAAATATTTTTATTTTTCAAATAAATAAAAACAGGAGAAAATCTCCTGTCCAAACTTTCGCAAACGCTTTCATTTCGCGTTACTGAACTCGCTCATCCGCTCATGAATGTTTTGGTTCGATTTTGCATCTTCACTCGGTTTCATTCTTTGCCTGCCAAGCGTTTTCAACCTTGAATGAATGATGGATAAAATGTTTGTAGACAAAGCCAACGTTGGCTTTGTCTACAGCCTAAAGGCAGGGAACTCCCCTGCCTTTAACGTTTTCCAGCTATCTCTAACCGATTGATCGCTCGTCTTAAAGCAAGCTCGGCGCGTTTGAAGTCAATATGATCCTGTTTGGCCTCCAAACGTCTTTCTGCCCGTTCTTTTGCTGCTTGTGCGCGAACTACATCAATGTCTTCCGCTTTTTCTGCTGCTTGCGCGAGCACGGTTACTTTGTCGGGACGAACTTCTAGAAAGCCGCCGCTGACTGCGATAAGTTCTGTTTTTCCGTCTTTTTTTAAGCGTATTGAACCGATCTCAAGCGGAGCAACAAGCGGAATGTGCCCCGGCAGAATGCCGAGCTCTCCGCTTTTTGCCTTCGTGCTGACCATTTCAACGTCCGCTTCATACACCGGGCCATCAGGAGTAACTACATTGACTTTAATCGTCTTCATCACAAAAGCCTCCTATGTCCCTAAATTAGACTTCTACGCCCATTTGTTTCGCTTTTTCCACTACTTCCTCAATGCGGCCTACAAGACGGAACGCATCTTCTGGAAGATGGTCGTATTTTCCTTCCAAAATTTCTTTGAAACCGCGAACGGTTTCTTTTACAGGCACGTAAGAACCTGGCTGACCTGTAAATTGCTCCGCAACGTGGAAGTTTTGCGATAAGAAGAATTGAATACGGCGAGCGCGCTGAACCACAAGTTTATCCTCGTCAGAAAGCTCGTCCATACCAAGAATGGCGATAATATCTTGCAATTCTTTGTAGCGCTGCAACGTTTGTTGCACTTTACGTGCCACTTGATAGTGCTCTTCACCAACGATTTCTGGCGAAAGCGCGCGAGATGTCGAAGCAAGCGGGTCTACCGCAGGATAAATCCCCATCTCAGACAATTTACGCTCCAAGTTCGTTGTCGCATCTAAGTGTGCGAACGTGGTTGCTGGAGCTGGGTCTGTATAGTCGTCCGCTGGTACGTAAATCGCTTGAATCGATGTTACTGAACCAACAGCAGTTGATGTAATTCGCTCTTGTAATTGGCCCATCTCTGTCGCAAGCGTTGGCTGATAACCTACCGCAGACGGCATGCGTCCTAATAGCGCCGAAACCTCGGAACCCGCTTGCGTGAAACGGAAAATGTTATCAATGAAGAACAACACGTCTTGCCCTTGCTCGTCACGGAAATATTCCGCCATTGTCAAACCTGTCAATGCTACGCGCATACGCGCACCAGGCGGCTCGTTCATTTGTCCGAACACCATCGCCGTTTTGTTAATAACGCCGGAATCCTTCATTTCATGATAAAGGTCGTTACCTTCACGAGTACGCTCACCGACGCCCGCGAATACCGAGATACCACCGTGCTCTTGAGCGATGTTGTTGATAAGCTCTTGGATTAATACCGTTTTACCTACACCGGCACCACCGAACAGACCGATTTTTCCACCTTTGATGTATGGTGCAAGAAGATCGACAACTTTAATTCCTGTTTCAAGGATTTCTACTTGAGTGGAAAGCTGTTCAAATTTTGGTGCTTGTTTATGAATGGAATCGCGACGTGCATCCGCCGGAATTTCTCCATCTAAATCAATTGGCTCTCCCAATACGTTGAATACGCGGCCAAGTGTCACATCACCGACAGGCACGGAAATTGGCGCCCCTGTGTCAATGACTTCCATGCCACGAATGAGACCGTCCGTAGAAGCCATCGCAATCGTACGAACAGTATCGTCGCCAAGGTGAAGGGCCACTTCTAATGTTAAGTCAATATCGACTTCATTTTCGTTGCGCGCTTTATGTTGGATTTTAAGGGCGTTGTAAATCGCAGGAAGATGTCCGCTTTCGAACTTTACGTCTACAACTGGACCCATAATTTGAAGAACGCGTCCTTTTGTCATCCGTTTTCCCTCCTAACTTGCTACTTGAACGTCTCTCTGACGCATGCACCGACGCAGCTGGTTATTGCAGCGCATTAGCTCCTGCCACGATTTCCGTAATTTCTTGCGTAATCGCTGCCTGACGGGCACGGTTATATGAAAGTGTAAGCGTACGAATAAGTTCTTTTGCATTATCAGTCGCATTTTTCATTGCCGTCATGCGCGCCGCATGCTCACTTGCTTTGGCATCTAACAATGCCCCATAGATCAAACTTTCGGCATATTGCGGCAAAAGCACTTCCAAAATTTCTTCTTGTGACGGCTCAAATTCATAAGATGTTCGTTTTTTCTCAGCCACTAAATCCGTAAGCGGCAAAAGCTTTCTTTCCGTTACATCTTGTTGAATCGCGCTTACGAAATGGTTGTAATACATATATAGCTCGTCAAACGTACCGTCAGCAAACATGCCTACTGTTTGGCTGGCAATTCGCTTTATATCAGCAAATGATGGCTGATCTGGCAATCCGGTAATGTTTAAAACAACCGGGATATTGCGCTTTTGGAAAAAGTTCAAGCCCATACGGCCAATGGCAATGATCGCATATTCATCTGTCGATTTATGACGCTCCTGAATGGTTTGATAAACCGTTCGAAGAATGTTGCTATTGTATGCACCAGCTAATCCGCGATCAGATGTAATAACCAAATAGCCCGTCTTTTTGACAGGACGTTTCACTAGCATCGGGTGATTGACTGAACTGCCTAATGAAATGTTTGCTACAACCTCTTGAATTTTTTCCATATAAGGAACAAACGATTTCGCATTGGTTTCAGCGCGATGCAGTTTTGAAGCGGAAACCATCTCCATCGCCTTTGTAATTTGGCTTGTTTTCTTCGTCGAGTTGATTCGCGTCTTAATATCGCGTAATGATGCCAAAGGTTTTCACCACCTTTTTTGCGCTGAATCTATTGATAGAGACAAGGAACAGAAGGCTTCACGCCCCTTCTGCTCCTGCCGCCTTTTATTCAGAAACAACAAATGTTTTCTTGAAATCTTCGATCGCTTTGTTGAGATCTTCTTCGCTTGGAAGATCTTTTGTCGTGCGAATATGATCAAGAATGTGCTGGCCGTTTTGATCAAGCCATGTAAAGAATTCTTTCTCAAAACGACGAATATCTTCAACCGGAATATCATCTAAGAATCCGCGTGTTAATGCGTAAATGATAGCCACTTGTTTTTCTACTGGAAGCGGTTCGTGCAACCCTTGCTTTAACACTTCAACTGTGCGCGCACCACGAGCAAGCTTTGCTTGTGTCGCTTTGTCGAGGTCTGAACCGAATTGCGCGAATGCTTCAAGCTCACGATACGCAGCTAAGTCAAGACGAAGCGTACCCGCTACTTTTTTCATCGCTTTAATTTGCGCAGAACCACCTACGCGAGAAACGGAAAGACCCGCGTTGATTGCCGGACGCACACCAGAGAAGAATAAGTCAGATTGCAAGAAAATTTGTCCGTCTGTGATTGAGATAACGTTCGTCGGAATATAGGCAGAAATGTCCCCTGCTTGTGTTTCAACGAACGGCAATGCAGTTAAAGATCCTGCTCCTTTTGCATCGCTTAATTTCGCCGCACGCTCTAAAAGGCGAGAATGCAAGTAGAATACGTCCCCTGGATACGCTTCACGGCCTGGAGGACGGCGCAATAATAGGGAAAGCTCACGGTAAGCGGCCGCTTGCTTCGATAAATCATCATATACGACAAGCACATGCTTTCCTTTATACATGAAGTATTCTCCCATTGATACCCCAGCGTATGGAGCTAGGAATAGCAATGGAGCCGGTTGCGAAGCAGAAGCAGTGACAACGATTGTGTACTCTAACGCGCCATGCTTGCGCAATGTTTCAACAACGTTACGAACCGTTGATTCTTTTTGTCCGATTGCTACATAGATACAAATCATGTTTTGGTCTTTTTGGTTCAGAATCGTATCGATCGCAACCGATGTTTTACCTGTTTGACGGTCTCCGATAATTAACTCGCGCTGACCGCGGCCGATTGGAACAAGTGCGTCAATCGCTTTAATACCTGTTTGTAATGGCTCATGTACTGATTTACGATCCATAACCCCAGGTGCCGGGCTTTCGATTGGACGAGTCTCCGTTGTTGCAATCGGTCCTAATCCGTCTACCGGCTGTCCTAATGGGTTGACGACACGGCCGATCAATGCTTCACCAACAGGAACCTCCATAATACGGCCTGTCCGACGAACTTCATCGCCTTCTTTAATATCTGTATACGGACCTAAGATAACGATACCAACATTGTTTTCTTCAAGGTTCAGTGCCATTCCCATGACACCATTTGCAAATTCAACGAGCTCCCCTGACATGACATTGTCAAGGCCATGTGCGCGCGCGATACCGTCACCAACTTGGATTACTGTACCTACATCGCTCACTTTGATTTCAGACTGATAGCTTTCAATTTGCTTTTTTATCAGCGCGCTAATTTCTTCAGCTCTGATGCTCATGCATTTCACCCCTATCTATAAATCTTTAGCCAATAAGCTGACGTTGAAGTCGTTCTAATTTTCCGCTGACGCTTCCGTCATAAATGCGATTGCCGATACGCAGCTTCACACCGCCAATTAAGCTTGGATCAATGATGTTTTGAATGTGAAGGGTTGCTTTGCCCACCTTCGCTGCAAATACTTGCGAAAGCGCCTGTTTCTCATCTTCCGTTAGCGGTCGGACAGAATATACCGTTGCTTCTTCCGCGCCGCGCGCTTCATTTGCAAGTGCAATAAATTCATCCGCCAGTGACTCGACAATGTCGATACGATGGCGATCAAGCAGCAACTGAAGCGTATTTTGCAAAGGCGTTGACAGTGTAGCAAACACTTCTTTGATTAATGCCTTTTTCTTGTCTATCGAGAGCTTCGGATGAGTCAATACGGACAGAAATTCCGGCTGTGCAGCAAACACTTGCTGAATCACACGGATTTCTTCTTCAAACTGATCAAGGAGCTGCTGTTCATTGGCGATTTGAAAAAGAGCTAACGCATAACGCTTTGCTACGACTTCTTTGCTCATCGCCCTTCTCCTACCTCTTGGATATATTCATTGATCAGCTTCGCTTGATCTTGCTCGCTTAATTCTTTTTCAATGACTTTTGATGCAATCAATACAGATAAAGATGCCACTTGCTCACGCAACGCAGCAACCGCCTGCTCTTTTTCGCGCTCGATTTCTTTTTTCGCCGCTTCTTTTAAACGCTCGGCTTCCTCACGAGCCGCTGCGATAATTTGCTCTTTTTGCTCTTCGCCAAGCTTGCGAGCATTTTCAATTAATGCTTGCGCTTCCTGACGCGATTGCTTCATAAATGCCCGCTGCTCTTCCGCAAGCTTTTTCGCCTCTTGATGGTGTTTTTCTGCTTGTTCAATTTCATTAGCAATATGCTCTTCGCGTTGTTTCATAATGCCCATTAATGGACCAAACGCAAATTTCCGGAGCAATGCTAATAAGATGACAAAGATAAGCAATTGGAAAATGATATCACCTGTGTTGAGTCCTGTATGATGCTCAGCAGCACCCAATAAAAACATGTTCATGCTTATTAACACCGCTTTTCACTCCCTTCAGCCGCTAAACTTTTTCATAAAATGGCAGGGTTTACATGTAATGTACATAAAGGAATGGCGAAGGTGATCGTCTGCACGAACTTCGCCATCACATAAGGAAATATTGATTATCTGTTCATAACGATGAATGAGATAACTACGCCGATAATCGGTAACGCTTCGACTAACGCTACCCCGATGAACATCGTTGTTTGAAGTACAGGACGCAATTCCGGCTGACGAGCGATTCCTTCCACTGTACGACCTACGATTAAACCGTTACCAATACCAGCACCAAGTGCTGCCAAACCTACTGCAATAGCAGCTGCAATTAAATTCATGTTAAATATCCTCCTTCTATTTATGTCATATAATTTTTTTGGATAAAAGTTTATCATTAATGGTCTTGGCTCACCTTATGTGCCATATAAACCATTGTTAACATAGTAAAGATAAATGCTTGAATACAGCCTACGAAAATACTGAATGCTTGCCAAACCATCATCGGAATGGCAGCGCCAAGCGCGCCAAACACGCCGCCGTTTGTGGCAAGCCCCGCCAACAGCCCCAGCAAAATCTCTCCGGCAAAAATGTTACCGTAAAGACGCAAGCCCAATGTTAAAGTATTAGAGAATTCCTCAATAATTTTCAACGGGAATAGAAAGGCCATTGGCCGTAAGTAATCACGACCATATTCTTGAACACCTTTAAGCTTTACGCCATAATAATGCGTGAGGCCGACGATCATGACTGCAAGAGTCAACGTAATGGTTGGATCGGCAGTTGGAGACTTCCACCAAAGCGTATCTCCGAAACGGACAGAAAACGGCAGACCGAGCATATTCGCTACAAAGATGTACATAATGAGCGTAACACCTAATGTTAAGAAGCGGCCGCCCGTTTGCCAGTCCATAGTACTGTTAATGATTCCCCTCACAAAATCAAACACCCACTCCAAAAAATTTTGCATTCCCCGAGGGCGAAGCTGAAGAGATCTTGTTGCAGCAATAGCAATAATAAACACAATGAGACTTGTAATGGTCGTCATTAAGATGTTGGACAAATTAAATGTCAGTCCCAACCATTCAACAATCGGTGCTTTATGTTCCAACTTTTTTCACCTCTCTTTCCATTTATGTTATTTATTTTTGTGCAAAAGAAAATCTATTATAATGACAGTATAGGATGTCATTAATCCTATCGTAACAGGAATGATGGAGAAATATTGCGGATATTCGATGGCAATCGCCGCAGCCAAGACAGCGGCCGCTAAGCGCGAAAACGTTCCGAGCGAGCGGGCTTTTTTGCCTTGAGCGACCGCTCGTCCGAATTTTTCGACTTTCCGGACTAGACTCCACAACAAAAACAGACTGATCACCGTTCCTAAAATCAAGCTTAAGAAAACGGTTTTATAGCTTGTAAAGCCCCAGCCTAGCGTGTAAAGAGACAATAGATAAAATATGTATTTTTGCTGTCTTAAGAACATTTGCTGCATGCCTTTACTCCTCTGGGAAATATTGACGAATCAAGCGAAACATCGCATATATGCCTGCCGCAAGACCAATCAGAAGCCCTACAACAAGAAAGATGGGCTCCGTGCCAAGCTTTTCGTCAATCCATTTCCCGCCAAAAATCCCTATCAAAATCGAACCAACTAGCTGGGATACGATCCCGGACATGAGACCGATCGCTTGAAGGGGATGGCGCTGTTTTGGACGCATACACATACATCCTTATGGTAAAAGTTTTTGTAGATAAACCTCGTGAAAACCTTATCATTATATCCCCTGTAAGCATACAATAGGCATCGTCCAATGTCAACGTGTTTAGCCAATAAATTCAAATAAATTATTAATATTTTGTGACATTTCCTCATTTATTTTTCATATTGTTATTGTATAATATAATATTTATATTTTTCACTATCAAATTTTTCCTTCATTTCTGCGAATCTGCTCCCTTTTCACGCGGAACCTGAGGGTTTGTCGTTCCTCTAAAACCATTGCGAAAAATGCATTTCTTGCAAAAGCGATTAGACCCTTCTTCCATATTAAACTTGGTGATGGAAGGAATCTCCTCATAGAAAAAAGCGACAAATCATCTGGATGGGCGCTTGCCTCCGACCTTTAAAAAATGAGGATTCTACTTTTCAATCGGCTATACGGCCGCTCTTTTCATTGTATTCCCCTAAATAAGCGAGCATTGAAGCCAACTAAATCGAAAATTCGTTTATAAAAGTAGAGCAATTCCCGCGTCACTTTTGCTTCATATGAAAAAAACGCCAAGCACCCATGTTAGCATGCTCAGCGTTTAACAAAATATACTATTTCGTTCCAAATAGTCGGTCTCCTGCATCTCCAAGCCCTGGAACAATATAGCCGTGATCATTTAATTTTTCATCAAGTGCGGCAATGTAAATATCAACATCCGGATGCGCCTTTTTGACCGCCTCAACCCCTTCAGGAGCAGCGATTAAACACATGAACTTAATGTGTTTCGCTCCGCGCTTTTTTAATGAATGAATGGCTTCAACGGCTGAGCCGCCTGTTGCCAGCATCGGATCCACGACAATAAAATCGCGCTCTTCTACGTCTGTCGGAAGCTTGACATAATACTCGACCGGCTTTAATGTTTCTGGATCACGATACAGCCCAATATGGCCGACCTTTGCAGCTGGGATTAGCTTTAAAATGCCATCCACCATGCCAATTCCCGCGCGCAAAATTGGGATAATCCCCAACTTTTTCCCGGAAATAACTTTGGATTTCGCTTTGCTGACCGGCGTTTCGATTTCCACTTCCTCCAGCGGAAGATCGCGTGTAATTTCAAAAGCCATCAATGTCGCTACTTCTTCGACTAATTCACGAAACTCCTTTGTACCTGTTTGCTTGTCCCTGATATATGTAAGTTTATGTTGAATAAGGGGGTGATCAAATACGTATACTTTGCCCATAGTCTCTTCTCCTCTTTTTTTCATGTTGCACTTCTTTATATTTTACCGAAAAAATGACATCTGTTCAATAACAGTCATGAATGATTAAAAAATTGGGGCTGTCCAAAAAGTCAGGGTAACTGACTTTTTGAAGCCCCTCTCATTTTTTTCATTTTTTAAAAAAGTACACAAAAAAATCGTCCTATCCTGTAAAATGAAGGTACCACCACAACATTCCAGAAAGGACGATTTTTATGAGCAATCAAATGATTACTACTGAAAATTATAACACGCAAATGACACTTTTTCCAGAGACAGAGGAAAAAAAGCCCTCTAAAAGACCATTAGCCCCTACTTTTAAACCCTATGACAATCGTCAAACTCAAGTGATTTTTGATATTGAAGCCCTTATACCAGAACATCACGTCGCACGAGTAGTGGACGAAATGGTGGAATCTGTACCAGATGAGCTATTGTTTTCTCATTATAAAGGCGGTGGCAGAAGTTCCTATCATCCCAAAATGATGCTTAAAATCATTCTGTATAGTTATTCCCAAAAGGTTTATTCCTGCCGTGGAATCGAAAAACTAATAAAAGAAAATCTTCCTGCCATATGGTTAGCTGCGATGCAACAACCCGATTTCCGCACGATCAATGAGTTCCGTGGAGAACGGATGAAGTCCTTGATGGATGAGTTATTTGAAGCGATGATTCTGAAATTGATTGAAGAAAATTACATCACGATGGAAAACTACTTTTTGGATGGTACTAAGATGGAAGCCAATGCCAATAAGTATTCTTTCGTGTGGAAAAAATCAACCTCGAAATTGGAAGCGAAGTTAAGAGAAAAAATTCAAGAAACACTTCAGTACATTCAAGAATTAACCCAATTAGAAGCAGGAACAGCACAAAAAGAGGCGAACGAAGATCCAGAAATCACGGAACAGAACTTGGAAGCCATCGCTCAAAAATTAGAAGAAAAAGTCGAAATCCTAACAGAGGAAATCGAACAGGAATCCGATACAAAAGTTCGGAAGGAAAAACGAGCAGAACGCAAGAAATGGAAAAAACCTTTAAAACTGATTCGAGAAAATTTTTTACCTCGACTAGCCAAATACAAGGAGCAGAACGAAATCTTTGGCGATCGTAACAGCTATTCAAAAACGGATAAAGACGCAACTTTTATGCGAATGAAAGAAGATCATATGAAAAATGGTCAACTGAAGCCAGGGTATAATGTGCAAATCGGGACAGAGAATCAGTTTATCTTGTTTTATACCATTCATCAACGACCAACCGATACACGTTGCTTTATCCCACATTTGGAGAAGCTAGCGTCCACTTCATTACCGATGCCCAAAACAGTCATTGCAGATGCAGGATATGGCAGTGAAGAAAACTATGTATATGCGATTGGTGATGAGAAAGAGCCTCGATTTGATTTTCTCATTCCTTATGGATCCTATGTACAAGAACAGACACGCAAATACAAAAAGGACATTAAAATGCGAAAAACTGGACCTATTGTGAAGAGGATGATTGTTTTATTTGCCCGAATGGAAGAAAAGTAACGTTTAAAAAATATCAAAACAAAAGAATCCGTCTGGTTATGAGCAAAGCTTCAAAATATACGAATGTGAAGATTGTACAGATTGTCCATTAAAAGCGCAGTGCACGAAAGCGAAGGGCAATCGTCAAGTTCACTGGAATACCGTCTTCGAAGAAATGAAAGCGAAGGCAAAAACAGCCCTTGAATGTGAAGAGAAAGCCGCCATCTATGCTCGACGCAAAGTCGAGGTGGAAAGTGTGTTCGGTCACATCAAGGGCAATCGGTCGTTCCGCAGATTTTCATTGCGGGGTCTCGACAAGGTACATGTCGAGTTTGGAATTGTGGCATTAGCCCACAACATACTGAAAGTAGCAGGCATCCGCCAGCTACTTTCGGAGAAAAATCGAAAAAATACAAAAGGGGCTGTCTCATAAGGGTCTGACCTCACGTGCGTTTAACAATATATAGCTCATTTATCCAACATTATGTCATATATATTGTGTTGTGGGGGCTGACTCTTCGATTTTGAGACAGCCTCTTCATTTTAGGGACTTATCAGACAGCCCCATTTTTTTGCATAAAACAAAATAGGTATAGTTGTTGAGTGACAAAAAAGTTGTTTAAATTACATAAATGTTGTTTAAATGCAAAAAAGTCGTTTAATTTTCTTTTTGTACCAACGAAGCAGGATAGAGAATAAGGTAATGAATGGTTAAACCTAAATAAAAAGGTTATTTATTTGCTAATGTCGAAACTCTAAATAGGGAAAACAATATAAGAGACTTGCTTCGATAAATTAATTAAGAGGGGTGGTTTTTAAATGACTTTTTTGTTCGTAAACATAAAATAAAATAATCTAATAAATTGGGAGTTTTTACCGAAAAGATAACGCACTGAAAAGGACATTTTTACTTTGAAAAAACAGGATATAATTTTTTTAGGAAAGTGCGAGATGTAAAGTGATAAAAGGGATGTTTAAATTGTAAAAATATTTAAAAAACACAGTTTGCGGATTAAAATGGAAGTAATATAAAACTTTGGCTCTTCACCACAAAATGTACTTGACAATTAAATTTTTTTGTACATAAAGATACAAAAAAAGCGAAATTTCCTGTATGATAAAGGTGACCAAACCATCAACCATGGAGGAAATTTCGCGTGCATTCTCAGTTGATCAAAGGTTTTATCGATTTACCAGACTTTCTTATTCAAGGAGAACGAAAAGAGGGAGATCGCTGGATTTTCGAACTGTCTCTTCCTCCGCATTGCCCGGTCTGCCTCGTTTGCTTCGGACGTACAACGAAAGTGTCATCCATCCAAACGGAAGCAATGGATCCATGGCTATACTCATACAATCGGTCTATTTTGTATTGAACTCCCTGTTGACAGAAGACGTTGCTCCACTTGTTCCCTTACGTTTACCGTTTCCTATCCGGGACTTCCATCTCACAGTATCGTAACGGAATCGTTTCAACAGTGGGTCGCTCAGCTCTGTATCGAAAAAACGATTCAAGAAGTCGCTCACTTTTTACAACTTGCTTATACAACGGTAGAACGTTGGTTTTATCAATATACCCCGGCTTGTTTGTCAACTTCGGATTCGACCGTTGTATGCGTGGATGAATTCGCTTTCCGTAAAGGACAAGATTATGGAGTAGCCGTAGATGGATGCTCAAACTCGGCGTGCCCTGTCTATGGCTTCAGGAAAGAATGAAGAAGCGATTGCAGAGGTCCTTCAACCTGTCGCTTCAACGGCGAAGTATATCGTCAGTGATTTGGCTCCAGCCATGAGAAAAGCCATTCAAAAAGTGTGTCCAAGATCCATGTTCTCGATCACTTCCATGTCATTCAGTTGTTCACCGATGCACTCAAGCGTTGCCGTAAATACCTTGCTAAAGGTGGAACGAAACATGGAAGCGTTCGCCGTGTTTGCCGATTATTGAGCCAACGGCCAGAAAAGTTGACAGAAGAAGAGAGACAGAACGTTCGACAATGGTGTCAAGAAAGTTCGTATTTACGCCATGTCTATCAAACTCTTCAGCACTTCCGTTACGTATCGAAAAGTCCAACAAGAAAACAAGCCGAAACTCGTTTGGCACAATGGTTTGATCGCCACCTCTTTAGTGAATGTGCGGCTGTGCGAAAGTATTACCAAGGCGCTGCTCGCTCGAAAAGAGGCGGTGCTTTCTTGCATCGTTTTTCCTTATTCCAATGACCCAATGGAAGGAATCAACAACAAAATCAAGTTGATCAAAAGGCGGGGATATGGATACCGAAATATCCAACGCTTTGCTTTGCGTGTGCGTTTAGAGACTGCTATCATATGTTAACGTAAAAATCAAGTACATCTTTTGGTGATGAACCGAAATTTTGTTTTTTACGGTGGTGACTTGAAATGCGTGATTCTAATGACATTTATGCTAATGATAGTGTAGTGGATTATATGACACATCCAAATTTAATAATCATTCTTATCGTTGTAAACATGATATTGATGGCAACAGCTAAAAGAACATTTCCTTTCATAGCTTTCTGTGGTTTATTGCTTTTGTATTGGATTGGATTCGTTTATGATTATAGTTTTACTATGGAAAGAACTCCGCATGAAATACTTAGTAACCTCATGAATATCTTATACATAATATTTCCTTGGATGGTTTGGTGTTTCTTTGTTTACAGTGTCTATTCGAACGTTATAAAACTTTTTAAGCGTAATAAATCTTAAATATAGTGTGTTTAATGAACGAGTGCGTTCGTGTAATAGTAATAGAAGAAGAAAACACCTAGCTTTTACAAGACGAATTTTTTATGTCCTAAAATCAATATTGAATGATGACAGAACCAAATATTTAATAGATAAGGAAAAGATTTATATGAATTCTAGCTAGCTTACAATTTATTGGAGGAATTATTGCTGTAATAATTTTTCGGGTACTATAAAAGGATGAAACTTGTAATTATAGCGTCAATTCTGCTTTTCCCCTCCTATTACTCTCATTCTAGTTTTGCTTTTAGATACATCAGAAAATTCAGGTAACATTTAATATTTATGGTTTGTAACTGCTAAACTAAACTGGACAGTTTCCGACAAATAAAATTGGACACTTATTTACCAAAAACGCTCTTAACAGCTAAGATAGATATTGACATTCTACTTAGTTGCTAGGAGGAAAAGAAAGGTGGATAAGTGGGAAGTGTACATGGAAATTTACCAACTGTTAAAGCAGGGATTTAGTAAAGTTGCAGTAGCTAAAAAGCTAAACATATCCCGAACAACTTTATATCATTATCTTCAGCGGTCACCAGAAGAGATGACGAGGTGGTTAGCTTCCACAAAGCAAAGGCAAAGGAAATTAGATCCGTATCGAGATATGATTTTACAGTGGATTCAGAAACATCCAGACATCTCAGCGTCCCAGATACAAGATTGGTTAGAGGAACGTGATCCAAACCTTTCGGTTGGAGAGAGTACCGTACGTCAATATGTCCGGCATTTACGTGAAGAATGGAAGATACCAAAAGAACTATGTCATCGTCACTATGAAGCTGTTCCGGACCCACCGATGGGAGAACAAGCACAAGTGGATTTCGGTCAAATACGTGTAAAAGATCAACGAGGAAAAGAAGTGCAGTTGTATTTTATCGCTTTTGTTCTGTCCCACTCGCGTTACAAGTATAAAGAATGGTTGAATCGCCCTTTTACGACAAGGGATGTGATCGAAGCACATGAACGAGCTTTTCAATGGTTTGGAGGCATGCCACGCGAACTCGTTTACGATCAAGACAATCTGATCGTTGTGAGCGAAAATGCAGGAGATCTCATTCTGACGGCGGAGTTTGAAGCGTATCGTAGACAGCGAAACTTGACGCTTCATGTGTGCAGAAAAGCAGATCCAGAAAGCAAGGGAAAAATTGAAAATGTAGTGGGTTTTATTAAGCACAACTTTGCCAAACATCGTACCTTTTTGCATTTGGATTTATGGAATGAACAAGGGTGGGAGTGGCTGAACAGAACAGGAAACGGGAGGATTCATAATACAACAAAAAAAGAGACCGGTCGATGTGTTTGAACAGGAAAAAACACACTTACGCCCCATCTCTCTCGCTTTAGATTCGGCACGCGCCGAAATATCTACCCTAGCCAATAGTATAACAAGAACGGTAAGAAAGGACAACACGATTTTATATCGATCCAATCGATACACGGTTCCGCTTGGGACGTATACTCCTTTTGGGAAAACGGTACAGGTCGTCATGAAAGAAGAAACAGAGTTGTGGATATACGATCCTAAAACAGAAAGATGCATAGGAAAACATCGCATCGCCGAAGGAAAAGGGAAACTGATTCAAAACCGTAATCACTTGCGTGATCGTACAAAGGGAATCGATGCTTACATCGAACGAGTAGCCCATCAATTTGAGCAACCGGAGGTGGCGAAAGCATTTTTAGCCCATATTCGAAAAGCCTATCCGCGATATATGCGAGATCAATTACAACTCATCCAGACTCAGCTGGCTCAACATCCTGCATGCATTTGTAGCCAAGCTCTGCAACAATGCATGGAACTACGGTTGTATAGTGCGTCAGAGTTTACAGACGTCATCGGTCACTTGCAACGCCAGGTAACGTTGCACACAACCCATCCAGATATAAGACCGAATATCGCTTTTGTAGAGGACGTGTGTGCCATTTCGCAATGTCTTCCTTTACCACATCCGTGATATGACTAATCGTTGTTGGTGAGTAGGCATTTCCTAAAATTCGTTCAATAAACTTGCCAATCTCACGTGTACTCATGCCACTTTGATACATCTTGATGATGGCTTCCTCGAGCCAGCCGGTATGGCGTTGGTAAGGGGGAACAACTGCGTTTGAAATTCCCCGTTTCGGTCTCTTGGGACCAAAAGTCCTTCAATACGACCATACTGCGTATCTAGATTTCGTTGATAGTAGCCGTTTCTCATATTCGATGTTCCGGCTTGTTCTATTTCGAGGAAATTTTTTATTTCTTCCCGCATGATCCGTTCTAGTTTTTCCTTTACAAACTGACGAATGGCGTTTTCCAGTTGATTGACCCAGTCTACATTCGGTATACTTTTAGACATAGGTAGGGTTCTCCTTTCTCTAAGATTTTTGGCCAAATCAGAGAATACCCTACCTTTTTCTTTTGGTCTAGTAAAATGCTTTACACAAAATTTTATACATCATCGTAACTAGAGATGTATATTTATAAATTTATCCAAAAGTTATAATCTGACAGTAATATAACATAAATTGCAAAAAAAATATAATACAAATTATACCAAAAAATACAACAAAATAACACATTATTCGACAAATATTTTTGATAACCCTTGAATTCATAGCCAGTATACCTTTATATATTTCTTAATATTTCAAATTTTTTATTTTAAATACTTGTACAGTATCATATTAGATAAAATTAGACACATGGCTTTACATGGAGTGACGGACATGTTTTATCACATGTATTTACGACGGCAATCGACATGACGAATCTGTCGAACCTGGATCTCTGCCATCTTTATCTAAATGGAATATTGAATTTGCGTTGCGTGATGCGGCAGATGATAGTAAATCAATTCGTCAAGCCATGGCAAGCAACCATAGCCGACCTTCCCATCATAACTGATTCATTTTTTGAATGAGCTCGTCTTTTGTTGGATTCGTGTATAAAAGCGTAGTATGAATGTTCGAGTGTCCTGTTGATTGGCCACTTCATGTACACTCAATCCTCGGCTAATGGCGTGAGAACAAAAAAATGTCGCAAATCGTGAGGAGTTATCCCTTTTCCGATGTGTTCCGAGTACTCTTTAAACAGCTTATTGATCGTCGTGCGGTTTAACGGTTGATTGCGGTTGCTAATGAAAAGGTACTCACTCTCAATCCCTTTTTCTTTTTGTTCCTTTAACCATAACTCGAGAGCGGATTTAACCTTGTCGTTCATAAATACTACTCGATACTTATCTTCTTTGCTACTTCTTATCGTGATTTCCCTAGAAACAAGGTTGCAATCGCTCATTTTCAGGTTCAGCGCTTCAGAAATTCGCAGTCCAGCATACGCCAAAAGGGTAACTAACGCATAGTTACGCTTATTTCCGCTATCCAGTACCAGTTGACGGAATTTCTCAACGTCTTTCAGCTCCACTTTGGCCAATGAAGCGTATTGTGGCTGTACCTTCATATAATCCTTTTTGGTTAATACCATATCCCGCTGTACTTTCGTTTCGAGCAGAAACTCATTGAATTTGACCAAGGCGTTTAATTTTGTGTTAATTGTTGGTTTTGCTTTCTTAACGGTTCGTAAAAAAGAAATATACTCTTGAACATTCTCACGATGAAGCCGTTTAAACTCTACATCTTTGGATTCATCAAACCATTTCAAAAATCCTGCGACCGACTGCAAATAGCTTTTAATGGTATTTTCGCTTTTCCCTTCTTCCCATAAATATCGTTCGAATTGTTCCAGCATTCCTCTCACCACCTATAAACTATGTTGAATTTTACACTTAAATATTGCCACCATCATCATTACTATTCAACATAGTTCATATTTTATGTTGAATGAAAATGACATTGCAGCAAACTAAGCTACTTCCTAACGATCTACGAACTTATAAAAACGATAATCAATTTTAAGCCACTTATTAATCCCGTAGAGCGTTTTTTAAAGCAAGGGGAAAACCATTACCCTGCCATTTAAAATGCGTTATACGCCAATTTTAGCGGCCATTTTTTTGTTCAGGGATAAAAATGGAGTATTTTTTTATTTTTGAAAAAAAGAGTAATAAAACATGCAGTAAAGTTTGTTTATCCCATCATGTTTTATCCTTCAATTTTTTCTTGGCCTTTAAAGGAGTGGACGAATTATCCATCCCCCTTGCGTTTTGCGAGGTCATCCATATGAGCGGAGCTTAATTCTGGTCATAGACACAATCGGGTACAGCGTAGGGTGGCCCAATTGTAACTACCCAGCCGTGGGTATGTTTAATGGGGTATAGCCGAACACTGAATTTTCCTAGCTTCGCCGCATTTTTTGCTGCACTTAGAATGACACAAAAAAAACTCCGACCATATATGTTTTTACGCCCATTTTTACGCAATAAAAAATGCCTACCAAAGTAGGCGAAAGCTTGTCGACTTTGTCGAAAAGCTGAGGTCCTGTTTTTTGTAAACAGGACCTTTTCGTTATTTTGCTTTTGTTTCTTTTGGTGTGCCATCGCGAAAATCACGATCGAGACGATCGTTCATTTCATGAATCATTTCGCCATTGGCATTTTCTCCGTCACTCAGCTTCCGACCTTGCGGATATTTAAGCATGTCTTTAATCGTTGTGTCGAGAATTTGGTCAATATTTTGGCTGTTCGAATCTAAACGCCCAAAGCGTTCAATTTCTTTCATCATTCGCGGGTCATCCGCTACATAGACATGATAGTAGCGCGGTACGACAGAAAGGGCGGTTTTTTTCACTTGATCGGCTGTCTCCAATCGGTTTTTTGTATCTGTATCGTAAGCAATGAGCACTTCCTCATCCGTTACCAGCGTCGCCGCATCATTCACATTTGGCAGCTGTACACATAATTTGCTAATTAAATCGGCGACCCGTTCGCGATTTAATGTTGGCAGCGCCCCATAAGATGTTCGATCTCCCATAATTGGGCTTTTTTGATGGCGGACGTAACCGAAGTTATTCAGCCTTGAATCATTGCCGTTTGGAACGCCTTCGACATTATATAAATCATTTCGATCGGTGACATTAATCGTATTTCCATTTCGTCTATATAAATCCCCGTTGTTGTTATCCTCTGCCATTTGCGCACATCCAGTGAGAGACACGACGGCGCCAATGGAAAAAGCAAGGACCGTTTTCTTCACTATAAACACCTCCTCGTTTTCATCATTCCTTTCTATGCAAACTTTCATAACAGTAATTGATTGGGAGTGCTTCATCATTTATGATAAAGGATGAGGTGAAAGAAATGATTTGTATTAACAATACATGCTATGAGTTAGTTGAAAATGTGAAAAACGGGTTCAATGAAGAAGCCTTTCGCACACGCTATGCCGATATTTTGAATAAATACGATTATATTGTTGGAGACTGGGGATATAATCAGCTACGGCTGCGAGGCTTTTTTGACGATCATAATCAAAAAGCGACATATGATACAAAAATTAGCACATTATCCGAATATTTGTATGAATATTGCAATTTCGGCTGTGCTTATTTTGTATTACGAAAAGTTAAAAAATAAGCATGGCTGAGATGGTAGGCAAATACAGTTTACATGATGCCTTCTTTCTAACAGGTGATCATTTAACACCCTCCATGGAGAAGTCTCCCACCTTTACACGAAGGGAAGGTGGGAGGAAGGGGTTCATGTATAGAGTGATGGCGCCTTTTTCTGCTTCAGACGGTCTTAAAGACGCTTGCCAGATAAAGATAACCGAGCAAAGATAAGAATGAAATAAAGAAGTTCATGAGCGGATGGGTGAAAAGAGGGGCTTAGAATGAAGGCGTTCGTCAATAGGATGGCTATCTCAAGAGATATGAGATAGCCATGTTTTTTCGTTAGTCATTAAGCTGATCATACGGAGGCTGTTCATCCCTCGCCGGATCATCATGAGGTGGATGGGCTCCTGGATATTGGCGTGGAATATTTTGATGGAACGCTTTATATTCATAATTAAAGCTGCTGTAATAGCGTTGCCCTTCATGCCAAGGTGTACTTTTATTTTGGACAGGTTCCTCTTTCCTGATGGGAGATCCGTATGGACCATCGGGAAATTCTTCAGATGTAAGAAAGTCTCTCCGTTTTTCGACACTGGAAAAGTCCGTATAAGGCATTTTGTTCATCCTCCTTCATCTAAGGGGATGTTTATAATATGCCCCTAAAATGAACACGATATGAATAACGGGAGCAAAAATGGCTCTCTCCGCTTTGTTACAGGCAGGAGACTTCTCGGTGGATGGTGTTAAATCACCTCAAATAAGAAAGAACGCAAATCGTTGGCATCTTCTTCACTTAATTGGTAAGCATGCTCTAAATAGCCTGGCTCTTCAAGATCATCCTGCCCGATAATGGCAAACCGATTGCCTTGCATATCAAGAACGAGATATTTTCCATAAAAGCGGTCGGTTTGAACGATCGCCAAGTCAAAGCGCTGCCGCTGGCCAAGGAAGCTAACAAATCTTGTCTTGGATTCAACGGCATCATCATATAAAAAAAATCGTTCACTCATGCGTTGCACCTCCAAAAAAGTCGATACATTCATCTTACCAGACGTTTATGCGATCTGTCTCCGTTTGTTATAATACACTATAAAGGGGTTTAATTGAAAAGGGAGGCAGGATGACATGTATTTTGTTGATCGCGCTAAAATTGAAGCAACCTTATGTTATATGGAACGGCTATTAAGGATTTATGAACAACAGGCGGAATGGGAGGAAGAAATTGCCCAGCTCGCATTTGAACGTATTGCCCATCTTTGTATTGATGCCGTGCTTGATGTGGGAAATGCGATGATTGATGGCTTTATTATGCGAGATCCAGGCAGTTATGAGGATATCATTGATATTTTAACAGATGAGAAAGTCATCACAAGCGCTCAAGCTCGAGAGTTAAAAGCCATTATTCAATACCGGAAAATGCTTGTGCAGCAGTATACAGAACAAAATCATTCCGAGCTGCTTGCAATATTCCGGCGGGCGCTGCCAGCTTTGCAGTCGTATCCAGCTTCGATTCGCATATACTTAGAAAATGAACTTGGGCCTGTTTCAGCGTTTCGCAATTGATCATTGATTTTTGAAACTTTTTTGTTTAAAAATTGTGTAAATGTCAGAAATAACGTAAAATGAGGGAGAGGACGGTGAATGAGATGAATAATCAATCCTCTTCCACGAAACAGCAATTGCTGCAGCTGTTGAAAATAGAAAAACGGCTGACCGCGGGTGAACTAGCCAAGCGGCTAGAAGTGAGTGAGATGGCTGTGCGCCGCCACCTTCATACATTGGAGCGCGACGGTCTTGTTCAGGCAACGCTTGTTCGCCAAGCGATGGGAAGACCAACGAATGTATATGAGCTGTCGGAGAAAGGGGAAGAACGTTTTCCGCAGCATTATAAACAGCTCACGATGGACTTGCTCAGGGAGCTGGAGCATGTAGCGGGAGCCGAAATGCTGGAACGGCTTTTTCGAGCGAGGGCCGAACGGCTCAAAGCAACATATGAGCGTGATTTTCAGAAGAAAACATTTGAACAAAAAATGAAGCGGCTCTTAAAGCTGCAAAATGAGCAAGGATATATGGCGAAAGTCAAGAGGGATGAAGACGGAACGTACCATCTCATTGCGTATCATTGTCCTATTTCTGAAGTGGCTAAAGAATATCATTCTGTTTGTTCGTGCGAACAGCAGCTTTTTCGCCAGCTTTTGGACACTTCCGAAGTTGTTTTACGCACTTGTATAACAAAAGGAGACGACAGGTGCCACTATCAAATAAAAGAACAGACAGGTGAATGATAAAAAACAAGAACGCTCTATTTATGCAATAAAGGGCGTTTTTGTTTTTGCGTTCAGGCTCTTGATCGAATGGATGTTAGTATAAGTGCCGCTGTTTCATAAGGAGCATATATTTTGTCATTCCAGCGGGTTTGTTGTTAATATAACCTTGTTTTACGGTTGTAACGTTTCCTGCAACCCAATCCCTATATCAAGGAGTCACAAATGGAGTGCCAACGGTTTTCTCCATGTCCTTATGAACATCATGCAAAAAAGAAAGGAGGAAGGCGCATTCCTCTCCCCCTTACTCCCTTTAGTCGTTGGAGCGGGGGGGCTCCTGCGCCAAAAATATGATGAAGAAATATAAAGGCTATTTAATTGATCTGGACGGAACCATGTACCGTGGAACAGAATGTATTGCAGAAGCAAGAGAATTTGTAAAAGAGCTGCATCGGAGAAATATTCCTTATTTATTTGTTACCAATAATTCCTCACGCACACCCATACAGGTGGCTGAAAAGCTGAAGTCATTTGATATTCCAGCGACTGAACAACAGATTTTCACAACAAGCCAAGCGACAGCGAACTATATTTTTGAACAAAAACCGGACGCTTCGGTCTATGTCGTTGGTGAGGACGGAATTCGTGAAGCCTTAAAAGAGAAAGGATTTACATTTGCAGCAGAGGATGCTGAATTTGTTGTAATGGGCATTGACCGCACGATTACATATGAAAAACTGGCCATCGCTTGTTTGGCTGTGCGCAATGGCGCTACATTTATTTCGACTAACGGTGATATCGCGATTCCTACAGAGCGCGGGCTGTTGCCTGGGAATGGATCATTGACAGCTGTGGTCGCCGTTTCTACGCAAGTGTCCCCTATTTTTATTGGTAAGCCCGAAAAAATCATTATGGAACAGGCATTAAAGGTTCTAGGAGTGCCGAGAGAAGAAACATTAATGATCGGTGACTATTATGATACGGATATTAAGGCAGGAATGAACGCAGGAATCGACACATTGCTTGTACACACTGGCGTTACTACAAAAGAATTGCTAAAGCAATATGATCAGCAACCAACTTACACGGCAGATTCGCTTCAAGAGTGGCTGGAAAGGCTTTGATGTGCCGATGCTCCATTCATAGCTTAACAAGGTTCGAGAGAAGAAGTATACCATGAAAAAGGGTGCCTGCTCATTCAGGCACCCTTTCCGATGAAAGCAGAAATAGGCAATGGATAGCCCATATGAAGGTTCGTCCCCATCACTTTGTTTAGAGGCGGGGGAAAAACATCGTCTACGATGATCACCTAATAATAGGCATTGTCTTTTGTTTTGTATAAACATCAAGAATGGAATGCTCGGCTAACATTCGCTTTATTTTTTTTCATGGGCGGCACGGTGTGCCAAACGGCTTGAAGCTGCTGCTGCGATGGCTCCGACAATGTCATCTAAAAAGGTATGGCATTTTCCTGTTGATTTATCATTCAAATATTGGAGAATTCCCGGTTTTTGTTTATCAATGTAGCCGTAATTGGTGAAGCCAATCGATCCGTATACATTCACAATCGATAAGGCGAGAATTTCATCTACTCCGTATAGCCCTTCATCTCGATGGATGATGGATTGAAGAGGTTCTTCCAGCATCCCTTTTTCCGCTAATACATCCAGCTGTATTCCTGTAAGAATCGCATTTTGAACTTCACGTTTGGAAAGAACACGATTCACATTTTCAATGCATTCTTCCATTTTTAAGTTTGGATGGTATTTGGATTGTAGATAGTATACTAAGTCAGCAATATCTTCGATTTTGACGCCACGTTTTTCTAACCAATTGCGAGCGGTTTGTTCGAGATTTTCCATTGATTTCACCTATTTCTTTTATAAAGTGTTTTGTATTGTATATGTTTGCTGCCGTGTAAACGTGTCTAATTTATGCATGATATCACGGGTGTTGATAGTTAGACCGCTTCATTGCAGCCTGTCTGCCAGCCGGACATCGATGATTAGCTGCCTTTTTGAAAATAAACAGCGATGGCTGTCTGCTTTGCTTGTATTTTGATCAATGAAAGCATCGCTTTGTTTTTTCCTGATCAAGCCTTGTCAATAGCGATCATGCCTATACCATACTGTCGCAATGTTTTAGCAAAACAGAGGAAAATCCATCTCCATTGAATTTGTTAGTATTATACTCAAAAAGCGAAATAGGGCGCAAATATTTTATGTTTATGCTGGCTCGACAGATTATACAAATTTTTCTTATGCTCTCCTCATATACTTTGTTGAAGGAGGATGAGAACTGTGCGTGAGGTCATTAACGATGAATACGGGCTAAGTATAGAGCAGACAGAGAAGATGGGAGAGTATGATACATTTCTATTCAAAAATGAACGATATATGATTGTTCCTGTTGAACAGCGAACGGGTGAGGAAGTTAATGAGTTGTATCAGATGGGAATGTACTTACACGCAAAAGGAGATCTGTCAGTCGCTTCTTTTGTACAGACCAAAACAGGTACGATCATAGCTTATCATCAAGACCGGCCTTTTGTTGTTCTGCGCATTTATCCGCATGTATATACGCGAACGATTCCAATTGGCAAGGAATTAGCAAAGATGCATGAACAGGGGCGGCATTTTCCAGCCTATATTGCCCACTGTAAGCGAATTGGTCGATGGAAGGAGTTGTGGGGGCAAAGGCTTGATCAGATGGAAGATTTTTGGAGGGAAAAAGTAAAGGTGCCACGAGAAACAGAGTTTGAGCAGCTATTTATTGAATCCTTCCCATATTATATGGGACTTACGGAAAATGCTATTCAATACATCACGGATACGGAACTGGATGAACAGCCGTATTTTGTTGATTCGGCTACCATTTGCCATGAACGAATTGCCCACACCCTTTGGGCTGAAGGAAGAGAAGTCAAGCTACCGACAGATTGGGTATATGATCATTGCGCGCGCGATTTGGCAGAATGGGTGCGAGCCTTATATATGAAAGAAGGAAGAAGCGATGATGAGCAAATTCGCCGCTTTTTCCGTGAGTACGAACGTTTGACGCCGTTGTCCGCTTTTGCTTGGCGGCTTATCTATGCCCGTTTAGTATTTCCGCTTCACTATTTTGAATGCATTGAAGGCTATTATTCCGCCAATAAAGAGGAAGAAAGGCATGGACGGGAACAGATGCTTCGCACCATTTTGGCCAATACAAGAAACTATGAGCAGTTTTTAGCCACTTTTTATGACCGGCTTGAGCTTGTTCGCCGCTTCCGGTTGCCAACCATTAAATGGCTATCGCCTGCCTAGCCTTTTATATATGTGAAGAGCATCCTATAGACATGCACGGTCGGCAAGCCAATCGGCTTGCCGACTTCAGCAGAAAAGCGAGAACCCCAGCCCTGTTCATTGATTTGTTTTGAATCATCAATACCTATGCTTTTATAAAAATGTGATGTATTTAATTGGCTTGCTTCTGTGATTGTAAGGCCAATCGATCAAGAGAAATCTTTTTTTTCGTTTTGTTTATGATAAGATGAAAAAGAAAGATGATCGTATAAGGAAGGAGACGGGGCAATAGTGAAGCCGTATGTTTTTATTACGAGAAAATTGCCAGATGAAATCATTGCACCTCTCAAGGAATATGCGGAAGTGACGATGTGGCCTTACGAAGATGTAGCTGTATCAAGAGAAGTTTTGTTGGAGGAAGCGACGAAAGCGGATGCGCTATTAACGATGCTTTCAGAGCAAATCGATAGGGAAATAATGGAAGTTGGGAAATCGTTGAAGGTTGTCGCCAACTTAGCTGTCGGTTTTGATAATATTGATGTCTCACTGGCAACGGAGAAGGGAATCGCCATTTGTAATACACCAGATGTATTAACGGATACAACCGCGGATTTAACCTTTGCGTTATTGTTAGCTGCTGCGCGTCGTATGGTAGAGGCTGCTGAATTTATCAAAAGCGGCGAATGGAAAAGCTGGAGCCCTTTTCTATTGGCGGGAACGGATGTTCATCATAAGACGATTGGAATTGTTGGAATGGGAAAAATCGGCCAAGCGGTGGCCAAACGCGCTGCAGGGTTTGACATGAACATTTTATATCACAACCGGTCGAGAAACGAGCAGGCGGAAGCGCAGCTTGGCGCAGTCTATTGTTCTTTTTCCGAGCTTTTGCAGCAATCTGATTTTATCGTTTGCTTGACTCCTTTAACGAAGGAAACCCGGCACCTCTTTAATCGTTCCGCTTTTCAAATGATGAAGCGTTCCGCGATTTTTATCAATGCGTCAAGAGGGGCGGTTGTCGACGAAGATGCCTTGTACGAGGCGCTTGTTCAACAAGAGATTGCAGGTGCAGGATTGGATGTGTTTACAAAAGAACCGATTGATCCTTCTCATCCGTTGCTTTCCTTAAAAAATGTCGTGGCCTTGCCTCATATTGGCAGTGCAAGCGTTGAAACGCGCTGTAACATGATGGAATTATGCTGCCAAAATATACTGGCTGTCTTAAAGGGCGAGACGCCAAAAACGCTTGTAAACAAAGAATGGTTACTCAACCGCCACAATGCGTAATTCCCCGCATAGCGGGGAATTTTTATGAATAAAAAATTATCTGAATTTACTTGATGTTAAGCGTTTTCAGAATATATGATAATAAAATAATCATTGTAAAAGAAAAGTATATCTTTTATAATGTCTACTATAAAAGAACAAATGTACATATAGGAGAAACAAAAGGGGTGGAAAATGTGGCAAAACCGATTGCAGTAGGCTTATTAGGATTAGGAACAGTGGGGAGCGGTGTAGTTAAAATCATTGAAAACCATCAGGATCAGCTTATCCATCAAGTGGGTTGCCCTGTTGTCGTGAAAAAGATTCTTGTGCGCGATGTATATAAGGAACGTGATGTTCAGGTGAACACTTCATTGCTGACGACCCGTGCTGATGAGGTGATCAACGATCCAGAGATCGATGTGATTATTGAGGTAATGGGCGGAATTGAAGAAACGAGAAGGCATCTTTTGCAAGCATTACAGCAAGGAAAGCACGTGGTAACGGCTAATAAAGATTTAATGGCCTTATATGGTTCGGAATTGCTGGCCACAGCAACAGAAAACGGATGCGATTTATTTTATGAAGCCAGCGTTGCAGGGGGCATTCCCATTTTGCGAAGCCTTGTCGAGGGATTAGCTTCTGACCGCATTACAAAAATGATGGGGATTGTCAACGGAACGACTAATTTTATTTTAACGAAAATGTGCAAATACGGGATGCCTTATGAGCAAGTGCTTGCAGAAGCCCAGGCTCTTGGCTATGCGGAAGCCGATCCGTCCGCGGATGTTGAGGGATTGGATGCAGCCAGAAAAATGGCAATTTTGGCCCGTCTTGGTTTTTCTATGAATATCGATTTAGAAGATGTACAAGTAAAAGGCATTACGGATATTACGGAAGAAGATTTAGATTATAGCAAACGTTTAGGTTATACGATGAAATTAATCGGCATTGCCCATCGTGATGGCGATAAAGCCGAAGTCAGCGTGCAGCCGACGCTGCTTCCTGATTCACACCCGCTTGCTTCTGTGAGCGACGAGTACAACGCTGTATATGTATACGGGGAAGCCGTTGGAGAAACGATGTTTTATGGACCCGGAGCAGGCAGCTTGCCAACCGCGACCGCTGTCGTATCGGATTTGGTGGCGGTGATGAAAAATATGCGGCTTGGCGTCAACGGTAGAAGTGCAGTCGCCCCGCAATACGAGAAGCGTCTAAAATCACGTTCAGAAATCTTTTCTAAATATTTTGTACGCATCCATGTGAAGGATGAGGTGGGGGCATTTGCTAAAATTACCGCAATTTTTGCTGAGCAGGGGGTAAGTTTTGAAAAAATTCTTCAGCTTCCGCTTAAAGAAAAAGGGCTGGCCGAGATTGTCATTGTTACTCACAGGGCCTCACAGCAGGCTTACGAAGACATTTTGCAGCGTTTAAGGGATCTTGAAATTGTTCATCAAGTCAAAAGCTCGTACCGCGTAGAAGGGAATGGAAATTGATGATGTGGAAGGGATTATTGCATGAATATCGTCATTTTTTGCCGATTACAGAAAAAACCCCGCTTCTTTCACTAAATGAAGGAAATACTCCGCTTATTCGTTTGGAGCGTTTATCGAGGTTGCTTGAAATCGATCTTTATGTAAAGGTCGAAGGGGCCAATCCAACGGGTTCATTTAAAGACAGGGGAATGGTTATGGCTGTCGCCAAGGCGAAGGAGGAAGGAAGCCATACGATTATATGCGCTTCGACAGGAAACACCTCTGCGGCAGCGGCTGCGTATGCGGCCAGAGCAGGATTGCGCTGTATTGTTGTGATTCCGCACGGGAAAATTGCAATGGGCAAGCTAGCTCAGGCCTCGATTTATGGAGCAGAAATTTTCGCCATTGAGGGCAATTTTGACGAGGCCTTGAAAATGGTGCGCCGGCTTAGTGAAATGGCGCCAATTACCCTTGTTAACTCGGTCAATCCATATCGAATCGAAGGGCAAAAAACAGCGGCCTTTGAAATTTGCGATCAACTGGGAAAGGCACCGGATGTACTAGCGATTCCTGTTGGTAATGCGGGAAATATCACCGCTTACTGGAAAGGGTTTAAAGAGTATCATGAAGCGAAAGGCACGGGTCTTCCAGAAATGCGCGGGTTTGAAGCAGAGGGTGCGGCAGCGATTGTCCGCAACCAGGTCATTACTCAACCAGAAACGATTGCAACCGCGATTCGCATCGGCAATCCGGCAAGCTGGAATCAAGCGGTGCAGGCCGCTAGCGAATCGAAAGGGAAAATTGATGAAGTATCCGATCAGGAAATGGTGACGGCTTATAAGCTTCTTGCCAGAGAAGAAGGCATTTTTGCCGAGCCAGCTTCATGCGCATCCCTGGCAGGGGTCATCAAGCAGAGAAATAACAAGGAAATCAGCAGCGGAAGCACAGTCGTTGCCGTGCTTACTGGAAATGGATTAAAAGATCCGGCGATTGCCATCGATGTGGCAGAAATCAAGCCGCTTGTTCTCCCGAATGAGGAGCAGGTCGTATTTGAGCATATTCAAGGGGCTGTTCGCCAATGAAAGAAGGAGAGATGCTAAAGATCGTTGTTCCAGCCAGTACGGCTAATCTAGGACCTGGATTTGATTCTCTTGGTCTTGCCGTTTCTCGTTATTTAGAATTGGAAGTGCATAAAGGCGATGAATGGCGCTTTATTCCTCAAACGGCTGAAGTTCAAACGATCCCTCAAGGAACGGAAAATTTGATTTTTCAAGTGGCAGAACGTCTTGCCAGCCAGTATGGGCGTGCTCTGCCGCCTTGCGTTGTCAAGGTATCCAGCGATATTCCATTTACGCGCGGACTGGGGAGCAGCGCTGCCGCTGTTGTCGCTGGAATTGAATTAGCTAATGAGCTTGCGGACTTATCCTTGACAATAGAGGAAAAAATACGGCTGGCTGCTACTTATGAGGGGCACCCTGACAATGTTGGCGCTTCATTATATGGAGGACTGGTCATTGGCAGTTATCGTAATGAGGAAACGACGATTGTCCATCTTTCTGATATTGATCTCGATTTGGTCGCCGTCATTCCCAGCTATGAATTGGAGACAAAAAAAGCACGCAGCGTTCTGCCGCAATCGTTCACTAGGGCAGAAGCAGTAGAGGCAAGCGCTATAAGCAATGTTTTAGTCGCTGCACTGCTCATGAAAAACTGGGAGCTGGCCGGAAAGATGATGGAATGCGATTTATTTCATCAGCCGTATCGTCAAGAGCTGATTCCAGAATTACCGCTTGTCCTGCCGCTTGCGAAGGAATATGGAGCGTTTGGTGTAGCGTTGAGCGGCGCAGGGCCAACAATCCTTTGTTTTGTTGAGCCTGGAAAGGGAGAACATGTAAGAGAACGATTGGCTCCTCATTTTCGGCATTGCCAGGTTGAAACGTTAACCGTCGAGCCAAAAGGAAGTCAAGTGTATAAAACAACCTTAGAAGCACATGAAATGGATAGGTAAAAGAAAAGAAGGGCGTCCCGCTTAGGACACCCTTCTATTTATGTTTAGAATACTTGCTCTACTTCAACGACTCCTGGCACTTCTTCTAAAAGAGCACGTTCAATTCCGGCTTTTAAAGTGATGGTTGAGCTTGGGCAGCTGCCGCAAGCACCAAGCAAGCGCAATTTAACTACGCCGTCCTCAACGTCGACAAGCTCGCAGTCACCGCCATCGCGAAGAAGGAATGGGCGCAACTTATCTAACACTTCTTGTACTTGTTCTTTAATTTCCAAATCGCTCATTCTTATCGACTCCTTTCCTTAACTTTATTATAATCGGTATAAAGAAAAAAATCTAATAACTTTATTTGTCATAGAGAGGAAAGGTGGCCGCCTATGTCGTTGAAGCAAGTGGAAATATGCGTATATGGAGCAGAGGTCATATGTGCTTCGTGTGTTAATTTGCCCTCTTCAAAAGAAACGTATGAGTGGCTTGAAGCCGCCATTAAACGGAAATATCCGGATCAGCCGTTTCTTATCACATATGTCGATATTTTTAATCCGCCGGATGACCAGGTTAAGAAAGCGTTTGCGGAAAAGGTCATTGAAGAGGATTTATTTTACCCGGTTGTGGTTGTGGAAGGGGAAATTGTGGGAGAAGGAAATCCGAAGCTAAGGGACATTTATGAAAAAATGGAGCAATACGGTTATCAAGCAGTTGAGCAACTGTAAAAATAAAACACGGCCGTCAAAAGTTTTTCCTATAAACTTGGCGGCCGTGTTTTACATTTTTACACAAGTGTTGATGAACCATTATTTTACTAAACATATGGAATGATTGGGCTAGAAATCAAGCCAGTCAATGGGTTTTTATTGGAGCATCCACACAGCTGACATTTTTATGCATTCAGGCTTTGCTGACTGGAAGCAGAAGCATGCAGCCTTCGGGAAAAGTAGCTGTGCAAAATCATACCGATGACAATGGCTAGCATGCCGAACCATGAAAGGGCTGAAGGCATGGGAGCCGACAAGAGGAGGATTTCTCCGAACACGGCGAAAAGCACTTCCATTGATTGTGTTGCTTCAACAGCCGCCAGCTTATGCATATCTTTGCGCACCATGTCGGTAGCTTGAAAAAAAAGAATCGTAGCAATAATTCCTGAAAAGATAGCGACGAGCAGTGACTGGATGATTTGTTCCTTGCTTGGTGCGCCTGCTGTCAGCAACCCGTATAGCGATAAGAGCAGCCAAAATGGCAGGCTGGCCAACGTCATTCCAAGCGTTCGCTGATAGCTATCCAAACGGCCGCCGCAAATTTCCATCATTTTACGATTACCAAGCGGATAAGCGAAGGAAGCGACAATGACTGGCGCAACACCGAGCAGAACCGTGCGCCAAGATACATGGTTGGCTTGCTCAAGCTGCATAAGAATAATGCCGAAAAAAATGATCAATGAGATCGCCAGCCCTTTAATAGGAATCTTTCCCCGAACTTTTTTCAATCCTTGTGGCGTTTCGATGGTCTCGAAAAAAAGAGGAGCGAGCAACGACCCGGATATAATCGTAAATTGCCACGTCCCGGCAATCAGCCAGCCTGGAGCATACATGGCAGCAAAGCAAAGCGGGGCGTAAAACAGCCCGAATCCGACCAAGCTCCATACGAACCAAGAGCTAGGCTGCTTTCTCATTTCTTGAAACAAAACCCGCGTGTTTTTTCGTGAAGCGACAATAAGAAAAAGAAACGGTACCATAAAAATAAATCGCAGTGATGCGCTCCACACCCAACTTCCTCCAGATAATTCCATTGATCGATTAAGGATAAAAGTGGAGGCAAAGAAGAAGGCCGCACAAATTCCTAAGAAAATCGGACGCAATGAGCTCACCTCTTACATGTGATTGAATGATCTAAAACATACATGTGGATAAAATAGTTTCCCTCGCTTTCACTATTTGCATCAACTCACTAGATCTGGGCGGGGTATATGACTTATTTTAGCAGAGATGGAGGAGAAGGGGTATCGATAAATACAAGCTTGAAGATGGAAAGCCCTTTCTTTTGACCACCCATATGAGATGGTGTCAGAACCGCGTTAGATGAGGAACATCGTATTTGTAAACCTGTGAACGACTCACCACTTATGAAGTGAGAGACGATTTTCTAAGTCCCTGCCGTTTGGCAGGGATTTTTTGTTTTTATATATGAGGCAGAATAATGCAAACTCAAGGGAGGTTTCTTTGTTTCACAGGATGTTTCATGAATGCATCATAAACATAATAACTAATTATCGGCATTCAATCTATAGGCTAAGCTAAAAACTCCTAGCAAATGTTGAATCCAGCAGAAGGGAAAACGTTGGCCATTTCCACGATCAATCGGCGGTTCCATTCGCTGTGGAGTTTTTGTGCGTGGGCGGTCGAACATCATAAGAGCGAACAGAACCCGATGAAAGACATCGAGGATTTAAAATCGGCTGATGAAGATAACGAAAAAATTATGTGACTGATGGATGAAGAATTTGAGGACTTGTTGCATCGGATGTGTAAAAAACAGATACAAAGTCGGGGGCGATCTCAAGGAGAAATATCGCCACGACCATGCGTTTGTTTATCTGCTTACCTATGCGGGATTGCGTGTGGAAGAACTGTCGAATCTCAAATTAACAGACTTAGATTTGAAGTTAAAACGCATCCGCATCGTGGGAAAGGGCATAAAGGTCCGGACCGTTCCGATCTCATTTACTATGGCCACATTTCTAAAGCTTTCCGTAAAAAAAACGATTGTGCATATCTGTCTCGTACGTAGCGTTTTTTATGAGCATACGAGCGAGAAGGTTTCTTTGATATTTTATCTTCCGAAAACATTCCCTTTGTTTTACATTTCACTAGAACCTCTGTTGATAAAGTGAGAGGGTGCAATAAAAAATATTGTAAATTAATAACAAATGATATATTATATATATAACATTTGTTATTAGGTGGTTATTATGATAATACGAATTGATTTACAATCAGAAACTCCCATTTATCTACAACTAAGTAATCAGATTATTGAAAATATGGCTAATGGTAACTTAAAACCCGGCGAAGAAGTACCATCCATTCGCAGTTTAGCTGCGGATCTTGGTATTAATATACATACTGTGAATAAAGCATATTCATTATTAAAACAAAAAGGACTTCTGACAATGCATAACAGTAGGGGGATTGTTGCAACTAGATCACATACTGAAGAGGATGAAAAAAATATGTCCAGTGTTAAGAAAGCCCTGCGTCCAATTATAGCTGAAAGTATATGTTATGGATTTGCAAATATCCAATTAAAAAAGATTGTAGATGAATTGTACAAAGATATTAAAGGAGGGAAAATAAATGAATAATATACAGTTAATTTTCATCTTTATCCTTTGGATTGTGATTATTTTTATATCAAGTATTAGCCCTGTTTGGTTACGTTCTAGTTACAAATTTGGAGTTCCCCTTTCCGACGATCAATGGAAAAAAATAGAAATATCACAAATCATTAGAAAAAGCATTTTAATGAACATCATTGTAGGAGTGGTTTTAGCACTTTCAACATTTATGATCCAATGGTTCTCTCAATCACATTTTTATTTTAGCGCTATAACAGTGCCCTTATTTATTATAGCCAATATTTTCATACACATAAGAGCGCATGTACGAATAAAACGTCAAATCAATAGCAATATGGCTAACCAACCTGCAACACAAATGGTTGCTATTGATACTAAATTCAGAAGAGAATTATCTTTATTGCGAATGTGGTATCCTATACCATTTATCATGATTTTTCTAAATGTTTTTTTTATTGTTTGGTATTATAATGACATTCCAAATATATTACCTATTCACCATGATGCTTCAGGTAAAGTCGATCGTTATGGTGAAAAGAGTGTAGGAATGGTATTTGTTTTTAATCTCTCTCAATTGTTTGTAACAATCATTTTTATCATGGTTCAAGAAGCAATTATTCGTAGTAAACAAAATTTGAATATTAAATCCCCAAAAATTTCTAGTGAACAAAATAAAGTAATTAGATATAAGCAAGGCATTTTTGTCAATATCATTTCCATATTATTAGTTATATCTATATCTTTCATACAGCTTTCATTTATCCAAGTGATTGATTCAATGATATCGGAGATGGTTTTCTTTGGGGCAGTATTAATTGCTATATTAGGTGCGATTATGTTTTCTGTAAAGAAACAGTCCATTGAACGCGAAATTGAATCAAATATTGGTAAGAGCAAAATAGTAAACAGTGTCAATGATGAATATTGGAAAGGCGGGATATTTTATGTTAATAAGGAAGATCCGGCAATATTTGTGGAGCAGAGGTCAGGAAACGGTTTTACAATTAACTTAGGAAGCCCAACAGGCTGGTTCCTTTTACTTCTTCCTTTCATTTTTGGTTTCATGCTTTTCCTTTTTGCTCGGTTCGTGTAGGGATAAGGAGCCATTGTAGCCAATATTCAAAAAAAGACTACAGAAATTCATTCATAAAGGGCTTCGTTTTTCCAAATTGAACAATGTGTCAAGACCGATTATTTTTGGTTCTTACGTTCTTTTGGTGAATGATTACCTATCATCCTGTTGGAAATTTTTATTGTTTTATTAAAATAATGATTACAACCTATAGAGAACACGTTTTTCTAACAGAGCGAATCCAGCTCGGCCATCCATCCTTCGTTTAATCGTTTTCAATCGGTTGATTGGCCCTTCTAGTATTCCATTGCTGTATGGGAGAAGAAAAGCGTGTTTTACGGCCTGCCAATTGCTGCGCAAACGCCGAGCATATGGATAAAACGGCTGTTTTGAATCCAAAAGCTGATGACGCAGCCAAACAAGAAAACAGTCATAATCTCTTTGATCCACGACCTCCCGATATTCTTGCACCCCTTCCTAGACAGGGCGGACAGCTGGATCCTTTTTAGGCATTGTTCCAGATTCATTTTCTCTTTTTCTGAAAGTCGATGATACGGCGACCATATCCAATAGGACAACGGTTTTCTTGTGATACGATGTTCCAACATCGATGGATCCTTCCGCTTTCGATTCCGTCGAATCGTTTCTACCGTGGTTCGTACCGCCGAAAACGTGCCGGAATATCCTTCTTTGCGAAGAAAGGAGTCGATAGATGGAATGGTTTGACTTTGCGCTTCTAACTCGATGACACGGTTCAAAAAAGGGGAATCGGTGTTTTTCTTCTTCGTCGATGAATGAGTGGCGGAGTGGTCATCTGGAGGTGTTTTTTCACCGTTTTCCGATCCAGCTCCTATTCCTTCGCAAGCCTAGAAATGTTCTTCCTTGATGGATGAGCCGTTTGGATTTCTTGAATGAGTGCCCATTTTTGTTCCTGGCGCTCCTTTTTCCTCTTTTCTGCCTTTGTCCTTTCGATTTCACGAACAGATGGGTGAGGTTTACTCCATGTCATGACAGAGGGAACGAGGGATAAAAGAAGGAAATCCAGTCTCTTCTTCGCCTTCCCGATCAAATGCCATCGATCATACACATGAAGGATGGAAGGATTGGCATTGGCCATCCCTTGACGGAATGCTGTCAATCCATCCCTGCTCATCCCTTGTACATGGGAATCGGTTTTCAGCCATTCGGTAAGTGTTTGCGGGAGCCGATTTGGCAAGAGAGCAAAGGATGATGACGGCGGAGATCACAAATGATCGCTCCATACGTATGGCCTTTTCGAAAAGCAAAATCATCGACTCCGAGGAAAGGGAGACACCTCTACAGGAATAGGAGTTTTATGAATCATCGTTAACAATGAATCATGGGGGCAGATGAATCGCCTGTGCCATCTTTTCTGCAGCTAAACAACTCGTGGAAAAGGCCATTTGTCGCAAAGGGTGTTCTGCCCGAAGAGTACGGCGGCCATGCGGCGCCAGCCAGTCAAAACGCTCTGTAAACACTTGAACGGAACAGGAAGAATCATCACAAAACCATTTTCGAGAAATAAGCAGAAGAGAAACAGGCTGATCGGCGATAGGAAGATCTTGAATCACACGTGTATACCGACGATGCGGGCAGGAGGAAACATGATGACAGGCAGGACAGGGAGAAGACTCTCGGATGCTTTTTACCGTTAAACGTAAATGATCACCGGCATCAGACACATCTAGTCACTCGATAGTGGAATCAAGAGGAGACCAAGAAAGGTAAATCATCGTTATGAACCCCTTTATTTTTATTATACCCATGTAGTTAATAGAAAGTCATCTCCCCAAATTAGCGTATGAACCATTTTATCATCGACTTTAACACAATGATGTAAAGTGTATAAAGAAAGGGGTCAAATCGCCCCCTTTTGTTAGCTTAACCTAAATATTTGAAAACACTTTAATTAGCAAATCTCGTAGCAACTAGATTCACTAATTTTTCTTGTTGTAAGATGGCATCCTCTTTAGAAGTAGAAGATGTCCAAAAACTTTTCTGAGTTACAACATATAAATATGCTACTGCTCCTCCAGCAGCTGTTATAACTACTGCATGAGAGTAAGCTGCAACAAGACTAACAGCAGCAGCACCATAAGCTACGTAAAGTGCACAAGTAGCAGTTCCTACTTGTGATTTATCAACATTTTTAACGTTTTTGTTTTCTAATTGCTTACTTAACAGTTCTCCACCTTTATTTAAAGATGCTTGGATTTTAAGGTGTTCTCCACTATATACAGCTTCTTTTAGTTCATTAAAATAATTGGGATCAGATTTTTTAATCCCAGAAATTAAGATATTTGCTATTTGCTTAACTTCTTTTTTGTTTGCTTCTTTTAGCAAATCATTAGACCAAATTTCAGGAAAATACTTTGCCACTTCCCCTTGACCAAAAACTAGACCACGAAAAATTGTCTCACCGTCATACTGCTTTTGTAGTTTATTTTGTAGTTTAGTTTCTGAAGCAAAAGTTGAAGTTGTTGTGAAGATAATTGTTAAAACCATAAAAATTGATAATAATTTTTTTAGATTCATAACAATTTCCTCCCCTTTTCTTGATCTTTTATACAATTTAAATCAGTTTGTACTATGAAGCTATTGAACATAGACCACCTCCTTATAAAGCTTATTTATATATTCAAATTCATGGGGGAATATATTAACATATCTGTTGCTATAACATCATGAATTTTAGTATCAACGCTTAAGTATCATAGAAACAGATCCTTTTAATTGAGTTATATTGGATTTTTCATTATTTCTAAACAACATCGCCCACTTTTTAATGAAAGAAAATTCTTTTTCTACGGGTCTTAAATATAAAATGAGAGATGCAAACATCATCATTGAAAAGCTGATTAATCCTAAGAATAATGCAATCGTCTCATGAAATGTTATAGCCATAAATAGAAAATATTTCCAATAATTCTTCGGAGCAAATAAAGCTCCAAATAAACATAATTGTAATAAAATAGTTCCCCAAGTAGGAATGACAACTAAATTTGTAGTAAGTATGGGCTTGAATAGATTTAATAAGAAAGGAGGTAATCCAAGCATCGGATCATTTAAATAATAATAAACAGCTGTACCATTAATCCATTCAGTGTTGTAGAGTTTTGCGATAGTTGAATGCAAATATAAAATTGCTATTTGAAATCGAATGAAATATATTGATATTTTTGCTATAATTCGCCTAATTATTTCTCGTTCTGAATCTGGATCACTACAACGATAAGTTTCCCAATGCCACTTTCGGTTATCAGTTAATGTTACGGGTAGGAGTAAAAATGTAATTACTGCGTTAACTTGTTCTCCACCATCCAAAGTAATAGCAGAAACGTTTAAACTATATGCTAAATACCAATGAATAAATCCAGTAATTCTTGGTCTCCATCCAGAAGCAATAATTAATAATAAAATTACTGAAATCCATCTTAATAGATTTAAGTATATGTAATCATTTGGAACCATGCAGAAAAGACTAATAGAAGATTTTCCACAGTTAGGATAATCCATAGACATTGAGGAAGGACGAAGAAGAATTTCCGCTGGATTTATGGCTAAAGTTAATCCCATACTTAATGCCATTAGAGTCCTAGCAATTCCATATACGTTAGTCCATGGATTACTGTGAATTGCTATATTATAAGCATATGATCCTATTTTTTTGAACATTTTACATTCACCCTAGCTACTTTTGATGGCATTTCTATCTTTTCACTACTATTGCTCCATGCCCAAGGAACCGGTTCTTGAGATAAAAATCCAATATCGCCGCATAAGGTGGGAGTTGGTGATTTATTTTCCATTTCAATCGGTTTATTGTACCTATCTAAGCAATCGTATGGATTCTTACTACATTTTTTCCAATAATGTTCTGGGATTTGCGAATGTAATAATCCTGCTTCAATTCCTTGGCTTCTTCCTAGTCGTTTTAATCCAAAGATATTCTTAGGAATATTATTGGGCCAATTGGAGGCTAACTGTTTACTCTTTATATCAACTACCATAAAATATGGGTCTCTTGGATTTTTACTATAGAATCCCCATCCTTGAGGAAACCAAGTTGAAATTTGTAAGATCCTTTCAAATGGTAGACTGTCAATCGGATTATTAGGTAGTACAGCGTGAATAGAAATAATAAATATATACAACCAAAACATTGATATTAAAAGAAATGTAATACCAAATTTTGAAAGTCTATCAATATTCACATATAATCCCCCCTAAATTATCTATTTAAAAATTACAACGAATGTTTATGATCCATTTTTTACTGTTATAAAGTCGTAATAGCAGAGCAATATGCCTATATATCCAGTTAAAATGGGAAGGTAATCAAATTTTTCTGCTTTGTCTCCGAAACGCAATCGTTTATGGTTTGGGAGGGCATAGCATGTGAATGCCCAGTCGGAAACGGTAGATTGCCAACTTCAACAGAAAAAACATGAGTAGAGCAATGTTCAACTGGCTTTCATTTGATAACCTCTTTAGAAAATTACAAATTTTATAATTATATGATTGTTATTTATTAAAATTTTGTATATCATTAAATTTGTAAATTTATACAATTTTAACTATTATCAATCAATATTTTACATTTATTTAAATGAAATGCAAGTGTTTTTGTGAAAATTTAAAAAATATTAAAGTCGTTTGAGGTGTTGCTCTGTGAAAAAGCATGGCTCTAAAATTATAGTCTTTTACGATGGTTGGTGTCCTCTATGCATTAAGGTGAAGAATAACATTAAAAAAATTGATTTTTTCAATAACATTGAAATGGTAAATATAAGGGAACCTGGTATCGAGAGGTATGGCATTCCATTGTCATCATTAGAAAAACATATGCATGCAAAAATTATCCGTAATAATAAGATTGTTTTAGGAATTTTTGCTTTTATGGCTATAGCATCAAATGTTCCTTTACTAATGCCGTTATGGCCATTATTAAAATTGTCACAAATGATAGGTTTGGGACAAAGAGTATATGACTTCATTGCTAAAAATCGAATTATTATCCCAGTAGGAAATTGTGAGAGAAATTCATGTAATATTAATGAGTAGTATCCTAGAAAATCTAATGAACGAGGAAAATTTGCGGCTGTATTTTGTTGGAAACAAAACAAAAGAGAGAACCATTGCCAAAGCAATTAGACATGAGCTGGGACAAAAAAATCGGTTCGAATGACCTTTTGCGCTTTGTCAGCTACCCGCTTGGAAGTGTCGTCTTCCTACGTAATGGTTATATAGGAGGGCATCAAGCCTGAGTTACCGTGACTAGGGAATGATCAAATTCTCTCGGTTTTTAATGCCGGAACACCGCAAAATGCTAAAGGAGCTTCGTGAAAAAGAAAAGCGACTCCATCCTTCCTATCATGACGAGCAACAATATGAAGAATGGAATTGGATCATTTTCAAGGAGATGGAGTTTGCTTCTTATCTCTCGATCAAATACATATATAATTATCGTTTATGTTGCGTCATCGGTCGTGTCCATTACTACGATCAACCGAACCAAACATTGCGATTCAAGGAAAAGGACAGTGGGAAAATCCATTATATCCAAGTTTCATCTATTAAAGAAATAAAAATAGCCCCTTTCTCACTTTGAAAGGGGCTTGCCTACTCGCTTTGAGTAGGCTCTTTTTTTATCCATATCTCGTATTGATGCGGAATGACATTTATATCTTTTATCATTACCAAAAAACTTGGAAAAGAATATAGATTGATCGCCGACGCTTTTTTTCACGTATCATGAGCAGAAATATTTTTGGAAGTGGATATACAACAAAAAATGGTCGAGAACAAACGCAAGATCGAAAAGTTTCAAACGTGAAAAAGCTGCAGCTGGAGAAGTGGTGCAAGGAACACGGAGTGCAATGCGAAGTGATTCAGAAGGTGTGAGGGGAGGCGGGGTTTCTTACCCGCCCAAAACCCG
>NZ_NASY01000039.1:70-1025 GCF_002075365.1 Anoxybacillus sp. UARK-01 | reverse complement strand
ACATGACGCTTTAGAAGAGGAACAAGCGTCATGTTGCTGTTTCGTTTGTATCTTAACTATCAGGGATTGAAACATCAGGAACTCCGCCAACATGGCGAACAGGTTCCAGGTTTGTATCTTAACTATCAGGGATTGAAACGGCCAAATTCCAGATGGTTCTATCACGGAACAAAAGTTTGTATCTTAACTATCAGGGATTGAAACTTTTCTAATTCGAAGTCCGAAAGAGCCTTTCGAGCGTTTGTATCTTAACTATGAGGGGTTGAAACGACATCAAATTGGTCATCGACACGCTAAAAAAGGCTATAAAAAACGAAATGTCAATGGACTCCTCCTACATAGTGATCAAGGATTCCAATATACATCCGTTGATACAACAACGTGCTAAAAAATACAATATAAAAGCCAGTATGTCCAGAAAAGGAAACGGTTTGGACAATGCCTGCATGGAACACTTCTTCCGCCATTTCAAGGCAAAGTGTTTTAATCTATACTCTTTCCGCACGGCCGAAGAGGTGAAGGAGGCCGTACACCAATCTATTCGTTTTTATAACCACCATCGTTTCCAAAAGAAATTACACAACCTGAGTCCTTATGAATATCGGACTCAGGCTGCTTAAATGTGCTTTTTTATTCCTGTCTACTTGACAGGGGTCACTTCACCTTTGGAGTGCTTTTTATTTTAAGAAGGTGGCGCGGGGAAGGGAACGACATTTACGGAAGCGGTATCGAATTCCTCCTTCTCGCATCCATGGTTTGCTGGGGATGTGGATGAAATGCTTGCATAAACGTATAATTTTTGTAAAATATCAACTAGAATGCCATTTGTTTTATGGAAAGGACAACGTCGGGCTTCGATGATGAGGAAGCCTGTTTTTTGTTGGGCGATAGGTGGCTTCAAAAGTGGCATTGGAGGGTGGACATGATGATNNAAGTTCAGCNNNNGNNTAAATCA
>NZ_NASY01000038.1:0-25546 GCF_002075365.1 Anoxybacillus sp. UARK-01 | reverse complement strand
TTGTTCAATAGTGTTCGTCATTTTTCTAATAAATAATCTTCCAAAATAATGAAAATTTTTCAATTCACAATTTACAAACTTTTCTGATAAATATATAATAAATTTGTGAAAAAAATGTGAACACATATGGGAAGGGAGGGAGGTTTATACATTTTTCTCATCTAAAAAAGATTATGAGGAGGGGCAAAACATGGAAATGCAAAAAACCGCTTCACAGCAAGACCACACGTTTACAGATTACAGTCAAATTGTCCAATCTGCTTCATTTCGGCAGCTTATGCATGCCAAAAAAAGGTTTATTTTGCCGTTTTCTTTATTCTTTATGATCTTTTACTTTGCTCTGCCGGTTTTAACATCATACTCTAAAGCGCTCAATACACCCGCCATCGGTTCCATCAGCTGGGCTTGGCTCTTTGCTTTTGCCCAATTTATTATGACGTGGGCTCTATGCACGCTCTATTCCAAGCGGGCAGCCAAATTTGACGAAATGGTAGAAAAAATCAAAAATGAAGTCAAAGAAAGGAGCCACAAATCATGAACGGCTTAGCATTTTCCCTTTTCCTGATTATTGTCGCCTTAACTCTTGTCATTACCTATTTTGCTTCCAAACGGACAAAAACAACAAGCGATTTTTACACGGCGGACAGCACCCTTACCGGCTGGCAAAACGGCTGGGCGATCGCCGGAGATTACATGTCGGCCGCCTCATTTTTAGGAATTGCCGGAATGATTGCGCTGACCGGATTTGATGGATTTTTTTACAGCATTGGCTTTCTCGTAGCGTATCTTGTCGTTCTTTATATTGTAGCCGAACCTCTTCGCAACTTGGGGAAATATACGATGGCTGATATGATTGCCGCCCGATTTGACGAAAAAAAAGTCCGCGGAGTAGCGGCTCTCAATACGATTACCATTTCCATCTTTTATATGATTGCCCAGCTTGTCGGGGCAGGCGCGCTCATTAAGCTTTTATTGGGAATTGATTATGTATATTCCGTTCTCATTGTTGGTGTGCTCATGACCGTCTATGTGGTATTCGGAGGAATGACAGCCACAAGCTGGGTGCAAATTGTCAAAGCTGTACTGCTTATGGCTGGAACGTTTATCATTTCCATTATCGTATTCGCCAAGTTCGATTTTAGCGTTGTGAAAATGTTCAATGAAGTGAAAACAGCCACTCCACTTGGTGAAGCATTTTTAAATCCTGGAAACAAATTTAAAGACCCGCTTGATACACTCTCTCTCAATTTAGCTCTCGTCTTAGGTACAGCCGGACTTCCACACATCTTAATTCGCTTCTTTACAGTAAAAGATGCACCAACCGCTCGAAAATCAGTTGTGTACGCGACATGGATCATCGGTTTATTTTATGTGATGACCATTTTCTTAGGATTTGGAGCCGCTGCATTTGTCGGCTATGACAAAATCGTGGCCGCAAACGCAGCAGGAAACATGGCCGCTCCTTTGTTAGCAGAAGCGCTTGGCGGAGATTTCTTATTCGCTTTCGTTTCAGCCGTTGCTTTTGCTACCATTTTGGCCGTTGTCGCTGGACTTGTACTATCAGCCGCCTCCGCATTTGCGCACGATTTTTACAGCCATATCATCCGGCATGCACAAGCAACGGAAAAAGAACAAATGGTGGCAGCCCGCTGGGCATCCATCGGGGTCTCCATTCTGTCTATTCTTTTAGCGTTATTTGCCCAAAAGATGAATGTGGCGTTTCTCGTTTCATTAGCTTTTGCTGTCGCTGCCAGCGCTAATTTGCCCATTATTTTGCTCACGATTTTTTGGAAACGCTTTAATACAACAGGCGCCATAACGGGTATGCTCGTTGGACTCATTAGTTCACTTCTGCTTGTCATCGTGAGTCCGAACGTTTGGTCACCGGAGCCAGGAGCTGCTATTCTTGTCGGCGAACCGCTCTTTAAACTTGCGAATCCAGGAATCGTCTCCATTCCGTTAGGATTTATCGCCGCTTTTGTTGGAACGCTTTTATCATCAAAAAAAGCAGATGAAAAGAAATTTGATGAAATTCTCGTGAAAGCGAATACAGGGATGAAAGAGCTAACCTGATCAAACAGTGAAACAGGCTGAACTCGGGACATGTTCCGCGAGCTCAGCCTGTTCTTATAATAAGCGAACCCGTAAAGTAAGCGGGATTTGAAAATGATAGCCATTGATATGATCCGTGATCGTCACCATGCCTTGATACGTTCCTGATATCGTCAGAAGCGGCAAAAAGGTGATCTGCAATGGAATGGAAGCTGTCTCATTTGGCTGAATGGTGAGCCGCTTGGGAACACTGACAATATAATTCGTGCCAACAAGCGATAAAAATGGCTGTGACACATTTTCAATGGCGAGCGAAACATCCGCTTGGCTTTTTGTTTTATTCATAATCGTAAAAGAATGCAAAATGGTGGTATGGAAATTTGTAATCCCGGAAAGACTTCCCACATCCAGTGACAACGTGGCATTTTGTCCGGTGGATACATACTGTTGATGGTCCGTGGGCTGTCTTGTATCGGTGCTATTTAATAAATAATAAAAAAAGAAACCGCTACCTGTTGTGAGCTGTCCTTGAGCTGAATTTGCCTCTGTCCACACCGCCTTCGCCTCCAACGGCAAAAGCAAAAGAGCAAACATTAAAAAAATAGACAATATCGCTCGTTTACATAAAAGAACGAGCAAAAGTAAACCAACTATGATCCCGCCGTATTTTTTTATCATATATAGCCACATTCCGAGCTTAGGAATATGCCATACATAAACTCCTTTCATATCGCTTCTTTGAACTTTTAAAGGATCCTCGATTCGATTCGCATCTCCCTTTGTCTGGATCAGAATCTCTTTTCCTTGTTCAGATACTTGCTGTCGCTTGACGCGATGCAGAACATAAGCGGATAATGCCGGATGATAAAATAGCACAATTTTTTCAGAAAGCGATTCTGCTTTGCTCAACGGTTTCGTAATGACAAGAGAGCCTTCTGGAATGGTAGGCGCCATGCTATTCGTTAGAACTACATTTCCCTTCCAACCATTCATATAAAACAAACAAATGAATAAACAAAAGCACACCGAAAAAATAACGAACCATTTCACACAAATGCGCATGCTGTCTTTCTCCTTTATCGCGACGTCCCCGGTAATTGAATGGCTTGAATGGTAAATACAATCGTTTCGGCCAGATTTTGAAACGTATTGTCCGCTGTCACAGGAAATGAAATCGTAAATTGCAGATCGTCCTTCTCTCCTGGGGGAAGTAAGAGATTGGGGCCCTGGTGAACATTTAAATCAGAAATGGCTCCATTAAAGTAGGTTGTTGTTCCATCAACAATGGACAGCTGCAAGCCGTTGGTTTGATCAGTCCAAAGCAATGAGTTATTGGAGCTTGCTTGAATAGTGTATGAAAAAGGCACGGTTCCATCGTTTTGCACGGTAACAGTCCGCACAACGACATCTCCGGGAACAAGATTGGAAACGTTAAAAATAGGGGCAGGGGAAACAGAAACGTCTAAAGTGGCGGTCGTTAAATGATTGTTAGGAGAAGTCGCCTCGTCTGTAAATAAAGCATTTGTTTCGCCTAGCAAAAGTATAGGCAAAAAGAGAAAGAAAAAGGAAACAAGCAACAGCCATTTTTTCTTTCGTTGCTTGTACATCTGAGTTCCTCCTTCATGGTCAAAAAACTTTATATATGTTATGCATTTCTGAAAAAATGGTGTGCATGAATAAAGAAAAATCCGCTCTCTTTGTTTAACCTATCCATCGAGAAATGCATATCAACATTTTCGCTTTCTCGCTGAAGCAGCTGTTTGGTCACGCTTTGAGGTGTCGAAACGATAGAACGGCTTCCTTCCAGTTAGCGATAAATTCAATGTTTTAAATTTCGATAAAAAGCCGGTCCCTGATAAGGACCGGCTCCTGGAATCAATTAAGCGTCATATATTTTTTTAAATACCGTGTAACGGTCCACTTGCTGGCGATTCACTTCATACCCGATTCCTGCCCCTTGAGGCACATGAATCACCCCGTTATGTACGGTCACCTCCGGGTCAATAATGTCCCTTTCCCAATAATAAGAAGAGGCCGCTGTATCGCCAGGCATCACAAAGTTTTCAAGTGTTGTCAGCGCTATGTTGTGGGCTCTGCCCACTCCCGATTCAAGCATTCCTCCGCACCAAACGGGAATGCCATGCTGTTGACATAGATCATGAATAAGCTTCGCTTCTGTCAACCCGCCTACACGGCCAATTTTAATATTAATGATTTTGCAGCTTCCAAGCTGAATCGCTTTTTTTGCATCCTCCCACGAATGAATGCTTTCATCAAGGCAAATGGGTGTATGCAATTTGGCTTGCAGCGTAGCGTGATCGACAATGTCATCAGCGGCGAGCGGCTGCTCAATCATCATCAGCTGAAACTCGTCAAGCGCCTGCAAACGTTCAGCATCCTCTAATGAATAAGCTGAATTCGCATCAGCCATAAGCGGTAAATCAGGAAAACGGCGGCGAACTTCACGGACGACCTCAACATCCCAGCCCGGTTTAATTTTCATTTTGATGCGCCGATATCCTTCGCCAGAATAGCGCTCAATAATGCGCAACAAATCATCCACGCTTTTTTGAATCCCAATGCTGATGCCTACTTCAATTTCCTTCTTTTTTCCCCCAAGCGCTTCACTTAATGAGAGTTCGCTTTTTCTTGCATAAAGATCCCATACTGCTCCTTCAATCGCTGACTTCGCCATATGATTTTTTCGAATCGCCGCAAAGCGCTGGCGCAACTCATTCGGATGTTCCATCGGCTTTTGCAGCACAAGAGGCAACAAAAAATCCTCCAGCATATGCCAATTCGTTTTCACCGTTTCTTCATTATACCATGGAGAATGAAATGCCACTGACTCTCCCCATCCCGATACGCCATCTTCATCAATCGCTTCCACTAAAATAAACTCCTTCTTTGTAAAAGCACCGAAACTTGTAACAAACGGTGATTTCAATTCCATTTCCATATGCCGTAAAATAACTTGTTTGATTTTCATTCGTCGCTTCTCCTCTCATCTAAAGCTAGCTTTTGGCGCTTAACTAATACGTAATACTGAACAGGCTCGCCTTCACGACGCAAAATATGCGCCACTGCCCAGCCTTGATGAAATAATGGAACAAATACCTCTCGTGTTTTATAGCGCCAATCCAAGGCCAATTCATCATCTTTCTCTTTCAGCCTCTGGAAATAAAGCGGAATAGGAACAAAAAGCAAGGATTGCTGCTCAAGGCGTTCCCGAATGTCCACTGGAAAAACAGCTTCCGGCATCCCGTCCTTTCTCTCGCGCCAATGAAGCGCTTCCGCTCCTTCAGAACCGCGGATTTGCGAAAACATATGATGCCTCTCGGTTAAATGTGAACTTAAAATTTTCCACTCAACCCAAAAACGATCAGACGGAAGATTGCGGTTGAGAGCATCGTCCATTTCTCCATAGCAGTTTTCAATATAATCGGAACAGACAGCGCCAAGCTTAGCAATATTTAAATAGCCGTTGCGGCTCTCAAGCGGATCATAAGTCCACCGAATCGTCCGGTATCCAAACCTTTTCGCTTCTTCGGCCTGCTTCATCTTGAGCATATAGCCGATTCCATGATTGCGAAATGATTCATCAATGCCCAGCATATGTGAGCATAAATAGATTTCTTCTCCTTGATATCCAGGAAAGCTATACACAAATCCGACGAGTTTCTCCTCCACATACGCTCCAATAATAATGCCGCCGTTTTTAGCTACGGTCAAGGTTTGGTGAAGCGGGGTAGGGGTTGCTTTCCAAATATGCTGCTCCAGCTGCGCCATTTTTTTCAGCTCTTCAATCGTGCTAATTTTTCTTAACGAAATGTTCAACATCTTTCTCCCCCTGTGTTGCTTGTTGGAATGTTTCGATAATCGCTCTTGCTAATATCTCGATGCCAATTAGCAAATCTTCGCGACGAAACGTCATCGCTGGATGATGCAGACCTGGCGTCAGATCGCAGCCAAGACCAAGCATGGTTGTTTTCAATGTTGGCTTCAGCACGGAATAAAAATGGAAGTCCTCTCCACCAGATGTCACCACAGGAGGAGCGCATTTCTCCCTGCCGATCGTTTGGATAATGGCGCGTTCCATGATCGATTGCGCTTCTTGATGAACTTGGGCAGCCACAATGCGAACCCCTTGATCCAAGTGAATATCTGCTCCATAGATAAGGGAGATTCCATTTGCCACATGGTGAAGCCGTTCGAGCAGCCGCTCCATCGCCTCATTCGTCTGCGCCCGTAAATCAAGGGTAAATGCTGCGTAATCAGGAATGACATTGGCGCTTTTTTCTCCGGCATGAAAGCGCGTCATTTTTATTGACGCGGGTACTTGCGGGTCCATGTGAATATGGCTTAGCTCTTGCACGAGCGTGCTTCCTACTTCGATCACATTGACACCTAAATGAGGTCTTGCGGCATGGGCAGCGACTCCTCTAATCTCTCCTTCAATCATTTGCGCAGCTCCATGCAAAATGGCTGGAGAAGCATAGCCGCTTTTCAGCTCTTGAATGGGGCGCAAGTGAACGCCGTATAAAAACTCAACCTCATCGACTACTCCTTTCTCCAGCATTTTCAAAGCTCCTTTCCCCTTTTCCTCCGCCGGCTGAAAAAGAAGCTTCAATTTTCCTGGAGGACGATAGCCGATGCGGTTAAACAGCTTCGCCACTCCAAGCACCATCGTCATATGAGCGTCATGCCCGCAAGCATGATTCGCCTGCCACACTCCGCCAATTTCTTGCCAAAGCGCGTCTATATCTGCTCGCAAGGCTACTGTCAATGAACCGGTTCCTATTTCTCCGACCACTCCTGTGCAATCGGAAAACGTCTGAACGCGATATCCTTCTTGCAGTAGCTGCTGCCGCAAAAATTCCGTTGTTTTTACCTCTTCCCAACTAATTTCTGGATGTCGATGAAGATGATGAAACACCTCAAATATTTCCTGCTGTATACTCTCGATTGCGTTTTTCATTTTTCCTCTCCCCACTGCATTGGTTCAGCTATTGCAAACATCTTATAATATTCAAAAAAATGTTTCAATAAAATTCGTTAAAAAAACGAACTTCTATCTTGAAGTTCGTTTTTTAACCAATTGATTCGCCACTTCTGAAAAAACAATCCCCATCGCAATGGCTCCCGAAATCATAAATGCCTTGGCAGCGAGCTGGATCGCCATGCTATAGTCGTTCATCACCACATACCGCATCGCTTCATACGCCATGCCTCCTGGGACAAGCGGAATAATGCCAGAAATACTAAACACGGTAATGGGCGTTTTGTACATTCTAGCAAACAGCTGGCTCACCACGGCAATGAAAAAAGCAGAAACGAATGTGGCAAATACCGAATCCGCTTTATGTTCAACAAACGAAATATAAATAAACCAGCCAATCATCCCGACAAAACCGCAATGTCCCAGCAGTTTTTTTGGAACGTTAAACATCAAACCAAATGCGGCGGATGCAATTAAACTTGTAACAAGCTGTTCAATCATCATGCTTTTCTCTCCTAATACATCGTCAAAATCACAGCAATGCCGGTGCCGATGGCAAATGCGGTTAAAAAGGCTTCCGCTCCTTTTGATAGCCCCGCCACTAAATGTCCTGCCATTAAATCACGCACCGCATTAGTAATCAGCACTCCCGGCACCAACGGCATCACCGAGCCGATAATAATTTTATCAAGACTTGTTCCCAAGCCAAGAGAGACAAGCGATACGGCAACAATCCCGGCCAGAAACGATGCAAAAAACTCAGCAAAAAAACGAATTTTTACAAGCCGATGAACATAATCCAATCCGCAGAAGCCAATGCCCCCTGAGACCAACGCCGGCAAAAAATCGTGCCATTTTCCTTGAAACATAATCACAAAACAGCCGCTCGCCACCGCTGCGGCCGCTACTTGCGCCCAAAAAGGGTAGGCAAGATGCTGTCGTTCTAATTTTTTTAACCTTTCATAGGCTGCTTCGAGCGAAAGCTGGCCGCTGCTTATTTGCCGGGAAATATCATTAACCATTGCCACCTTCTGCAGATCGGTGGATCGCTCCACAATGCGAATCAGCTTTGTCGGTCCCGCTCCATCCATCGAAAAAATAATTCCCGTCGGCGTCACATAGCTATGAGAATGCGTCATGCCAAACGAAGCGGCCATTCTCATCATCGTATCCTCCACCCGATAGGTTTCCGCCCCGCTTTGAAGCATAATTTTTCCCGCCAACAAGCAAACTTCGGCTACTTCATTTGATCGCTCCATAAAACAACTCCTTTATCCTCTAAACTCTATTGAGATATTATCGAAAAAACACGCTTTCGACAACTGCACGCTCGCTATTTATTAATCTCACACCATCAGACATTCAAACCATAATCCGTTCCCTTTTTAAATATTACAGTAGTGCGAATGATACGATATATAGGCATGAACCATTTGTATTCGAATTTCTGCGCTAAACCAAAAGTTTTTAAAACAAAAATATATTTCTTTTTTAAATTATTTCCAAATATATTGTTCTGCTGTCAGTAAACGAATCCTTCTTAGTTTATAAATGCGATTGATGATTTCGGTATTCGATCAATGGCAAACACTTACCTTTTTTTACAAAAAGACCGTTACACTCTATAGCCTCGCAAATAGGAAGCTGTCAAGTTTACATCTATTTCATTGAGCATAATGCCTCACGAGCACTGTGGATTATATTCCTATAATCCCCATTTAGATACTGCAATGTATTTGCATGTCACACGTGATATAGTATATAATGTGGGTGGACATATGGATTAAGGGGAACATTAGTACATGATGACGAAGCTTCCAAATAAGCTGACTTTATCTTGAAAAATCAATGAAACATTCGGAGCAAGCCAATGCTTCCCTGATTCTTGGTGGCGTTGTTGCTTTTGTAAATGATGGGTACACAAAGTTTTTGAGATGCTGTTTCTATGACAAACCATGACAAAAAATCAAGATCCATAGCCATCTTATTTCCCATCCTCTTTATCAAAATCCATTCCTTTCTCTTTTAGAGCAATGATTTTAAAAAGCTCTCTCTTTTCACAGCCAAGTAGCCTGTGCTAAAAATCACATCCATATATGATGCCTGATCGCCTCAATCATTGGTTGAATCACATAAACTCTCTCTTGAGATATTCATTATAGTCAATATAGAAAACTGAGATACATCATCCCCATAGTTTAGCGGATTCTTAAGCATGACACACTTATACACATCTTCTCCCGATGATTGAGCCAAGGGCTACTCTTAAACAAGTTAAAAACAGCTGCCTGATCATAGGGATGCCACGATAATATGTCACAAGTGTTGATTATTCGTTGCTTAACTTAAACTGGCTTAACACCCGTTTTTCTATCTCTTTCCTTGAATGAGAATGTCAGCGGGCCCATCTATTTGTCCACAAAGCATTTGTTGTTTGAAAAGGGCATAACTGTCAACACCATCGCCTGCTGGCTATGACAGAAAAGTGAGAAATCAAACGGTACCAATAAGGTTTTATTGGATCATCAACACGCCTGATCATATTTTCTGCTCCTATCCCTAGGGATGAAATGGACCCGATAAAGCGAACTCTCTTTCCATCCATTTTCATCACCTAGGCCAAGAATACTGGAATGATGCTGCAAAGATGTCTAATTCTCATGAGAAATTAGCACATCCCTATCTTCCAATCCTTTAGGTTTTTCTCTCCTGTCAGCCGAGGATTAAATAGTTTTCTCCTTATCATGTCGTTGATTTTGGACATGTTTGAAAACCTTAAGACCAAGACGGAAATCATCTAAAATCATTTGGAACTAATTTTCCCTTATTCCATTTAAGAAATCATTTAATAAAAAGGAGTGTTATTTGATGCGTATTAGAGAAAGCGAGCTTCCCGGCATTGGGTATAAGTTTGAGATTATTACAAAAAATCAAGATAAGCTTGTCATCGTTATTCACGATGATGGACGAAGAGAAATCTACCATTTTGACTCTGATAATCATGAAGAAGTTCTTAGTACAGCTACATTCGATGACGTTGAAGCTAGACAAATCGCTGGCATTTTAGGCGGCATGGCCTATAAACCGAAAGCATTAGAAAGTGTCGATTTTGCCTTTGATGACTTAATTATCGAATGGTATCAAGTAGAACCTGGCGCACCCGTTATTAATAAAACGATCGGGGAAGTAGATATCAGAAACAATTTTGGCGTAACTGTCATCGCCATTAAGAAAAAGAAGACGAAAAAAACGATCAATCCTGGTCCTGATACCGTCATTGAGGCCGGTGATACTTTAGTCGTTTCCGGAGAACGAAGCCAATTAAAAGAACTCATTAATAACTTATTAACCAATAGAGGAAAGGAGTGACCGATATAGATGGATCATCTGGTATTCCAAGTCGGTACAGCGCTTGTTCTTGTTTCCATTGCCTCGCTTATTGCCCATAAACTTAATTTTTCAATTATCCCTTTCCTGATCGTTTTAGGCATGCTAGTTGGTCCGCATGCCCCAACAATCGGGATCATCGATCTCACCTTTATTGAAAGTCAGGAGATTATTCAATTTTTAGGAAGAATCGGCGTTTTGTTTTTGCTTTTTTACTTAGGATTGGAATTCTCGGTTGGCAAACTAATAAAGTCTGGCCGCAACATTGTAGTAGGCGGGAGCCTCTATGTAAGCATCAATTTTATTTTAGGGATTCTTTATGGATGGATCGCCGGGATGCCGTGGATGGAAACACTGATTATCGCTGGACTTGTCAGTGTCTCTTCCAGCGCCATCGTTGCAAAAGTTCTGGTGGATTTAAAGAGGACAGCCAATCCAGAAACAGAGTTAATCTTAGGAATTATCTTGTTTGACGATATCTTCCTTGCTTTATTTTTAACGACTATGTCAGGAGTTTTATTGGCTGGTTCCACTTCTGTCTTTGGAATCGTTACCTCAGTCCTTATCTCTGTCGGTTACATGCTGTTGTTTTTTCTCATTGCCCGAAAAGGTGCTCCTCTTTTAAACAAATGGTTAAACATTAAATCTGACGAGATTTTCATCATCGTTATATTTGCCACCTTATTTTTCATTGCCGGCTTTTCTGAAACGCTTCATGTTGCTGAAGCAATTGGCGCTTTACTGCTAGGGCTGGTTTTTTCCGAAACAGATCATCGCGATCGGATTGAACACATGGTTGTTCCGTTTCGAGATTTCTTTGGAGCCATTTTCTTTTTCAGCTTTGGATTAAGCATTGATCCATCTACACTAACAAATGCGATCTGGTTAGCATTAGGTGCTGCTTTCCTTACGATTGCCGGAAACTTTGTAGCTGGAATGATCGCAGGAAGAAGAGCCGGGCTGTCTCATAAAGCCTCCACTAATATCGGCTTAACGATTATCGCCCGCGGAGAGTTTTCCATCATTGTTGCGAACTTAGGAATTTCGGCAGGTCTAAACCCCGTGTTGACTCCTTTTACCGCCCTTTATGTTCTAATTTTGGCGATCGCTGGACCACTGTTGGCAAAAGAAAGCAAAAATATTTACCAGTTTTTAAATCAATTTTTCAAATGGAGTCATACCCCTGAAAGAAAAAAAATAAACGTTCCCGGTGAATAAAGTGAATCGTATGAATCTAAAAAATAAAAAATCGATTAGACCTTCATTTATATAAAAATTTTAACGATTATTAACTAAAACCTTGTGATTCTATTCACTAAAAAATCCCACTATTTCACTTTGTTTAGTGATATTTCAAGAAGAAACGGTTTGCTCATTCTTATTTTGTTAAAACTCTACGATTCTTCGCTTATCTCAAATATGATCCCCCTTCGCGCGGAAATGCCTATTGAATTGAATGGATGGCGAGAACTAAGAGCATCATGCCTCTTAGTTCAAAAAGGTGTCGGCGGGCTATGAAACTGCCCGCCGATCATTTTATTATCTTTTTCTATAAAATATGTTATTAAATTCCGATCCAACTCACTCGTTCAAATCGGATGGATAATCCATTCATTATCAGCACATGGACCTGGACATGCGCATGCTCCTTATAAAACAAGCTAGCCTCCTCTCTCCGAACAACCGAGACGTTTTTTCTCTTTCAACATAGATTCGCGCTTTTATTCACTTGCAACAAAAAAGCCCGATATCTTCAAGCAAGATACCGAGCACTGTTTCTATACATATCCCAACCTTGCGGAAATTTGTTTGCCAATTTGCTGCATTCTTCCTTGCAGCAGTTTGATCCGCTCATCGGTCATTCTTATTGTCGGACCAGAAAGGCTGACAGCGGCAACAACCTTTCCCCCATGCGCAAAAATCGGTACAGCAATACAGCGAATCCCGTATTCGTTTTCCTCTAAGTCGAGAGCATAGCCCTTCTGTTTGACTTGAGCGAGCTCTTGCAAAAAGGCATTTTGATCGGTTATCGTTTGATCCGTATGCCTTGGCAATCCTTTGCGCTCTAAAATATCGCGGACAACATCCGCCGGCAAATGGGCTAAGATCGCTTTCCCTACTGCCGTGCAATGCATTGGGGCTCTTCTGCCGACTTTTGAATGCATGCGCAGCGTTTCCGTTCCTTCTAACTTTTCGATGTAAATGACTTCTCCTTGGTCATATACGACAAGATGAATGACCTCATTTGTTTCCTTTTCTAATTCCTGCAAATATGGCTTGGCCTCTTTTCGTAAATCGATTGATTCAAGCAACTTCGAGCTCAGCTCTAAAAATTTATAGCCAAGTTTGTAACGGCTTGTTTCTTCATCTTGCTCTATATATCCATATTGAACCAGTGTGGATAAGATTCGATATACAGAGCTTTTGTTAATATCCATCTGTTTAGCAATTTCTGTAACGCCTAAGCCATCCTTTTCCGAACAGACAATATCGATAATGTCTAATGCCCGGCTCACAGACTTGACCATATTTTCTCTTTCCATGCTCTCTCACCTCTGTCACAACACATAATAATTCATTATACCATTGATTTCCGGGCATTTAAGCGGTTACTGACCGGCTTGAACACTTTCTTGTGCCGCAACAAATGGATTGCGAAGCGTTCCAATCTCTGCAATCTCACATTCAATCAGATCCCCTGGCTTAACAAATTCGGCCCCTACTGGACTTCCCGTTAAAATCACATCTCCTGGCTTCAGCGTCATAATATTCGATAGATAGGAAATCATTTTACAGATTGAAATTACCATAAGTTCCGTCGGACTATTTTGTTTTTCAACACCGTTCAATCTTGCCTTTACATTCACCTTGAAAGGATTGAGCTCCGTTTCAATGACTGGACCTAATGGGGTAAACGTATCAAATGCTTTGCCGAGCGTCCAATGGCCGTCTTGATGAAAAAATTGCGGTGCCGTTACATCGTTCCCAACGGTATAGCCGAACACATAATTCAATACATCTGATTCTGGAATATGTTTCGCTTCTTTTCCAATCACCACCGCCAATTCTGATTCAAACTTCACGTGGTCGATTCCTTTTGGAATGATAATTTCTTCTTCAGGCCCGATCACCGATGAAGCAGGCTTAAAGAAAAACACCGGAATTTCCGGCAGCACATCCGGAATCTCTTGTTTTTGCGAGACGTAATTGGCACCGATTCCAATGATTTGATTCGGCTCTAACGGAGCAAGAAGCTTGACCTCATGCCCGGAAAATGTTTTTTCTGTATACTCCCATTTTCCAAACATATCCCCTTGAATTTCTCTGATCCTACCATCTGTTACGATACCTGTGTACCTTTCTCCGTTCGCTATAAATCTAGCAAATTTCATCCCTTTTCTCCTCTCGTCCAATCTGTCATCCGCTCTTGAAAGAGTCCTGTGACTTGCCTTTTCGCCAATCAACTGTGTGATAAAAGAGCTAAATCACACCTTTTTCCAACCTGTTTTTATGAAAAGAATGCCTGACTCTCGAACGATTCTGAAAATCATTCAGCCATGATTCAGCAATGAGCCATTTTCCTGCTGCCGCTGATAGCACATTATATAGTGACAAACAACTCCCGATTGGCCATCCATTGGCGGCGGCTTCTGCAACGTTTAAATCAGGACAACTTCCCCACCCTTGTTCACTGTATCACGTAGATGAAAGGGCATCCTAAATAAATAGAATGCCCTCATTGTTCCTTGTAGGTCTCCTACTGTTTTACCGCAAACTTCGCCTTGGCTTCTAAGCGGCGGCGATGCAAAATTGGTTCCGTGTAACCGTTCGGCTGCTCATAGCCTTTGAAAATAAGGTCGCAGGCCGCTTGGAAGGCGACAGAATGATCATAGTCTTCCGCCATTGGCCGATAAGCAGGATCTCCAGCGTTTTGCTCATCGACGACCTTCGCCATGCGTTTTAATGTCTCGAGCACTTGTTCTTTCGTGCAAATTCCGTGATGAAGCCAGTTGGCGATATGCTGACTTGAAATTCTTAAGGTCGCCCGGTCTTCCATCAGCCCGATATTATGAATATCAGGAACTTTCGAGCAACCAATTCCTTGTTCCACCCAACGGACAACATATCCAAGAATGCCTTGAGCGTTATTATCTAGTTCTTGTTGAATTTCTTCCGGAGTCCAGTTAGGATCGACGGCCACTGGAATTTGTAAAATATCATCGCGGAAATCTTTCAACTCTTTGCTTAATTCATTTTGTGCCTTGGTTACATTGATTTGGTGATAGTGTAGAGCATGCAAGACCGCTGCCGTTGGAGAAGGTACCCACGCTGTATTGGCGCCTGCCTGAAGCTGACTGCCTTTTTGCTTCAGCATTTCCGCCATCATATCCGGCATGGCCCACATTCCTTTACCGATTTGCGCCCGACCTTGCAAACCAGCAGCAAGCCCAATGCTTACATTTGATTTCTCATAGGCTTGCAGCCATGCTGATGTTTTCATATCGTTTTTGCGAATCATCGGCCCCGCTTCCATTGAAGTATGGATTTCATCCCCCGTACGATCTAAGAAACCAGTATTAATAAACACGATGCGGTCTCTTACTTGATAAATGCAGTTTTTCAAGTTCAGCGTTGTGCGGCGTTCCTCGTCCATGACACCAATTTTGATGGTATTTCGCTCGAGGCCCAGCATATCTTCCACACGGTCAAATAATTCATTCGCAAAAGCCACTTCTTCTGAACCGTGCATTTTCGGCTTCACAATGTAGATCGAACCCTTTGCGGAATTTTTATAGCGGCCATTGCCTAACAGAGAATGTTTCGCAATTAAACTAGTCACAACCGCATCCAAAATCCCTTCATAAATTTCCTGGCCATTCGGATCTAATACGGTATTATTCGTCATCAGATGGCCAACATTGCGAATGAACATGAGCGAACGTCCCCGCAATACCAATTCTTCTCCATTTGGCTTTGTGTAAATCCGGTCAGGATGGAGCGTGCGCGTTATCGTTTGATTGCCTTTTGCAAATGTGGCTGTCAAATCTCCTTTCATTAAACCTAATAAATTGCGGTATACAAGGACTTTGTCCTCCGCATCGACGGCGGCAACAGAATCTTCTCCGTCCATAATCGTCGTCAACGCTGCTTCCAATAAAATATCTTTCACACCCGCCGCATCGGTTTTGCCGACAGGATGATGGCGATCGATTTGGATTTCAATATGCAAGCCGTTATTTTTCAGCAAGATAGCCGATGGCTCTTCCGGATCTCCTTGATAGCCGACCCATTTTTCCTCATCTTGAAGGTTTGTCATCTTGCCATCCTTGGTGGAAACAGATAATTTTCCATCAAGGACCGCGTACTTGACGGCATCTTTATGGGAGTAACCGTTTAACGGTGCCGCTTCATCGAGGAATTGCTTAGCATAGGCAATCACTTTCTCGCCGCGGACAGGATTGTAATGAGCGCCACGTTCCGCGCCGTCCTCTTCACTGATTACATCCGTTCCGTAAAGAGCGTCATAGAGACTCCCCCAGCGCGCGTTCGCTGCGTTCAGCGCATAACGGGCGTTGCTGACAGGGACAACTAGCTGTGGTCCAGCCTGTAGAGCGATTTCATCATCTACTCCTTCAGTTGTGATTTGAAAATCTTCTACTTCTGGTTCTAAATAGCCAATTTCCTCTAAAAATGATTTATATTGATGAAAATCAAAATTTTCTCTATGCTGGCGATGCCATTCATGAAGTTTTTCTTGAATTTCATCACGTCGGGCAAGCAACCCTTTATTTTTCGGCGTCAAATCGTTTACTAGCCTTTCTAAATCCGCCCAAAACTGTTCGTTTTCAACTCCGCTTTCGGGCAAAACCTCTTGGTTGATAAACTCATAGAAAAGGCGGGCAACTTGAAGATTTCCTACTTTTACATAGTCTTGCATACAACCACTTCCCCCATTTCATCCTCATCGATTTTTTAAAAGTACTTCCTTCCTCATACAGAGAGTTTCTGTTTGTTATTACGAAACATCGTTTCTTAATTTATTAAAAAAATAATAGCATAAAGTTGCAGGTGCTTCAATAATTTTCAAAAAATTATTTCATTTTCTCATTTCTTTTCACTTCAACACAACGCCCTGGTGTCGGAAATAACTTTCCAGCATTTAATAAGTTTTTCGGATTGAATACATCACGAATATTGGTTTGTGCGGCAATTTCTTCGTCGCTGAAAATGAAACGCATTTCTTCTCGTTTTTCAATGCCCACTCCATGCTCGCCGGTGATCGATCCGCCAGCATCGGCACAAGCTTGCAGACATTCGCTTCCAGCCGCCAATGCCATTTCTGTTTCCCCTGGTTTCCTCGAATCAAAAAGGACAAGTGGATGAAGATTTCCGTCCCCAGCATGGAAAATATTCGCGATTCGCAATCCATATTTTTCGCTTATTTGTCTGATTCGTTCTAGCACTTCCGGCAGCTTGCTCCGCGGAATCACCCCGTCTTGCACTAAGTAGTCCGGAGAAATCGCTCCCATCGCCCCAAATCCCGTTTTTCGATTCGCCCACCATCTTTCCCGTTCCTTCTCATCTTGGGCTACTTTCACTTCACGAACATTTCGGCTTCGGCATACCTTTAATATTTCTTGAATTTGTTCGTCGATACCAGCAGAAATACCATCTACTTCAATAAGCAAAAGCGCTTCAATATCTTTCGGATGCCCTACTGGAAACGCCGCTGCTTCCACCCCCTCAATCGCTGTTTTATCCATCATTTCAAGGGCAGCGGGAACAATTCCGGCGGAAATGATATCAGACACGGCTTGGCTGGCATCGGAAACTTTATCAAAATACGCCAGCACCGTTTGTTTCGCTTCAGGATTTTTTAAAATGCGAACGGTGATTTTCGTTACAATTCCTAACGTGCCTTCCGATCCTGTCAATATTCCAAGCAAATCATATCCAGGCGGATCAAGAACTCCGTTTGTGCTTATTTCAATCATTTCCCCATTTGGCAAAACAACTTCCAGCCCCAAAATATGGTTTGTCGTCACGCCATATTTTAAGCAGTGGGCTCCCCCGGCATTTTCAGCAACGTTCCCACCGATCGTACAACAATATTGGCTTGATGGATCAGGAGCATAATAATAGCCTTTATCAGCAATCGAATGGGTCAGCTTCAGATTTATAAAGCCCGGCTCGACCACCGCACGTCGATTTTCGAGGTCGACCGATACGAGCCGCTTCATTTTGGTTAAGCTAATGATCACCTCGCCATTTAACGGAATCGCTCCGCCGCTTAATCCCGTTCCTGCACCGCGGGCAAGAAAGGGCAAATCATGCTCATGGCAATATTTCACAATCTGCGCGACTTCCTCTGCGCTATTGGGAAACACGACTGCCTTCGGTAAATGGCGATGAATCGTAAAACCATCACAGTCATATGCAAGCAAATCTTCTTTTTTATAGAGAATCGCTGAAGTACCAACGATTTTCGCAAGATTTTCGATATGTGTATCCTTTATTTGCCCACCTTTTATCGCCATGATTCTCCCACCTTTTGTTGATCCTCTTTTTGGTATGCCCAATCAAGCAGCTGAACGGTATGCACAATTTTTTGGTTTCTTCCGTATTTCAGCACTCCCATCGCCATTTGTAGCATACAGCCGGGATTCCCCATCGAAATCATTTCGACCTCTTCAGGAACATGCTCCATTTTACTTTTTAGGACAGCTCCTGCCATTTCCGGATGAGTGATATTGTAAATGCCAGCACTTCCACAGCAACGGTCGGCATTCGGCATATGCACCATTTCCACCCCAGGAATGCTAAGAAGAATGTCGCGCGGCTCCCGGCGTATCCCTTGGCTATGCGCTAAATGGCATGCATCATGATACGTAATCCTTGTTTTGATTTCAGCTTTTGGCTTTTCATACCCTGTATCATAAAGATATTTAGAAATATCTTGTACCTTCGCAGCAAACCGTTCTGCTTTTTCGCGCCACTCCTGATCTTCACGGAATAATTCTGGATATTCTTTCAACATGCAGCCGCAGCCTGCCGCATTCACAATGACTGTATCAGCATCTTTAAACGCTTCGATATTCCGCTTCGCCAGCTTTCTTCCTGTTTCACGGTCGCCGGCGTGAACATGCAGCGCTCCACAACACGTTTGATTTTGTGGGATTGTCACATTATTTCCATTACGGGTTAATACACGAATCGTCGCTTCATTTATATCACTGAACATCACATCCATGACGCATCCAGTTAAAAGGGCAACCGTCCGCTTCGTTTCCCCTTTCGCTTGAATCATGCCGGCCTGTTTGTATTTTTGGCGAACCGGCTGTTTGACTTCCGGTAAAATCGCTTCCATTTCCGCTAAATGCTCCGGCATCATATGAATCAGCCGCGTCTTACGCGCCATCTTTTGCAACCCGCTCTTTTGGTAAAACTTCAACAACCTCCCTAATAAATGCAAGCGATTCGCATGCGGAAATACTCCCTCAAGAAAAAATTTGCTTACCGCTCCTTTCCATCCGGTCAATGGCATCGCTTGACGAATTTGCCCGCGCGCCTCTTCGATCAGCCCTCCGACATCGACATCAGCAGGACAAGCGGTCGTACACGCGCGGCAATCAAGACACGCAAAAACCGGATCGGCAAACGCTTCATTCACTTCCAGCTTTCCTTCGGCAACCGATTTAATCAGATGGACGCGCCCGCGCGGAGAATGCTGTTCTTGCCCCGTTTGTTCATAAGTTGGACAGGATTCCAAGCACATGCCGCAATGAACACAATCGGCCCATTTGCTTTCATCAGGAGGGTCATTCCAAAGATAATTCCCCAAGCTCGCCGCTGTACATGCCGGTGCTTGTTTTACATCGTTCTCTCTTACACTCACATTATATCCCTCCTACAAATCGTCCATGATTAAGAGTAGAATGGGGATCTATTTTTGTTTTAATACCTTCTAATAGGAAGAAATAAGACGGTTTTTCACCCCAAACCTCTACTTTTTGCCGAAGCGCCAACGGCAAATGTTTCACAATCACGTATCCGCCAAGCGGGATCACAAACTGACGAAGCCGCTCAATGGCAGCAACAACCTCTTCGCCCGTCCCTTTGATATATATTTGACATAGTCCATGCCCAAGACCGCCATGCGCCTCAACAGCTATATTCATAGCGTCTTGTAAAATATGGCTTGCTTTTATGACTTGAAGAGCATCGAGATTGACAACGCCGATTTTCAAAGCAGCCTCTATTTCGTTGCTGCTTCCGCTTTCCCTCCCATTCGGAGCGATGGTGTAAAATTGTCTCCAAAATGCTCGCGCTTCTTTTAATGGTAAAATCGTTATGTTTGTTTTGGCTGGCTGAATGCGCTTGACAAAATTCTCCTGGTAATGGACAGCGCTTTCGACATCTTCAAAGCTGATCGCTACTGTATAAGCATGATTCCCTGTTAACCGCTCCGATAAAGAAGGGCTTAACAATTCCAGGGATGTCGGTTCCATCAACGAATCTAGCAATTCCACAGCAAAAGCGCGTATTTCTTCCATCTTTCCTTCTTGAAAGGATAATAGAATAAGGCTTTCATATTTCGGAAGCGGGCGAAGCTTCAACGTTACTTCCGATATCACTCCGAGCGTCCCCATAGAACCGATAAACAGCTTGTTCATATCATAGCCAGCCACATTTTTAACCACTTTGCCTCCCGAGCGGATAACCGTTCCATTCGGGTAAACAATTCTCATTCCAATGACGCTGTCGCGAGCAGAACCATAACGAAATCGTTTCGGACCACTGTCGTTCGCTGCAATAGCTCCACCAATCGTGGCATATTCTGGCCATATCGGATCCAACGCGATCGTTTGGTTATATTCGGCTAAATATTCCTGCAAAGATTGAAACGGTGTCCCCGCTTTAACCGTTAATGTCATGTCACCAACGTTATGCTCGACAACTCCTTTATATTCCGCCAGTGAAAGCAAAAGATCGGCGACTTCCGTTCCCCCGCCAAATCCTCTCTTCGTTCCGCCGCCGACAATCGTTACTTTTTTTCCATGGTTGTCTGCATACATTAAAACATTGGAAATCTCCTCTTCCGACTGCGGATAAACGGTGACCCGACCGCTATTTCCCAGCGGATGTCCCACATCTTCTTCTACTTGAACGTGGCTGTCGCGCAAAATCGCCTTTAATTCTGATAAAAATTCTGTGGCGAGCAATCCTCACACCCCTTATTGTTTTGTAATAAGAAACATCGTTTCTATAATTTCGTGCAACGAATCCTTTAAGCATCATCACTGAAATGTATACTACTTACCATTTATTTAATCACTTTTTCCACTATTTTTCAATTAATTTTTAGAATTTATAAAATAGTATAAATATATCATTTCCCCAGTGCTGATGATCTATTATGCTACTAAAAAACAGAATGATCTTCCTGCTTCTTCTCTCGAACAAGAAACGCCAGTGAACCTATTCATTTGCCCACAAAGCGTTCCTTAGATGAAAATAAATGGCTTGAACAGCTTTTTTGCCTGCGGGAGGGTCACATAATTAGCAACGCCTCCTTCTGAATCGTTACATTCACTGGAGTTTTCGTGAGAATCTCGCCATCGCTTTGGACAATTATCGGCGGTTCAGCGATAATTTCTACCTGTTTTCCTTTGATCATGGTGACACTTGGATGTGAAACATGCTTTCCTTTATACGCTTTTGGAAACGTGCGTAACAGCTCCCATTTTGTGATGCTATGTACGATACAAATGTCAAAAAGTCCGTCATCGTAACAAGCATCCGGACATATTTTAATCCCTCCGCCGTAATTCGGAGTATTAGCAATGGCAATGAACCATACATTTGAAAAAGATTGAACCTTCCCGTCAATTTTTAATTGAATGCGGACGGGACGATATTGGAATAAAGCATGCAAAACGCTCAATCCATAGGAAAGATCGCCTAACCTAACGAGATTTAATAAATCTTTATATTTAGCGATATTGTTGATTTCGGCCACTTTGCCGTCAAATCCGATTCCCGTTACAGTCATGCAGTATTCTTCGCCAATTTTTCCAACGTCCATTTTTCTTTTCTTTCCTCTTAAAATACGTTCCAACGCCCTTTTATAGTCCATCGGTATATCAAGAGCCCTTGCTAAATCATTTCCTGACCCTGCCGGAATAATCCCTAAAGGTATATTCGAATGAATGAGCCCGTTTGCCACATCGTGGATTGTGCCATCGCCGCCAACGGCGACAACCGCATTGCATGCTTTAGAAGAAAACTCCTTCACTATTTCTACCGCATGTTTTGGACGTTCTGTAAAACGAACTTGATAATTTACCTGCTTCTCTTGAAGCAGCTTTTCAACCTTTTTCCAAACTTTCAGCCCTTTTCCGTTTCCTGAGATTTTATTAACAACAAAATAATAGATCATATCGATCGTTCCCTCTAATCAAAGATCGTAACATGAAAATCCCAAACAAGGTCCCGCTTTACATCGGGACGCTTGTTTTTCTCTTTTTACTTTACCGATTTGAGAATTCCGGCCATTTGCTGCTCGTGCCGAAGAAAAAATAAAGGCCCTACCGTTTTTCCTCATGAGCGGTACCCTAAGCGATGGCAACCGTCCTTTTTCTTGTTTCACTCCCTCTCACTAAGGTAAAGGTTTCGAAAGGATCAATGAGCATAGCGACATGCCATTTAGGAGACAAGAACCGCCCATTTCGCTGAGTCAATCTCATTCCGCTGACATTCGTTTCCATGTCTTTTCCTCGAATACCAGCATGCTCATCTATTTCGACTTCCATAGCTCCCTCTCCTTTTTCTTTTCTAACGTTTTTAATCAATCTGCCCGACCGGCAGCCCTTGCTCTCTTAGCTCCCGCCAAATGTAACGATCGAGCGCATAGGGCTCTTCTGCTTTGAACACTTCCACTTCCGCCAACGTAAGTAACAGTTGAAACGGTTTTCCAAATGCTTGCCCATACAATAGAAAAAAGTTCGTATGGTGATCAATGTAAAAAATCGCTGTAGAATCCCATTGACGAAGCTGACGTTTCACACCGTTGGCAACATGTAAAGCGAATGAAGCAGCTTTCATATGGCACGCCATGTACCTGCGGATCGTTTCGCTCATCATTCTCGCCCCTTTCTCAATAAGGATGGTCACAAACGGCTCTGCCAAAATAAAAAGCTCTTTCCGCCATGAATGACGCGAAAAGAGCTTGAAGCCGTCCTTATCATTCAAAGCGAAGCGCTTTGCGGGTAGGAGCACCTTGCGTCAAGCGCAGGTTGCTGTGAAGTCATTGAGCCCGATCTCTCGTTCACTCTTGATAAGACTTATTCAGTTATTCCTATGCTACCATTATTTTATGGAAATGACAACCATTTTTTAATTTCCAAAAACCAGGATTTATAACATCGAAATAACAAGGACTTCTTCTTTACGATCGACCATCGTCGCCAGATCATTCGTCCTATTCCTAGCCCCCGCTAGATGATCCCCTTTCTTTTATAGGGACATATAAATGAACTTTACACTTTCCTTCCGGATCTGTTTCTGGATTATTCATACAAAATTCCAGGCACGGCCTATCATCCGCATCATACTCACTATTTGGCAACCACTGTCCAAATAAACTTTGATACGCAATCGCTAATTTATCAATCGTATCGTAAAACTGATATAAGGCATATAATCCGCCAGGTATTGTTTTATATTGAATATCGGGATCTTCCTCTCCCTTGAAACCGGTCGGCAGCGTCACACACGCATCATAGCGGCAAGCAAATTCTTCTACAACAAGTGGATCATCCAATGAGATGCCAATAAAATCGTGCTCTGGCGGATACAATCCGTTTCGGTTTGCCCATTCGTTTAATTGATTCCATGCATAATACGTTTCTAAATAGCTACCCACATGCCTAACAAAAGCCACTTCATAGTCAGGAAGCTCTTTAATCGTTATATTCATGCTCCATATTCTCCTTAATAAATGATGGTTAGCGTAAGTATAACGTATCGGAGCAGACCATTCTTCTTGATTCTTGCTTATATCTAATGAAATATTGCGATTTTGATGTTTTTTTCTTACGTCACTGGGAACCATGTGAAAATGTTGTTTAAAAGCAGCATTAAAATTTGAAACGGAGCCAAAACCACAGAGATTGGAGATTTCCAAGATAGATTTAGTCGTTTCAGTTAAGTAATACACCGACTTTTGCAGACGAATTTTTTTCACATAAGACATCGGTGTCATTCCAACAACCGAAGTGAAGATACGATTAAAATGATATTTCGAAAAATGGGAAACGTTGGCTAATGTATCAAGATGAATAGGCTCGTCATAATGATCATGAATATACTTGACGGCTCTTTCAATTCTTTCATAATAATCCCTTCTCATTTCATTGCCTCCTAATATTCGCTGAACCCTACTCTTTTGCTAATAGTATCGCATGGGAGCTATCACGATTTTCCCTCGTTCTTCAGCGGCAACTCTAACACCATTATGTTCGTAAATAATTCTAATTGCACCGTTTCTAATGACTGTTCTTGAAGTGCCGTTCTTCATTACATCTTCAACAACATTTGTCGGAATCCCTCCCGTTTGATGCCCTCTTGCATATTCTATTGGTTGTCCAGCCATTGCCGCATTTTCCGAAACCGACAACACTTTGCCTCATGGATCCTAGCTGTAATTCGCGACCGTCGTTCCATTTTCATCGACCATCCGCACGACATCGCCGCGGTAGTTCGCTGCATAATAGAGCGGATCGCCGTTTTGGTTCTTCACCGTATTTGGTTTCCTGTTCGCCCATACCGTTTAGTCGTTATCGCCATCATATCTTCAAAAACAAATATGGTGGTTATCATCGCCATAACCACCAAAAAATTCAATCTAATTATACATTTCTTTTTTTATCTTTAGAAATAATTCTATTTCTTCTGGCTCTTGCTCACTTAATCCATCAAAATGCTTCTCGGAATGCACTAATTCATAATAGCCCCAGATTGCAGAAATCCCTTCCTCGTCATATCCATAAAACTTGTAATACCATGTTTCAGGTATTTTATTTTCAATAACTTCAAATAATTCTGCCGGATACCAATAAGGAGTTTCGTAATCGTCAAATAAAAGATATCTTAACCCATCTTCATAAAATAATATTCCATAGACATTATAATCTCTATTAACTTCTATTCCGTTATAGGTGGTTTTTTGATTATAACCTTCTCTTACCTTTCTTGGACTAAATAAATAGCCATCATCTGTAATACATCTAACCTTCAAACATTATTCACTCCTATCACTTAAATTTAAAGTCATCAAATTTTCCCGTTTTGATATTGTAATTAAAGTGAATATTGATATTTCCTTTGGAAGTCTTAATAATTCTTTGCATTTTTACCCATCCTTCTGAACCAGGCCATCTTTTATCATTCATTTTACTTCTTGGAACTACCTCCCTAGCTCCAGCAAGTGGATTTGATAATACTTCCTTCATGGCTAACTGTTCTTCAAGGCTGTTAGGGGTTGTTCTTCCTGTTGAACCTCTACCTAATGATTTCTTTTTTAGTAGACTATTGAGGTTTCCAGTACCCTTACGTAAAACCTTCTTTGCTACTTTCCCTACCGCTTTCTTAACTAAACTCTTTGCTACTGCCCCGCTGACTATAACATATGTGAGAGCACCTGCAACAGTCCGATACAATGTGGTTAATCCACGATTCCCATCCGGATCCACCAGCATCACCGGATTATCATTCGCATACGTATACGCATTTTGAGTGATCGGATCGTCTTTGTCTCCCGGATCTGGATCTCTTGAGATAAACCTCGCCGTCTCCGGATCGTAATACCGCGCTTGCAAGTAGTACAGCTTCGTTTCCCTATCATAATAATATCCTGCATACCCTAGCAGTTGTCCAGCAACAGCTATGTCTTCGGAAGCAGACAAAGCTTTACCCTAGGGATCATAGGGATAATTGCGACAGTCAGGCCATCTTCATCAAAAATTCGAACTACATCACCACAGTAGTTCGCAAATGCATAGAGTTAGTTATCGAATTTTTATCTCTTCTAACTGTTCATACATAGGA